>NZ_RFFI01000049.1 GCF_003696205.1 Cellulomonas triticagri
CGTCCCGCGCGCCCCGGAGGACGGCCGGCCCCGGCACCTCCTGCGCCGGGTCCCGCAGGGCGCCGGCGAGGGCGTCCAGGTGGTCGCCCGCGGCGTCGCGCAACCGGCTGAGCGCGCGGTCCGCCGGCGTCAGCGGCAGGGGCGGCAGCAGGGCGGAGACGCCGATGCCGACCCCCGCGCCGACCAGCGTGGGCCCCACGTACGCGGACACGTAGCCCACCGGGTCCGCGTTGCCGATGATGAGGACGAACAGCGCGGAGGACGGGATCCACGACCGCTGGTCGCCGACCGCCCGCCACCCGCCGGCGAGCACGCCGAGCAGCACGACGAGGGCGAGCCCGACGAGAGAGGGCAGGGGGAGCAGGTCGACGACCCGCGCGATCACGGCGCCGACCGCGATGGCGAGTACCGCCTGGGCGGACTGCCGGGTCGACCCGCGCACCGAGGCCGACGAGGCGATGACGGCACCGAGCGGGGCGTAGTAGGGATACTCGCTCCACGGCCCGGGGACCAGGGTGACGAGCAGCCAGGCGAGGACCGCGGCGACCGTGGTGCGCACGGCGCGGGCGAGCCAGGGGACGCGGGCCAGGGCGCGCGAGGCCCGGCGCACGCCCGCGGTGAGCGCGCTCAGCGGGGCCGTGCCGGGGCCGGACCGGACGGCAGCGCGACGTCGCGGGCGGCCTGCCGCCGCGCGAGGTGCACCCGCAGCAGCCCGTGCAGGACCACGTTGAGCACCGCCGCGCCGATGGCGCAGGCGAGCAGCGCCCCGCTCGGCCAGGTGGGCGGCGCGAGCAGCAGCAGCGCGGTCCACGGCAGCCCGAACGGCAGCACCGCGAGGTACGCGAGCCCGGCACCGATGTTCGCGTCGGGGGCCTCGGGCACGGCGAGCAGCACGAGGACGAGGGACAGGACGATCACGACCACCGCGTGGGCGATCAGCAGCCGCGGGACGCGGCGCGGTCGGGGAGCGGTCATGCTCCCATCCTGTGCCGGGACCCGGCGGGGCCGCACCTCGGCGCCGGGGGTCGTGCCCCGGCGCCGAGGTGGCCCGCCGTCACGACGGGTGGTGCGACGTCAGTACGTGAACGCCGAGACCTGCCGGCGCAGGTCCGCGGACTGCGTGGCGAGGTCGCGCACGGCGGCCTCCACCTGCTCCAGCACGCCCGCGGAGGTCTCCGCCGACGAGGCGACGCCGGTGATGTTCGTGGCGATCTCGCCCGAGCCCGTGGCGGCCTCCGCGACGGACCGGGACATCTCCGTCGTCGTGGCGGTCTGCTCCTCGACCGCCGAGGCGATGGTGAGCTGGTAGTCGTTGATGCTGGTGATGATGCCCGCGATCTCCCCGATCGCGGCGACGGCGCCGGTGGTGTCGCCCTGGATGGCCTCGACGCGGCGCGCGATGTCCTCGGTGGCCTTGGCGGTCTCCTGCGCGAGCTCCTTGACCTCCCCCGCGACGACCGCGAAGCCCTTGCCCGCCTCGCCCGCACGGGCCGCCTCGATGGTGGCGTTCAGCGCCAGCAGGTTGGTCTGCTCCGCGATGGAGGTGATGGTCTTGACGACGTTGCCGATCTCCTGCGACGAGGCCCCGAGCCGGGCGACCTGGTCGTTGGTGACGGCGGCGGCCTCGGTGGCCTGCCCCGCGACGCGCGCGGCCTGGGACGCGTTCTGGGCGATCTCCCGGATGGACGCGCCCATCTCCTCGGCGCCGGCGGCCACGGTCTGCACGCTGCGCGACACCTGCTCGGCGGCCGCGGCGACGACCCCGGCCTGCGCCGAGGTGTCCCGGGACCGGGCGAGGACCTGGCTGCTCGCGCCGGACATCTGCTCGACGGCCCCGGCGACGGAGGTCGCGACGCCCGCGACGGACGCCAGCGTGGTCCGCAGCGACTCCTGCGCGGTGCCGAGCGCGCGGGCCATCCGCCCGAGCTCGTCGTCGGACCGCACCTGCGGCGTGCGCGTGAGGTCGCCGCGGGACAGCGCCTCCACGGAGCGGCCGACCTCGGCGACGGTGCGCACGATCTGCCGGGTGACGAGGACCGCGAGCGCGAGCGCGACGGCGATGCCGGCGACCAGGGCGACGACCAGGGTGGTGCGGGTGCTGGACACCAGCGCGGTGCCGGTCTCGAACTCGACGCGCGCGGCCTCGGCCTTGGCCTCCGACTCCGCGGACACGTCCTCCAGCGCGGCGTCCCCGGTCGGGTAGACCGACGCCTCGTAGACGACCTGCAGCTCCTCGTCGGTGGCCCCGGCGTCGACGGCCGGCGCGAACTCCTCGGCGAACGCCCGGTGGTAGGCGGCGGCCGATGTGCGGGCGTGCTCCGCGCGCTCCGGGTCGGAGGCGAGCGGCGCGTACTCGTCCAGCAGCGCCATGAGGTCGCCCTCGCGCCCGGCGATCTCCTCGGCCAGCGCGGGACGGTCCGCGGCGGGCGTGAACGCGTACAGGTTCACCCGCGTCCGGGTGCCCTGGAAGGTGCGCTGGATCTCGTCCAGCATGTCGAGGGGACGCACGTCCTCCTCGTAGAGCGTCGCCTGCCCGGCCCCCAGCCGTTGCACGCTCGCGACGGCCAGCGCCCCCATGCCGGCCGCGACGATCGTGAGGACGGCCACGATCGCGCCGATCTTCACGGCGATCGGGCGGCTGGCGAACCAGGGGGAGCGGGTGGGGACGGTCGGGCTCGTGCCGGGCACGGAGGCCTCCAAGGGGGGTGGTGGGCGCCGCCGGGGGTGGTGCGGCTCGTCCTCTCCCGTCGGCCCGCGCCCGCGGCACCTGAACGGAGCCGCCCGTGGGTGTCGTCACAGGGTGAGAACGGGCCGGATCGGGAACCCGACGGGCCGGCCGGGGCCGTCGGAGGACTGTCGCAGGGCCGTGGCAGGGCCGTCGCGGGGCCGTCAGGTGGCCCGCCCGGCGACCGCCGGACGGCAGGTCCGTGAACGGCACGTGAACGTGCTCGGCTTGCGCTCGATGCAAGTCCCGTTGCACCTAGCGTCCGGAACGTGCTCATCACCGACCTCGCCAAGGGCCGCGGCGACCGCCTCACGGCGACCGACCGCCGGCTCGTCGCGGTGCTCCAGGCCCGGCCCGCGGAGGCCGCGTTCTGGTCCGCCGCCGACCTGACCGAACCGCTGGGCCTGCACCAGTCCGCGGCGACGCGGATGGCGCAGCGTCTCGGGTTCGACGGCTACCCGCGGCTGCGGGACGCGTTGCGCGGGGACTACCTCGCCGGGGACGGACCGTCCCAGCGGGTCCGCGAGCGCCTCGACCGGCACCCCGACGACGTGCTGCGCGGGTTGGTGGACGACGAAGTCGCGGCCCTCGCGGAGGTGCCGCGGCACGTCACCCAGGACGAGCTCGACGACCTCGCGGACCGGATCGCCGCCGCGGGCCGGGTGCTGGTGCTCGGCCAGGGCAACGCGACGGCCCTGGTCGAGCTGCTGGTCCGGCGGCTGCGCCGCTCCGGCGTCGTCGCCTCCGGCGCGGCCGTGTCCCAGCCCCGCGAGGTCGCGGAGCACCTGGCGGGGCTCGGCCCGGGGGACGTGCTGCTGGTGTGCGCGTTCCGGCGGGTCCCGGACCTGCTCGGCCCGGTCCTGGAGGAGGCGGCGGCCGCGGGTGCGGTCACCGCCCTGCTGACGGACACCCTGCTGACTGTCGTCCCGCAGCCGGACGTCATCCTCGCCGCGCCGCGCGGCCACGACGACGCCTACCTGTCGCTCACCGTCCCGATGGCCATCGCCAACGCCCTGGTCCTCACCCTCGCCCGCCGGGCGCCCGAGCGCGTCATCGGCGCCCTCGACCGCCTCGGCCGGCTCCTGGAGCGCTTCGACGCCTGACCCCCGCAGACCGGCCCGTCCCACCCGTCCCGCCCGTCCTACCCCTCGTGCCCCCGCACGCCACCCCTCGGAGAACAGGACCCGCCATGCCCTCGCGCATCCGCACCCGCACCCGCACCGCCCTCGCCGCGGTCCCGCTGGCGCTCGCCCTCACCGCCCTCACGGCCTGCGGCGCGGGCTCCCCGGCCGCCGAGCCCGACACCACCGACTGGGACGCCCTCACCCACGACGAGCTCGTGGAGCGCGCGCAGGAGGAGGGCACCGTGACCGTGTACGCGTTCACCAGCCGCATCGCGCAGGTCGAGGCGGCGTTCGAGGCCGAGTACCCGGGCATCGACGTCGTCGCGAGCGACATCTCCTCGACGGAGCTCATCACCCGGCTGGCGAGCGAGCACGCCGCCGGCTCGGCGACGGCGGACGTCGCGTACGTCTCGGACGCCCCGGTCGTGGTGACCGAGCTGCTGGCGGACGGCGTGCTGGTGCCGTACGTGCCGCCGCGGGTCGCGGGCGCGCTGCCGGAGGAGTACCGGTCCCCGCTGGTCGCGAACCGGCTGTCGACGAAGGTGCTGATGTACAACGAGGAGGCGTACCCCGACGGGTCTCCGGTGCAGAACCTGTGGGCGCTGACCGAACCGGAGTGGGCGGGCAAGGTCGTGCTGGTGGACCCGAACGTCCGGGGCGACTACCTCGACCTCGCGACGGAGCTCTCGCTGCGGGCCGACGAGATGGCCGCCGCGTACGAGGAGCACACCGGCGAGGCGCTGGTGCTGGACGAGGGCGTCGAGGACGCGGGCCTGCAGTTCCTCGCGGACCTGTACGCGAACGACGCGGTGCTGGTGGACGACACCGACACCGTGAACGCCGCGGTCGGCGCCACAGGCCAGGCGGCGCCGCCGGTCGGGTTCACGTCGTACTCGGACCGCCGCGACAACGAGGACGAGGGCTGGGCCCTGCAGGTCGCCGCCGGCGTCGCCCCGTCGCCGGGGATCGCGTTCCCCGCGCAGATCGGCGTGACCGCTGACGCGGCGAACCCGGCGGCCGCCCGCCTCCTGGCGGACTTCCTGATGGGCGACGACTCCGGGACCGGGGGACCGGGCTTCGAGCCCTTCTACGTCGCCGGTGACTACCCGACACGCACCGACGTGGAGGCCCCGGCCGACGCGGTCTCGCTGGACGAGCTCGGCGCGTGGGAGATCGACCCGGAGGCGTCCGCCGCCCGGCGCGGGGACGTCGCCGACTTCCTGCTCACCGTCCAGTGAGGTCGGTCGTGCGTGCGGCGACGGCACGGGGTGCCGCCGCCGCGCGGCGGCCCGTGGTGTGGCTGGCCGCCGGGGTCGTCGCGGTCCTGGTCCTGCTGGTGGCGCTGCCGCTGGGCGGTCTGGTGCGGGCGACGGTCGGGCCGGGTGCGGACGGCGCCTGGGGCGACGTCGCCTCGGGCCCGCTCGCGGACGCGCTGCTCTGGCAGCCGCTGCGGGGCTCCCTCCTGGTCGGGCTGGGCACGGGCGTGCTCGCCACGGTGCTCGGGGCGTTCCTCGCCTGGGTGGTCGTGCTGTCCGACGTCCCCGGCCGCAAGGTGATCGGCGTCCTGGCCGCGGTGCCGTTCGCGCTGCCGTCCTTCGCCCTCGCGCTGGCGTGGGAGACGGTGTTCCGCAACGACCGCGTCGGCGGCAACCCGGGGCTGCTGGCGGCGCTCGGCGTCGCGGTGCCGGACTGGCTCGCGTGGGGTCCGGTGCCGGTGGTGCTGACCCTGGTCGCGCACTACTTCTCGCTGAGCTACCTGGTGATCGCCGCGGCGCTGGCGAACGTCGGCGGCGACGTCGTCGCGGCGGCCGAGCTCACCGGCGCGTCCCGGCTGCGCGTCGCGACGCGGATCGTGCTGCCGTCCGTGGCGCCCGCCGTGCTGTCCGGCTTCCTGCTGGCGTTCGCGGAGGGGGTGTCGAACTTCGCGGTCCCCGCGCTGCTCGGGCTGCCGGTGCGGTTCCAGACGCTGAGCACCCGCCTGTACGGGGCGATCTCCACCGGCGACGCGGAGCGCGGCTACGTGCTGTCGATCGTGCTGGTCGTGGTCGCCGGTCTGGTGCTCCTGGTCGGCAACCGGCTGACAGCGGGGCGGTCCTACTCGACCATCACGGGCAAGGCGACGCGCGCCCGCCTCGTCCGCACCGGTGCCGCGCGGCTGCCCCTGGCCGCGCTGGCCTGGGCGCTGGTGGCGGCCACGGCCGTCGTGCCCGGCGTGGTGCTCGCGCTGAGCACCGTGCTGCGCCGCAGCGGCAGCCTGGACGGCGGCCTCACCTGGCACTACTGGGTGGGGGAGTCGGACCCGTCGGTCGCGCAGGGGCTGCGCGGCGTGCTCCGCGACCCCACCGTGCTCGACGCGCTGGGCGGCACCCTGCGGCTCGGTGTCGTCGTCGCGGTGTGCGCCGTGGTGCTCGGGGCGCTGGCCGCCGCGGTGCTGCGCGCCCTGCCCCGGGCCCGTGCCCTGCACGCGACGGTCGGCCTGCTCGGCTACGTGCCGTTCCTCATCCCGGGTGTCGCCCTCGGCGCGGCGGTGATCGCGCAGTTCGGCGCCCCGACCGGCCCGCTGCCCGCCTTGTACGGCACGTTCGCGATCCTCGTGCTCGCGGGGGTCGCGGCCAGCCTGCCGTTCGCCCTGCAGACCGCGCGGGCGGCCTTCGGGCAGGTGTCCCGCGAGCTCGACGAGGCGGCCGTGCTGACCGGCGCGGTCGCACCCCGCCGGTTCGCCCGGATCACCCTGCCCCTGGTGTCGCGCGGCCTCGCGAACGGCGCCGTCCTGGTGTTCGTGACGATGGTCCGCGACCTGTCCGTGGTGGTGCTGCTGGTCACGCCCGCGACGCCGCTGCTGTCGATGACGACGTTCCGGTACGCCTCCGAGGGCTTCACCCAGCACGCCAACGCCATCACCCTCGTCATCGCGCTGATCGCGGTGACGGCCACCCTGCTCGCCCGCCGGCTCGAGCCCGGCCGCAAGGAGTCCTGACCATGACCACCCTCGCCCTCGACGGCCTCGGCAAGCGGTTCGGCGCCGCGACCGCCGTCGCCGACCTGACCCTCGACGTCCCGTCCGGCGCGTTCCTCGTGCTGCTCGGACCGTCGGGCTGCGGCAAGACGACCACGCTCCGGATGCTCGCGGGCCTGGAGGAGCCCACCTCGGGCCGGATCCGGCTGGGCGACCGCGTCGTCGCCGACCCCGCGGCGGGCGTGCTCGTGCCCGCGCAGCGGCGGGGTACCGGCATGGTGTTCCAGAGCTACGCGCTGTGGCCGCACATGTCGGTGCGGCAGAACGTCGCCTGGCCGCTGGCCGTCGCCCGCTGGTCGCGCGCGGACCGCACGGCGCGGGTCACGGAGGTGCTGGCCGCCCTGGACATCGCGGACCTCGCCGACCGCAGCCCCGCGCAGATCTCCGGCGGGCAGCAGCAGCGCGTCGCCATCGCCCGGACCATCGCGCCCCGGCCGGAGGTCGTGCTGTTCGACGAGCCGCTGTCCAACCTGGACGCCCGGCTGCGGGTGGAGACGCGCGACCTGCTGGGCCGGGTGCACCGGTCCACCGGGGCGACGAGCGTCTACGTCACGCACGACCAGGTGGAGGCCCTGGCGCTGGCGACGCACGTCGCGGTGCTGCGCGACGGCCGCCTGGAGCAGGTGGGCACGCCCACCGAGCTGCTGGAGCGCCCCGCCACGGCGTTCGTGGCGGGCTTCCTCGGCAACCCGCCCGCGGTGCTGCTGGCCGGCGAGACCCGCGACGGCGTGCTGCGGCGCGGGGACCTGCGCCTGGCCGACGTCCCCGGCGGCGCGACCGCCCGGCACGCGATGTACCGCCCGCAGGACCTGCGCCTCGACCCCGAGGGGGAGGTCGACCTGGACGTGGTCGAGTCCACCCCGGCGGCGGGCGACCACCTCGTCACCGGCCTGGTCCCGGCGGTCGCGGCTGGCCGTGCCGGCTCGGGCGAGACCGACGCCGGCCCGCAGCGGATCACCGTCGTCGCGGACCGCCGCGTCGAGCCCGGGACCCGCACCCGGCTGCGGCTGCCGGCCGTGCCCGCCGCGCTGTTCGGCCCGGACGGGGCGCGGCTGTGACGGCCGTCCTGCTGGTCCGGCACGGCGCCACGGCCTGGACGGGGGAGCGCCGCCTGCAGGGCCGGACCGACGTGGACCTCAGCGAGCAGGGCCGGGCGGACGTCCGCGCGCTGGCCCCGGCCGTGGCGGCGTGGGCCCCGCGCACCGTGGTGGTGTCCCCGCTGGCCCGCGCCCGCTCGACCGCCGCGATCCTGGTCAGCGGGTGGGACGCGGCCCCCGAACCGCTGGTCGACGACCGGTGGGCCGAGCACGGGCTCGGCGACTGGGAGGGCCGCACCCCGGACGAGATCGGCCCGGACTACGCCCGCTGGCGCGCGGGCGAGGTGGTTCCGCCGGGGGGCGAGCCCGCGGCGTCCACCCGCGACCGGGTGGCGGCCGCGCTGCACGACGCCGCCGCGCTGCCCGGTCCGGTGCTCGTGGTCGCGCACGGCGGCGTGGTCCGGGCGGCGCTGGACGTGGGCCTCGGCCTCGGCGCGGCCCACCTCGTCCCCGCGGGGGCCCCGAGCCTCACGGTCCTCGACGTGGAGTCCGGCCGCGCGCGCCTGCGGCACTACAACGTCGTCTGACCGCCGGTCGGGACCCGGTGGTGCGCTCGCCCAGCCCTCGGCGCACCCCTGGACAGCGCGTACCCGCGTCCAGCATCGTGGGCGTCCATGACGGCTCCCGCGCGGGCGCTGCTCGGCCGGGCCGCCGAGCTGGACCGGGTCGCGGGCGTCGTGCTGGGTGCGCGCAACGGCCAGAGCGGCGCGCTGGTCGTGCGCGGCGAGCCGGGGATCGGCAAGACGAGCCTGCTGCGGCGCAGCGAGGTGCTGCCGACGCTCAGCGCACGAGCGCCGGCAGCACCTCGCGGGAGAACACGTCGATCCACTCGCGCTGGTTGCGCCCCACGTTGTGCAGGTACACGTGCGTGAACCCGGCGTCCACGAACCGCTGGATCTCGGCGCGGTGCGCGTCGGGGTCCGCGGACACGAGCATCCGGCCCTCGAAGTCCTCGGGGCGCACCAGCCGGGCCATCTGCTCGAAGTCGTAGGGCGAGCGGATGTCGCCCTTGGGGAACTTCATGCCCCCGTTCGGCCACTCGGTCATGGCGTTCGCGACGGCCTCCTCGTGCGTCGGCGCCCACGACAGGTGCAGCTGCAGGATCTTCGGCATCGCGTCCGGGTCCTTGCCCGCCTCGCGCGCGCCCTCGGCGAACCTGTCCAGGATCCCGCCGACCTTCTCCAGCGTGGCCCCGGGCGTGATGATGCCGTCCACCTCGCGCCCGGTGCGCTTCGCGGTGATCGGGCCCGCGGTGGCGATGTAGATCGGCGGCGCCTCGTCGAGCGTCCACAGCCGGGTCTTCTCCAGAGTGAAGAACTCGCCGCGGTGCTTGACCTCCTTGCCGCTGAACAGCTTGCGGATGATCTCCACGGCCTCCCACATGCGGCGCAACCGGTCGGGGGCCTCGGGCCAGTAGCCGCCGACGACGTGCTCGTTCAGCGCCTCGCCCGAGCCGAGCCCGAGCCAGTGCCGGCCCGGGTACATCGCGGCGAGCGTCGCGGACGCCTGCGCGACCATCGCCGGGTGCATCTTGAACGACGGGCAGGTCACGCCCGGACCGAGGTCGGTGGTGGTCGCCGCGCCGACGGCGGTCAGCAGGTTCCAGACGAACGGCGCGTGCCCCTGCGCGGGCACCCACGGCTGGAAGTGGTCGGCGGCCATCGTGCCGGTGAACCCGGCGGCCTCGGCCGCGCGGCACAGGTCGACGAGCTCGGTGGGGTGGAACTGCTCGCTCATGGCGGCGTACCCGATCTGGGCGGTCATGCGGTCCTCCGGTGGTGCGGGCGGGGTGCGGGGCGGGGTGCGGGGGACGACACGGGCCGGACACACGGGGCTGCGACCATGGCGGCCGGGCGGTGGTCGGGCGACGTGCCGCGCACGGGGGCGGGACGACGGGAGACGTGATGGCGAGGAGCCCCGAGGCGGTGCTGCGGGTGGCCCGGTCGATGGTCGCCGACTTCGAGGAGATCATCGGCGAGATCACCGACCGGGTCTGGCGGAGCGTCCCCGCGTACCCGCAGGTCGTGGTCGACCGGGGCGACCTGTCCGGGCAGGTGCGGGACTCGATCCTCAACGTGCTGGTCTGCGTGATGGAGGACCGGCCGCCGTCGGAGGCCGAGCTCGCCACCGCCGCGGCGAACGGCGAGCGCCGCGCGCTGCAGGGCGTCGCGCAGGCCGCGATCATCCAGTCGTACCGCAACGCCGAGCGCAGCCTCGTGGACACCTTCCAGGCGCGCTGCGCCCGGATGCACGTCCCGGTGGGCGCGCTGCGTGCCGGGCAGCAGCAGGTGGTGACGGTCCTCGACCAGCTCGAGGGCGCGATGCTGCGCACCTACGCCGAGATGCAGCAGCGGATCGCGACGCGCACGGTGCTGACGGAGCCGGACCTGATGAACCGCCTCGTCAGCGGCGAGCCGATCGACCCGGCCGACCTGGCCCGCCTGGTGCGCACCCTGGGTCTGGGTGTGGACGACGCGACCCGTGTCGTCGGTCTCGCGCTGGCGCCCGCGGGACCCGTGGACGAGGACGGCGACGTCGACCCGGCGCGGGTCGCCGAGATCCGGCACCACGCCGTCGCGCACCTGCACGCGGTCACCGGCACGTCGCCCCTGTCCGGGGTGGTGCGGCAGGACGACGGCAGCCCCGTGGTCGTGCTGGCCCTGCCGTTCGACGGCCCGGTCGCCGACCTCGGCACCCGCCTCGCGGCCGGCCTGGACCGGCGACGCACCGCCGTCGCCGCCCTGGGCGCGGTGGGGGAGCCGCGGCGGGGGCTCGCGGCGGTCGGCGGGTCCTGCCGCCAGGCGATCGGCGCGCTGGCCGTCGCCCGGCGGCGCGGTGTGGAGCGCGACGTCGTGCTGTTCTCCGGCGTCCTGCTGGAGGTCCTCGCGATGCGGGACCCGCGCATGGTGGTCAACGTGCAGGACCGCTACCTGCGCCCGCTCGCCGCGCACGAGCACCTGGTGGAGACCCTGCGCGTGCACCTGGCGACCGACCTGTCGGTGCCCGAGACGGCGCGGCGCCTGGTCGTGCACCCGAACACGGTCGCCTACCGGCTGCGCCGGGTGCACGAGCTCAGCGGGCTGGACCTGCACCGGGTGCACGACGTCGCGCTCGCCGTGCTGGCCGTGGGCGGGCTCGCGCTCGGCATCAGCGCGGACAGCCACGGCAGCGCGGCGCTGGACGAGGACGCCGCGCGCGCCTGACGGCGTCGCCCCCGGGATCAGGACCAGGGCCAGGACCGGGGCCAGGACGGCGACCGTCACGCGAGCAGGCCGGCAGCCCGCGCGCACGCGGCGGCGGCGTCCAGCGCGGGCGCCGCGGGGGAGACGCCGTCGTCCATCACCACGAGGGTGTCCAGCCCGGCGTCCGCGAACGCGCGCATCCCCGCGGCGACCTCGTCGGGAGTGCCCGCGAGCGTGAACGTGCGCAGCACGTCGTCGTCCACCAGGTCCGCGCCGTCGGCGCCCGCGAGCAGCCGCTCCCGCAGCGCGGTGGCGCGGTCGGCGGGCAGCCCGGGCACGGCGGTGATCGGCGAGGCCCCGTGCATCCCGAGGAACCGCGCGGAGCGCGACCGCACCCGGTCCCGGGCGAGCGCGCCGTCGTCGTCGCAGGAGAACGCCGCGTAGCCGGTGAGGCGCAGGTCCGGGCGCGGGTGCTGCTCGCGGATCCACCGCACGTACGCGGGCGTGGACAGCACCGAGAGCATCAGCCCGTCGGCGACGCGCGCGCCGACGGACAGCGCCCGCTCGCCCTTGACCCCGAGGTACAGCGGCACGTCGGTGCGCAGCGGCGCGAACGACAGCCCGGCGTCCAGCGGCAGCCCGTTGACCTCCTCGCGCACGACCTCCCCGGCGAGCAGCCGGCGCAGCGCGGCCGTGTACGCCTCGAGCGTGGAGATCGGCTTCGCGAACGGGATGCCGAGCCGCCCCTCCATCCAGCCCTGGTTGCTCGCGCCGAGCCCCACGGTGAGCCGGCCGCCGGACACCTCGTCCAGGGCCGCGCACTCCATCGCGGTGAGGGCGACGTGCCGGGTCCACGGGTTGATCACGCCGAGCCCGACGCCGACCCGCGACGTCGCCGCCGCGACCGCCCCGGCCACGGCGAACGCGCCGCGCTCCAGGTAGTCCTCGCTGAGCCAGACCTCGGCGAACCCGAGGTCCTCGGCCTGCCGGGCGAGCGCGACGGCGGTCCCGGCGTCGCGGCGCCCGGCGGGGGCGTAGGCGATCCGCACCCTCAGCCCTCCCCGCTCGTCGCCGTGCTCGTGGCACTCGTGACCGCGTCGAACGCCGCGAGCGTCGGCGCGATGACGGGCACCGGGGCGAGGCGCGCGGCGGTGGCGCCGACGTCCTTCAGGCCGGTGGACGTGCCGAGCAGCACGACCGTGTCCGAGGCCGCGACGACGCCGCGCTCCACCAGGGTCGGCAGCACCGCGTACGTGATGATCGACGACGCCTCCAGGTACAGCCCCTCGGAAGCGGCCAGCGTCGCCTGCGCGCGCATCACCTGCTCGTCGTCGGCGGTCGCGGCGGCGCCGTCCGTGGCACGCAGGGCGTCCCACGCCTGCCAGGTCGCCATGGCGGAGCCGATGGAGAACGCGACGGTCGGTGCGGTCGGCACGGCGGCGCCCGGGACGAACCCGTCGCGCAGCGCGACCTCGTGCGGGCCGAACGGCTCGGCGGCGACCATCCGCGGCACTCGGTCGGCGAGGCCCAGGTCGACCAGGTCGCGGAACCCGCGCACCATCCCCGCGGTGCCGTCGCCGTAGGCCACGGGCGCGACGACGACGTCCGGCACGCGCCCGCCGAGCTGCTCCCAGAGCTCGTAGGCGATCGTCTTGTAGCCGTCGACGCCGAACGGGTTGGAGCCCGACGGCGGGCTGAGGTACCCGGAGACGGGCACCCAGCCCCGATCCTCCACGCCCGCGCGCATGACGACCCAGCGGTCCCGGGGGTCGTCGAACGCGACGACGTCCGCGCCGTACGACTGCATGAGCGTCTTCATCGTCTCGGGCACGGACGCGATGGTGAGCACGACGCAGCGCAGCCCGGCGCGCGCGGCGTACGCGGCCGTGGCGGCTCCGTGGTTGCCGGTCGACGCGACCACGACGGTGTCGTGCCCCTGCTGCACGGCCTTGGTCACGGCGACGGCCGCGAGCCGGTCCTTGTACGACCAGGTCGGGTTGCGGGACTCGTCCTTGACCAGCAGGGCGGGCAGACCGACGGCCGCACCGGCCCGGGGGACCGGCACCAGCGGGGTGCCGCCCTCACCGAGCGAGACCAGCGGCCCGGCGGGGTCGACGGGCAGCAGCGACGCGAACCGGAAGACCCCCGGCCCCGTGCCCGGCGCGGGCAGCGCGGTGGTGCCGGCGAGGTCGTAGACGGGCGAGGCATACGCGTGCACGTCCTGCGCGAGGGCCGTCGCGGACGGGCGGTACGCCTCGGCCTCGGTGACGGTCGCCCCGGTGACGCCGTCGCGCAGCACGCCGGTGTAGGCGCTCGTGCTGGTGCTCGCGGTGCTGGTGCTCGTGCTCATGCGGGGACCTCCACCAGGCCGCGGGCGAGCGTGGTGAGGGGCGTGACGCCGTCGGCGGTGACCACCAGCGCGTCCTCCACCATCATCCCGCCCCAGCCGAGCTCGTAGTAGGGCGTCTCGAAGCAGAACGTCATGCCCTCGACGAGCGGCACGTCCTCGCCGGGCCGGACGATCGGCGCCTCGTAGACCTCCAGGCCGATGCCGTGCCCGCAGTGCTGCCGCCGGTACGGCGCGAGACCGCCGCGCTGCGTGACCTCCACCGCGAGGTCGAACAGCGACGCCGCCGAGACGCCGGGCCGGGCGGCGGCGAGCTGGGCGTCGAGCCCGGCGAGGATCGCGTCGTACCGCTGCGCCTGCAGATCGGTGGGGGCGCCGAGCACCGCGGTGCGGCCGATGTCGGACCAGTAGCCGTCCACGAGGCAGCCGACGTCGAACCGCAGCAGGTCGCCCGCGGCGAGCGGCCGGTCGGTGCTCACGGCGTCGGCGAGCGCCGAGCGCGGGCCGGAGGTGACGACGGTGAACTTCGGCAGCCCGCCGCCGTCGACCATCGTGCGGGCGACGACCCGGGCGAGCTCGGCCTCCGTGACGCCCGGTGCGGCGACGGCGGAGGCCGCGACGATCCCGGCCTCGGCGAGCCGGGCGGCCCGGGCGAGCAGCGCGACCTCCCCGGGCAGCTTGACCGCGCGGACGCCCGCGAGCCACGCGGTGGCGTCCACCCAGGCCACGTCGGGCAGGGCGGCGGCGAGGGCCGCGCGCAGCGGGGCGGGGCACGCGGCCTCGTCCAGCCCGAGCGTGCCGGTCCCGACGCCCGCGCGGTGCACGGCGGCGGTGATCGCCTCGACCGCGCCGGGGTGCTCGTCCACCAGCCGGGTAGCCGTAGCCGCCGACCCGGCGGACTCGAAGTAGAACCGGCCGAACGCGACGAAGTCGTCCTCGCCGATCCCCGCGTCGAACGCGGGGGCGCTGTCGGCGACGGGCCCGGCGAGCACGGTGCGCGACCCGGTGACGACGGCGGCGACCGACGACGTCCCGTGCACGGCCCCGGACATCGACCGGTACCCGGTCGCGTAGTCGACGTTCGCGGCGGACATCGCGACCACCGCGTCGAACGGGGCGTCGGCGAGGTGCGCGAGCAGGCGCGCGGTCCGCGCGGCCACGAGCGCGGGGCGGGGGGTGGTGCTCACAGGGCGTCTCCTGCCGTCGTGGTGCTGGTGGTGCTGGTGGTGCCCGCGTTCACGGGCGCGATGACCTCCTCGGCGAACCGGGCCATCTGGTCCAGCGTCTCGTCCACGGTGGTGCACGCGAACAGCAGCGCGGACAGCGTGGTGACCCCGGCCTCGGCGTAGGCATGCACCTGGTCCTGGATCTGCGCGGTCGAGCCGACGAGGTTGCGGGCGGCGAACCCGTCCTGCTGGCCCTTGAGCGTGGACTTCGACAGCGACCGCATGTGCTGGTGCAGCTGGGTGCGCTCGAAGCGGGCCATGGCGTCCGCCTCGGACGTGCCCATGGCGACCGACAGCTGCGGGGCGACGTCGAAGTCCGCGGGCAGCACGCGGCCGATCGCCTCGGCCTCGCGCCGGATGTCCGCGAGCCCCGCGGCGACCTCGGCCGGGCTGAGCACGGCGGGCAGCCAGCCCGTGCCGTACCGGGCGGCGCGCTGCTTCGACCCCACGGCGTTGCCGCCGGACAGGATCGGCAGGGTCGCCTGCGCGGGCTTCGGGAACGACTCGACGTCCTCGAACTGGAGGAACTCGCCGTGGAACGACGACCGGCGGTCGCGCAGCAGGGTCTCCAGCGAGGCGAGGAACTCCTCGGCCTGCCGCCCGCGGTGCAGCGTGTTGCCCGGCCACATGGCGTCGGTCTCCTCGCGGTACGCGCCGATGCCGACGCCCAGGATGAACCGCCCGCCCGACAGCTGGTCGAGCGTCGCGGCCTGCTTCGCCGCCACGACGGGGTGCCGGAACGCCATCACGGTGATCGCCGTGGCCAGCCGCAGCCGGGACGTGCACGCCGCGACATAAGACAGGTAGAGGTACGGGTCGTAGAACCGCGGCGGCGCGTCGAACTCGGCCCGGACGTACTGCTGCGTGGTCACGTGGTCGTTGCCCCAGACCGAGTCGAAGCCGAGGCGCTCGGCCTCGACCGCGAGCCGCACGGCCTGCTCGGGGTCGGCGTAGGGCACCGGGTACATCAGGCCCTCGGTGCCGGTGGGGACTCCCAGTCCGAACTTCATCGGGCGATCTCCTCGTCGTGGGGGGTGGCGGGTGCCGGGGTCGTGCCGGGCCCGGACGTGCTGCCGGGCAGGCGGCGTGCCCGGCGGCGCGGGTCGGCGACCGGCACGGCCGCGAGCAGCGCCCGGGTGTAGTCCTCGCGGGGCGTGTCCAGCACGGCGGCGGTCCCGCCGCGCTCGACCACGAGCCCCTGGTGCATGACGACCACCTCGTCGGCGATCTGCCGGACCACCGAGATGTCGTGCGTGATGAACAGGTAGGCGGCCTGGGTGCTCTGCTGCAGGTCGCGCAGCAGGGCGACGACTCGGCCCCGCACCGACTGGTCCAGCCCGGAGGTCGGCTCGTCCAGCACCACCAGGTCCGGCGCGGGCGCGAGGGCCCGGGCGATGGCGACGCGCTGCTGCTGCCCGCCCGACAGCTCGCCGGGCAGCCGGGTGCGCATCGTCGCCGGCAGGCCGACCAGGTCCAGCAGCTCGGCCACCCGGGTCCCCGCGGCGGCGCCGCGCGTCCCGGACAGCCGGGCCAGCGGCTCGCGCAGGATCCGGTCCACGGTCCACCGGGGGTCGAGCGACTGGTACGGGTGCTGGAACACCATCTGCACCGACCGGCGCCGCTCGCGGTCCCACGAGCCCAGCAGGTCGAACCCGCCGAACGTCGCCGTGCCCGACGTCGCGCCGTGCAGTCCGGCGACGACCCGGCCGAGCGTCGACTTGCCCGACCCGGACTCGCCGACCAGCGCGAGGGTCCGGGCGGTGTCGAGGTCCAGGTCGACGCCGCGCAGGGCGTGCACGGTTCGCCCGCGGACCGAGAACGTCTTGGTGACGTCCCGGAGCTCAAGCAGCGCCATGGCCGGCCTCCTCGCCCGCGGTCACCAGGTACCGCGTGTACTCGTGCTGGGGGGACTCGAACAGCTCCACGACCCCGGTGGTCTCGACCAGGTCGCCGCGGTACAGCACCGCGACGCGGTCGCAGAGCTCCGCGACCACCCCCAGGTCGTGCGTGATCAGCAGGACGCCGCAACCCGTCTCGTCGGCGAGCTCCGCGATCAGGGCGAGGATCTGCGCCTGCACCGTCACGTCCAGCGCGGTGGTCGGCTCGTCGGCGATCAGCAGGGCCGGGCGGCAGGCCAGCGCCATCGCGATCATCACGCGCTGGCACATCCCGCCGGACAGCTGGTGCGGGTACGCCCGGGCCACGCGCGCGGGGTCGGTGATGTGCACCCGGCCGAGCAGCCGCTCCGCCTCGGCGCGCGCCGCCTTCCGGTCCGCGCCGGGGCCGTCCGCCTGGTGCAGCCGCACCATCCGGGCGATCTGGTCGCCGACCCGCATCAGCGGGTTGAGCGAGTCCTTGGGGTTCTGGAAGATCATCGCGAACCGGTGCGCGACCGACCGGCGGGCCGTGCCCGTCGCGTCCGCCCCGTCGACCAGGACGCGGCCGCCGGTGACCGCGATGCCGTCGGGCAGCACGCCCATCACCGCCAGCGACGTCATCGACTTGCCGGACCCGGACTCGCCGACCAGGCCGACGATCTCGCCGGGGGCCACGGTGAGGCTGACGTCGCGCAGCAGCGACTGGCCGGTGCGGGACACCTCGACGGACAGCCCCTCCAGCGCGAGCACGGGGTGCGCGGTGGTCGTGGTGCTGGTCGTGCCGGCCGTGCCCGTCGTGGGGGATGTCGTGGTGCCGCTCATCGGTCGCCTCCCAGGTCGTCGCCGACGAAGTGCAGGCCCATCACCGTCACCGCGATCAGCAGGCCGGGGAAGAACGCCGTCCACCACTGGCCGGTCAGCATGTTCTGCGCGCCCTCGGCGACCATGACGCCCCACTCCGGGGTCGGCGCGTGGATGCCGATGCCGAGGTAGGCCAGGCCCGCGACGTTGAGGATCGAGTAGCCGCACACGAGCGTGAACTGCACCGCCGCAGGGCGCAACGAGTTCGGCAGCATGTGGCCGAACGCGATCCGCGCCCACCCGGCGCCGGACACCCGGGCGCCGTCCACGTACTCGAGCTCGCGCTGCGCCAGCGCCTCCGCGCGGACCAGCCGCACGAACGGCGGCACCGCCGCGACCGCGAGGGCCAGCGCGAGCTTCGGGACGCTCTCGCCGATGGCGAGCAGCAGGATCATCGCCAGCACGAAGCCGGGGAAGGACATCAGCACGTCCACGCAGCGCATGATCACGTCGTCCACCCGGCCACCGAGGTACCCGGAGACGACGCCGAGCGCGGAGCCGACCACCATCGCCAGCAGGGCGACGCTGACGCCGAGCATCAGGTCCAGCCGGATCGCGTGCACCGCGCGGGCGAGCACGTCGCGGCCGTAGAAGTCGGTGCCGAACCAGTGCGCCGCCGACGGCGCCTGGAGCGCGGCGGACGGCTCGACCGCCAGCGGGTCGGCCACCAGGAACGGTCCGACCACCCCGACGACGACGAGCACGCCGAGGATGCCGAGGCCGACCCACAGGAACGGGCGGGGTCGCCGGGTCCGCGCCCGCGCGGCGTCGGCGGTGCTGGTGGGCGAGGTGGTCGTGGGCGGGGTGGTCGTGGCCGTGTCGGTCGCGGTCATGCGCGGGCACCTCCGAGCCGGATGCGGGGGTCGATCAGGCCGTACGCCAGGTCGATGAGGACGTTGAGCGCGATGTAGAGGATCCCGATGACGATCGCGTAGCCCTGCAGGATCTCGAGGTCGTTCGCGCGCACGGCGTCGTACGCGAGCCGGCCCATCCCGGGCCAGGAGAACAGCTGCTCGACGATGACGTTCCCGCCGAGCAGGAAGCTGAACACCAGGCCCAGCGACGTGAGGATCTGCAGCATCGCGTTGCGCATCTGGTCCCGCCAGAGCACGGTGCGCGGCGCCACGCCGAACGCCCGGGCCGTGCGGACGTAGCCCGTCCCGGCGGTGGCGATCAGCGCCGAGCGGACCATCTTCACCACGGCGGCCGAGGCGCCGATGCCGAGGGTCAGCGCGGGGAGCACCAGGTACCGGACGGCCTGGCCCGCGGTGGCGGGGTCGCCCGCGAGCAGCGCGTCCAGCACGTACATGCCGGTGACGTCCGGGGGCGGGGGCGTCCCCACGGGGAGCCGCCCGATCGGGCCGGGCAGCAGCCGGGCGGTCGAGAACAGCCCGAAGATCAGGAGCAGACCCAGCCAGAACGGCGCCATCGACGAGCCGAGCACCGCGTACACGCGGCCGACGGCGTCGGCGGTGCGCCCGCGGTGCGCCGCGGCGAGCACCCCGACCGGGACGCCGATGACGACCGCCACCAGCAGCGCGGCGAGCGCGAGCTCGATCGTCGCGGGCAGCCGGGCGAACAGCTCGGTGCCGACGTCGCGGCCGGTGGACACGGCCTGGCCGAGGTCGCCCTGGGCGAGACGCACCAGGTAGTCCTTCAGCTGGACCAGCAGCGGGTCGTCGAGGCCGTACGACGCGCGGAGCGCCGCGATGTCGTCGGCGCTCGCCTCGGGGCCGAGCCGGGCCGCCGCCGCGTCGCCCGGCAGGATCCGGGTGACGAGGAAGACGACCAGGACCAGCCCGAGGACCGTCAGCGCCGAGATGCCGAGGCGGCGCAGGACGTACCGGGTCACGTCGGGCTCCTGTCAGCGGGGGATGGGTGTCGTGGGGTCGTGCGCCCGGGGCCGGGGGAGCAGACGGGCTCTCCCGGCCCCGGGCCGTGCTCGCGGCGCTCAGCGCCGACTCACTCCTGGGTGAGGTACTGCAGGCGCAGCTGCTCGGTGTTGTCCTTCGTCAGCCCGGACACGCCGTCCCGGACGACGAACGTCCAGTTGGGGTTGTAGACCGGGATGAAGGGCATCTCGTCGTAGATGACCTGCTGGGCCTCCGCCGAGATCTGCTCGCGCGTCGCCTCGTCGGCGGTCGCCGCGCCCTCCTGCAGCAGGGCGTCGAGCTCGGGGTTCGCGTAGGACGTGAAGTTCGTGCCCGCGGCCGACCCGGCCAGGTAGTACATCTGGTAGAACGGGTCGGCGCCCCAGCCGAGGAAGTTGTTCAGGTACATCGGCAGCGACCGGGCGTTGGTCTGCGACGTGAAGTCCGCGTCCGTCAGGGGCTTGAGGTCGATGTCGACCCCGATCTCCTTGAGGTTCGCCTGCACCAGCACCGCCGCCGCGGCCTCGACCGCGTTCGACTGCTTGTAGTAGAGCGTCGAGCTGAACCCGTCGGGCAGCCCGGCCTCCGCGAGCAGGTCCTGCGCGGCGTCGAGGTCCTCCTCGAACGTCCCCGCCTCCTCGGAGTGGGTCTCCATCGTCGCCGGCACCACGCCCGTCGCCGGGTTCGCGTAGCCGTAGAGCACCTGGTCCACCAGGTCCTGGTACGGCACCGCCTTCGCGACCGCCTGGCGGACCAGCGGGTCGTCGAACGGCGCCTCGGAGGTGTTGAAGCCCAGGTACTCCAGGCGGTTCGACGCCTCGGACACGACCGTCAGGCCGTCCTCGTCCTCCATCGCCTGCACCTGGTCCAGCGGGATGCCCTGCGCCAGGTCGATCTCGCCGGACCGCAGCAGCAGCGCCCGCTGCGACGGGTCGGAGACGAACTGGATCGTCACCCCGGCGTTCGCGATCTTGTCCTGGTCGTAGTAGTGCTCGTTCGGCTCCAGCACCAGCTGCTGCGTCGGGTCGTACGAGGCCACCGTGTACGGACCCGAGGAGTTCGCGTTCTCGCGGAACCACGCACCCGCCCACGGGTCCTCGTCCGTCGCGTTCGCCTCACCGGTGGCCTGCGAGAACACGCCGAGCGGCTGCATCGCCTCCATCTTCGTGAGCAGCGGGCTCGCGAACGTGCTCGTCACCACCACCGTGCTGTCGTCCGGCGCGGTCACGCCCGTCTCGTCCGGCACGCCCGCGAACGGCAGCAGCGCCTTCACGTAGCCCGGGCCCAGGAGGCTGCGCTGGTAGCTCCACACCACGTCCTGCGCGGTCAGCGGGGTGCCGTCCGCGAACGCCAGCCCGTCGCGCAGGTGGAACGTCGTCGTCAGGCCGTCCTCCGACACCTCCCAGGACTCGGCGAGCGCGCCCTCGAACTCGGTCGTGCCCGTCCGGACCAGGCCGTCGGTGTCGTACGTCTGCTCGATCAGCTGCTCGACCAGCGAGCCCGTCGCGACCATCGCCGCGGGCGTGCGCCACGCCTGGGCGTCCAGCAGGTCCACGGAGCTGTCCAGGCTGATCACCAGGGGCTGCGGACCGCCGTCGGCGGACCCGGTCGAGCCGCTGCCGGTGTCGTCGCCCGCACCGCAGGCGGTCAGGGCGAGCAGCGCGGCCACGGCCACGGCGGCGGAGGCGGCCGTCGTGCGGCGCCGGCGGGGGAGGTGTCGCTTCACGGGGGCTCCTTGCACGGTCGGTGAGGGTGCGGGCCCCGACCCGGCCACGACCGCTCCGGGGGAGGTCCGCGCCGTCGGGGAGCGGCGCGGTGCCGCGCCGGGAACAGCCTCGCCGCCGCCCGGGACCCCGGGCATCGGCCGCCGGGCCAAAGCGCGACCGGCCGGGTTGTCGCGCGTCCCGACCGGGCCCGCGAGGGGTTCCGGCGTGGCGACGAGGGTAGGCAGCCGGGTGTTTCGGGCACCGGCACCACCCGGAAACACCCCCGTAACCACGGGGCCGCGCGCCCGTCACGACCTGCACCGTCACCGGACGTTCACCACGGCCGGGTAGCGTCGACGGCGGACCCCTTCCCGCACGACCCGTGGAGCCGTACGCCGTGACCGACGCCACCCCTGCCGCCCCGAACCCTGAGCTGCCCGCCGCGCTGCCCGCCGCCGTCCTCTGGGACATGGACGGCACCCTCGTCAACACCGAGCCCATCTGGATGGCCACCGAGACCGCCCTCGTCGAGTCGTGGGGCGGCACCTGGACCCACGAGGACGGCCTCACCCTCGTCGGCAACCCGATGAAGGTCTCCGCCGCGATCCTGCAGTCCCGGGGCGTCGGCCTCACCGTGGACGAGATCGTCGACCACCTCAACCAGGGCTGCGCCGCCGGCGTCGCGAAGCAGACCCCCTGGCAGCCCGGTGCGCGCGAGCTGCTGCTCGCCCTCGCCGAGGCCGGCGTCCCGCAGGCCCTCGTCACCTCGTCCTACCGCGTACTCGCCGAGCCGTTCGCGGAGGTCGCGGGCGTCTTCGCCGCCGTCGTCTCCGGCGACGAGGTCGAGCGTCCCAAGCCCGACCCGCAGCCCTACCTGCTGGCTGCCGAGCGCCTCGGCGTGGACATCGCCGACTGCGTCGTCGTCGAGGACTCCCCGGCGGGCATCGGCTCCGGCGTCGCCTCCGGCGCACGGGTGCTCGCCGTCGAGGTGTTCAGCGCCCTGCCCGACATCGACGGTCTCAGCACCACCCGCTCGCTCGCGGACATCAGCGTCGCCGACCTCGCCCGCATCGGCGCCGGGGACGTCCTCGACCGCCTCGGCTGACCCGCCGCCGGCCGGCCGGACGTCGTGCCCCAGGGTGGCGGCAGGCCGGTCGGTCGGTCGGGGGCTCCACCTCGGACGCCCGACCGTGATCGCCGGCCGAGGGGAGGGCGTGCTGGACGCCGAGGCCACCTGATTGTGTGCCGCGGCTCGGGCTCGTCAAGGGCTCCGCGCGGGTCAGGACACGGCGGCTCGACCGCGCGCCCCGGCTCCGACCGGGCCCCTCGGCTCGAACGCGCGCCCTGGCTCGAGCCCCCCTCGGTTCGACCGGATCCCTCGGCCCGACCGGACCTCCCGGTTCGACCGGCCCCTCGGCCGTCAGGAGGCCCCGGCTCGCCAGGACGCCCCGGCTCGTCAGGACGCCTGAGCGAGCGGCGTCACCCCGAGGGCCCGTTCGACGGCGCCCTCGGGGATCTCCGGGGGCGTCCCGCCGAACGCGGGGCAGACGTCGCGGTGCGCGCACCAGTCGCAGAGCCGGGACTGCCGGGGACGCCACTCGCCGGTGCGGGCTGCCTCCTCGATCTGCGCCCAGAGCGCGCGGAGCCTCTGCTCCAGGGTCCGCATCTCCGCCTCCGAGGGGGAGTGCCGCAGGATCTGGCCGTTGCCGAGGTAGACGAGCTGCAGCATCTTCGGCAGCACCCCGCGCTCGCGCCACAGGACGTAGGCGTAGAACCGCATCTGGAACAGCGCGGTCCCCTCGTAGCCGGGGTTCGGCGACTTGCCGGTCTTGTAGTCGACCACGCGCAGCGCGCCGTCCGGCGCGACGTCGAGCCGGTCCACGATGCCGCGCAGCTGCGGGCCGTCCTCCAGCAGCGTCCGGACCGCGAGCTCGCGCTCGCCGGGCTCCAGCCGGTTGGGGTCCTCCAGCGTGAAGTAGGTGTCGAGCAGCAGCCGTGCGCTGCCCAGCCACGCCTCGCGCTCCGCGTCGTCGGCGAACAGCGACACGACCTCGGGCGACCGTTCCAGCAGGGCGTCCCACGCCTCGGGGACCAGCGCGTGCGCGGCCGCCGGGGTGCGCTGCCCGAGCGGCAGGTCGTACAGGCGCTCCAGGACCGTGTGCACCATCGTCCCGCGCGCGGCGGCGGAGCTCGGCGGCTCCGGACGCTTGTCCACCACGCGGAGGCGGAACAGCAGGGGGCACTGCTGGAAGTCGTTCGCGCGCGACGGCGACAGCCCCGGGACGCGCGGCTCCGCGGGCGCCTCGACGTCGCCAGCGTCGGCGCCGTCGGTCGTGGTGCTGGCGAGGAGCTGCGGGTCGGTGGTCGTCACACCACGAGCCTAGGGGCCGCCACCGACACCCCCGACCGGTGCCGGGCACCGCGCCGGGTCGCCGCAGCCCGGGCGCAGGTGCCGTCCCGACGTCCAGGGCGGCGCGGCGCGGTCCCCTGGGCGTCACCCGGGCGGGCCCGGGGTGCAGCGAGGCCGCGGTTCGGACGCGTGCTCGGCAGCGCCGTGCGTTCCGCCGGCGGCGTGCCCGGGGAAGCCGGGCGATCTCCGGAAGCCGGGCGATCTCCGGAAGCCCGGCGATCACCCGGGGGCCGCGCGCGCCTCGCCTGGGCCGCCGGCTCGCGGGAGGACCGCGGGCGTGGTCAGAACGGCGGGTCGGTCTCGTCGTCCCGACCAGGATCCGGGTGGTCCGGACGGCGCCCGGGGCCGAGACCGAGAGCACGCCGCACCGCGTCCGGTGGCGGTGCGACGGCTCCGCCCGGGTGCGCGACCGGGCCGGCCACGTCGCGCTCGTGCGGGCCCGACGTCGGGGCGGGTGCGGACCTGGCCGGGGAGCGCGGGGGTGCGGTCGGCGGCCGTGCCGAGTTCGGAGGGTCCGACCGGGGCGGACGGTCATCTGGTGGGCCGAGCACCTCGGGGTCGACGGCGTACGTGTGACCGGTGGGGGTCACCCACTCGAAGCGCCCGGGCGAGCGCTGCCGCAGCCGGAACCCGGCGACGGACTTGAGTCGGTGGTCCAGGCGGCAGAGCGCGCCGAGGTTGTCGTGGCTGGTGCTCCCGGGGTCGCCGCCGTCGGCCGGCCGCTGGTGGAAGTCGCGGGTGTGATCGAGGTCGCACGTGCTGGCAGAGGCGCCGCAACCAGGCCGGCGGCAGGTCCGGTCGCGGGCGCGGACGTGCTGGTCCAGCGCAGCGGTGGGGCGGTAGCGGGTACGCCCGAGGTCGAGCAGCGCGCCGGAGACCGGGTCGGTGACGAGACGTCGCAGGACACCCCCGGCGGCGAGCGCGCGGGCCGTGTCGGGGTGGACCGGTCCGTAGCCGTCGAGGTCGGCGGCGCGCGCGTCGTCACCGAGCAGGGTGCCCAGGCCGACGGTCACCTGGACGAGGGTGTCGGGTCTGCGGCGTGCTCGGCAGCCTCCCGACGTCCCGGCCGGCCCCGCTGCGGTCTCGGGGTCCGGCCCGGTGACGGGCACGAGGCCGGACGGCGGCACCGTTCCGATCGGCGGCACCGGTGCCGCCGCGTGGTCTGGTGCGGCCTCGGTGCCCGGCCCGGCTGCCGGGCTGCGTGCTGCGCCCGGGCCCGACGTAGGGACGCGCGGGGTGGTGTCGTCCGGCGGTGTCTCGGGTGTGCCGGTGCCCGTGCAGGCGTCGTGGACGACGAGGTCGACCAGACCGTCCGCACGGAGCTGGTCGAGGGTGCGGGGGTCACCCGCGGCGCGGGCGGTCCGGGCGGCGGCGTCGAGGACCTGGTGGACGCGCACGGCGTCCGGGGCCGGGAGGACGGCACGCAGGGCCGCCATGCCGTCGGGGAGGACGACGGGCCGTTCGACGCACCGCGTGGCGCGGGCACGGTCGTGCCGGGTGCGCGACTCCTCGGGATCGACCTCGATCAGGGCGCGTTCGAGGTCGGTCCGGATCTGCCGGGCGGTCCGGCCCGCTGCGTCGGGGAGCACGGCCTCCTGGACGTCGAGGGCGACCGGGACGGGCACGTCGGCGAGCCGACGCTCGACGGCGTGCGCGCGGACGGCGTCGATGCGGCCGCGCGCGAGCGCCTCGCCGGTCGCCGCGAGCGGACCGGCGAAGGCGCGCCCACGCCGTGCGAGCGCGGTGGCAGCGGAGCGGGTCCACGACATGCGCAGCGCGAGCTCGGTCCCGGCGACCTGGTCGGGCGTCGGCCCGCCGACCACCCGCAGGTCGTCGACCCGCATCGAGTCGCGCTCGGCGAGCAGTCCCGCGAGGTGGGCCGACACGGCCTGGGCCCATGAGGTGAGGCGCACCGCCGCGTCGACCATCTCCACGAGCGACCAGTCGGAGACCCGTGCCGGGTCGACCGTCGTGAGCACCGCCGCGAGCTCCGGGCCCGGTGCGAAGGCGCTCATGTCCAGGTCCACGCCGGACGCGGGGGGTGCCGGGGTGGTCAGCCGGAACGGGAACCGCTGGACGGGGTCGGGCGCCCGTGCGGCGAGGTCGAGGGCGGCGCCGGATGCCGCGGGGACGCCGGGACGGACGCCCCGGGCCCGGGCCGGCACCGAGGACGGGTGCGCAGGGCCCGCCGCACGCCGGATCCGGGGGCTGCTGCTGGGCGAGGCGGCGTGGGCGGAGACCGACGAGTCGGCGCGGCCGATCCCGCGCGAGGTGCGCGGGCCTGCGACGCGCCGCGCACCGGGGGCTCGGGTGCGCGGGGCGCGCAGCCCGTCGCGCAGCGTGGTCCCGTCGCGCAGCGTGGTCCCGCCGGGCACGGTCGTCCCGCCGGGCGACCGAGGGGCGCGAGCGTCGTGCGCCGCGCCGGAGACCGCGGCACGTCCGGAGGGGGGATCCGAGGTGCCGGGTGCCGGGACGGGCGCGAGCTCGCGGCGCACGGGGCGGGGCCCGTGGGCGAGGAGCAGCTGCGGGCCGTCATGGCGCCGGGTGGCGCGGATACGGCGGACGGGACGCAGCCCGCCTGGGCCCAGGCGGGTGGAGGTCGGACGCCGGAGGGGGCTCAGACTGCCCCTCCGGGAGGTGTCGGGAGCGGCCTGACGGCGGGTGCCCGCGCGGGCCCGCGGAGGCACGCCGGTGGACCGCCGGAGTGCGTCTCCGCCCGGGTCTCCGCGCAGGTCAGGTGCCATGTCACGACGCTATCCCGCACCTCCGACATCCTCCGATCCCACCCCTGCTTCCTGGGGACCGCGACCGGTTCCCTGGGGACCGCGACCCACTGCCTGGGGACCGGTGCGCGGAGTCCTGGGGACCGTGCGTGACATCTGGGGACCGGTCCGACATCGCGCAACCGTGAGCCCGGGACGCGGCGCGAAGAGGCGGGGGCGGAGGACGACGGCCCCCGACGCCGGCTGCCGAGAGCCCTGGCCGCCCGGCAGCCGGTCCCGTCAACTCGCCCGGGCACCTGCGTGCGGCGCTCGACGTGCTGGCGCAGGTCGCCCGCGCTCGGTCGCGGGCCGGGGACCGCTACCTGTCGGCCGACGGCGTGCTCGTACCGGCGGACGGACCCGGGGCGGGCCGGGGGTCCGGCTGACTCGACGCACGGTGTCCGACGCCGTCCACACCACCGAGTAGCGCCAGAACAGGCGCCGCCGCACCCGCGCGCCCGGGAGCAGCACCCGGACCGTCGCGCGCACGTCGGCGAGGGTGACCTCCGGGGCGGCCGTCGGTGCGGTCGCCCCCAGCCGTGCCTCCGTGGCGCGGCGGTGCAGCAGCGCGCCGAGCAGCAGGTTCGCCGGGACGGCGAGGGCGCTCACCCACCTGTCCGCCGCGGAGACCTCGCGGTAGCAGCCGACCACGACCAGCCGGCCGCGTGGCCGCACCCACGACCGCCACGCCGCGAGCGCCGCCGCCATGTCGAGGTGGTGCAGCACGGCCACCGACACCACGAGGTCGTACCGCTGACCGGCGACCGAGGAGACGGTGGCGTCGCCCAGGACGACGGTCGCGCCCGGGCCAGCGCCACCGACCGCTCGTCGGCGTCGACACCGACGGCGACCGCCCCGCGCGCGGCGAACGCGCCGACGAGGGTCCCGGCGCCGCAGCCGACGTCGAGGACGCGGCGCGCGCCCCGACCTGGACCGCGCAGCACCCAGCGGGCGTAGAGGTCGTTGTGGCTCCACGGGTGCCGGGCGTTCGCCCGGTCGATCCGGCGCAGCAGGGCGGGGTGCACCGGTCCTCAGCCGCGCCAGGTCGAGGGGACCCGGGCGGCCGCGAGCACGCGGGCCACGGCGGCCTCGTCCATCACCTCGGGCAGCCGAAGCAGCCACGGCACCAGGGCGCGCCGCCCGACGACCTGCGCGTCCTCGGGGCCCGACCGGAACGTGATCGAGCGCGCCGCCACGAGGACGACGACGCCCGTCACCGGGACCGGCTCCCCGCACACCGTCGTGAGCAGACGTGCGGCCCGCGCCGACTCGTGGGCGCTGTTGCGCAGGTAGGGACGCTTCTGCCCGTTCACCATCAGCGTCCGCCCGGCGACCCACACCCGGCCGCCGGGGTGGTGCTTGGTGTTCAGAGTGAGCACGCCCGCCGGGCCGATGACGACGTGGTCGATGTCGGAGTCGCCCGCCCCGACCGGGACGGCGTGCAGGACGTGCCAGCGCGGGTCCTTCGCCACCAGGCGGGCGAGTCGCGCCGCGACCTTCACCTCGCCGTCGGCGCCGATCCGCCAGGCCCGCTCGTCGGTGTGCACGCGCAGCAGCCGGGCCAGGGCCGTCCGGACCGGTGCGGCCCGCCGCAGCGCGAGCGCCTGCTCGCGGGCGGCCTGCCCCGGACGGCGCAGCACGAGGTCCTCCTCGGCCACCGTCAGGGTCGTGCGGGAGTCGTCCACGGTCCGGAACGTACGCCGGTCGGGGCCCGCGCGGGGGCGGTTCGACCCGGCGTCGTCCGATCGGAGCAGGCGGTCCTCGGTCCCCGTTGCCGGACCGGTTCGCGGAACCGCCACGGCGGGCCGACCCGCTGGCGCACCACCGGACGACGGAGCTCGAGGAGATGCAGGCGCGCGCCCGGGACGTCCGCTCCCGGTACGCGGCGGTCGAGACGGCCCGGTACGGGCGGCCGTGGAGCACCGAGGAGATCGTCCTCGGCCTCGTCGGGGACGTCGGCGACCTCGCGAAGCTCGTCCAGGGCAAGGCGGGCGTGCGACCCCGGGACGACCTGGACGAGGCGCTGGCGCACGAGCTCGCGGACTGCCTGGGGGCGGTCCTGACCGTCGCCGACGCCGACGGGGTCGACCTGGACGACGCGTTCGGCCGGACGATGGACACGCTGACCGCGCACCTGGACCAGGAGGGCGGGTCGCCGTGACGACGAGGCGTCGCCCCGGGCGGCCCGACCACCTTCTCAGGGAGCCAGAGCGTCCGCGTGGCTTCCCACCCAGGCCGCGTCGCGCAGGTACAGGTCGACGTGCCCGAGCAGCTCGGCATCGCCCCCGGCGCGGGCGTGGGTGAACGCCGCCAGCGCGCGCAGCCGCTCGACGACGACAGGCAGGACGTCGGCGGGCTCGACGTCGCCGTAGGTGCGGCACAGCAGGTCGAGGCGCCGCCGCCGCTCGCCGTCCGGGACGGGTCCGGAGTCGGCGCCCGCCGGGCCGAGGGGCACCAGCCGGTAGGCGAGGTACGCGAGGTCCCACGCGCGCGGGCCGGGAGCGGCGGTGTCCCAGTCGATGAGCGCGACGAGCCGCCCGTCCCGGAACACCATGTTGTACGGCGCCGCGTCGCTGTGGCAGACCACCTCGGCGGGTTCCCGCACCGGTAGGCGCCACACCGCACCGGTGCGGTCGAACGTCACCGAGGCGTCGTGCACCCGCCGCAGCAGCCGGGCCGCGTCCACCAGCACGGCGTCGTCCCACACCCAGCCCGGCAGCGGGTACGCGGGCACCACGCCCTCGACGTACTCGGTGACGTCGCGTCCGGCGGCGTCCGTCCCGAGCGGTCGGGGCACTCCCGGCACGCCCTGTGCCCGCAGGTGCGCGAGCAGCCGCTGGACCGTCGCGGTCCACGCCCCGGGGAGCCGCCGCACGGTGTCGCCCGAGCGGACGGCGCCGTCCATGCCGCCGCCCGGGAGGGGCTGCTCGGTCACCGGACGAACCTCTCGGGCGCGTCGGCGGGGGACGGGGTCCGCGCCGCGACGGCGGTGACGAGCTCCCGGAGGACCGCGTCGCCCTCGGAGCCTCCGGCGCGGACCGGGCCGAGGGCGACCAGGGGAGCGAGGAGGGGAACCCTCGGTGATCGCCGCACGCCCGCACGATAGCGCCGGGACTGCCTCGGCGGGGGCGTGTCGCAGGGAGGGCACGCGCGATCAGAGCCCGGTCGCCGCCCGGCGTCCGGCGGTGCGGGGCCGGGCGTCCCGGGCGAGCCGGTAGGCACCCGCCGCGACCAGGACGGCGGTGACGAGCGCGGTGCCCCCACCCTTCGCCGCGGCGGCGAGCGCGACCTCGACGCCGGGTGCGTCGGTCCCGGCGACGGCGACCGTCGCACCCACCGCGGCGGCCACGGCGAGGCCGACGAGGACGGCCACCCGCCCCCGGTCGACGGCGAGGCGGGTCCGGTGCCTCCGGAGCGCCCGGACCGCCACGACGGCGAGCGCGCCGAGGCCCACCGCGGTACTGGTGTGCTGCAGCACGCGGCCCGCGGTGACGCTGCCGACCAGCGGTTCGCGCAGCCAGGCGACGTGCTGCACCACCACGCCGTCGCCGTGGGTGAACGAGTCCCACACCACGTGCGTGAGCACCCCGAGCGCGACCGAGAGCACCGTCCGGGCGAGGGCGCGCGGCGCGTGCGTCGTCGGGAGTGCCCGGGAGGCCGGGGCCGCGGCGTCCCGGTGGACTCCCAGCAGGTCCCGAGCAGGCCCGCGCACGACCCACCACAGGCCGACCAGCAGCAGCCCGGTGGGCACCGCCACGGACAGCGCGCCGGGCCAGGCGTGCGTGGTCGTCGCGTTGACGAACGGCTCGTACCAGGTGCCCGCCGACCGGGGGAGGGGGACGAAGTAGGGGACGTCCGGGCTCAGCGAGCCCGCGACCAGCGCGGCCGGCACCAGCGGGCGGCGGGCGAGCGGCAGGACCGCGGCCGGGTGGGCGAGGGTGAACGGCACCGGACCAGCCTCCGCCCCGGCACGCCGCGACGGCGTCCACCCGGGGTCTGACCCCGGGAGCACGGTGTGGTCCCTGGGGACCGCTCCGGGGCTGCCGTGCCCGGGGCGTGCCCGACAGGCCGGCACCGGGGTCACGGGTCCGGGGCCACCGTGCCCGGGGCGGGGAGCCCTCGCCGCCGCTGGGCGGCGAGGGCCGCG
>NZ_RFFI01000005.1 GCF_003696205.1 Cellulomonas triticagri
CGGCCGCGGGGCAGGGGCGGACGCGGCGGCGTCCTGCCCGCGCCACCAGCGCCCGGGCGAGCGCCGGCGGGTCGACGGCCAGGCGGGCGTCCGGGCCGACGGGGCGGAGCAGCCCGCACGCGTCGAGCCGGTCCAGCACCCCCGGCTCCGCCCACGCCTCGACCTCCGCCAGGGTGGGGGGCGGGTCCGTGGCGACGACGCGCTCCAGCGTCGCCACCTGGTCGGCTCCGGCCTCGGCCAGCAGCAGGTGCGCCACCGCCCCCAGGGGGACCTCCTCCCACGGCCGCACCCGGGTGCGGACGCCGTCGCGGACCGCGAGCACCCCGACGGTCCACGCGGCGCGGCCGATCAGCTCGACGACCTGGGCGACGCCCCCGGACCACCGGGCGACGTCCGCGGTGACCTCGGCGTCCACGGGTCCGCCGAGCACGCGCTCGAGCAGCAGGTGCGTGTCCGGCAGGGCCAGCGGGGCGACGCGCACCTCCACCGGGGCGCGCCGGGCGAGCACCGTGCACCACCGGCCGCCGTCGGCCAGGAGGTCCGCGCCGGTGCCGGCGACGACCCGCGCCTCCGCGCGCCGGGCGACCGAGGCGATCAGGCGCAGCGAGTCGAGGTCCACCTCCTGCGGGTCGTCGACGAGCACCAGGCCGTGGGTCGTCCCGACCTCGAACCGCAGCCAGGAGGCCAGGTCGGCCACCGACGTCGGCCCCGACGCACGGCGTGGCGCCCCGGGATGCGTCCGCAGGGCGGACAGCGGCAGGTCCCCACCGGGTCGGATCAGCACTCCTCCGGTTCCGGGCCAGCGTTGCAGCAGGTCCAGCACGGCAGCGGCGTCCGACGCCACCCGTCCGCGGACGAGCACGTCGCACCCGGACGCCACCCACGTCAGCACCTCCTCGACAGCGGCTCGCGTCGACTCGCTCTCCACCTGCGCCTCCTCGTGCCGGCGGCGCCCGCCGCCGCGCCCGATGAGCCTCCGCGCGGCGCGGCCGGGCCGGACCCCGCGCTGAGTAGTTCCACCTACGCGGAGCATCGGTTCCCCTCAGGGCACGCAGTCACCGGGCAGCGTGTCCTCGGGGCTCGCGGCGGTGCGCAGCGGCAGGTCGAACCGGAGGACGGAGCCCCGCTCGTCGCCGGTCAGGTGCAGGCCACCCCCGCGCGCCGCCAGCCGGGAGCGGAGCCGCTCCAGCCCACCGAGGACCACGTGCCCCGACGGCCCGCGCCCGTCGGCGCGCACGACGCCGACCAACCACAGCGGTGCGTCGCCGGCCACGCACCGCTCGACGTCGAGCCGGACCCGCACGCGGTGCGCCCGGCCGTGCTTGAGGGCGTTCGTGAGCGCCTCCTCGACGGTGTCCACGACCACGAGCCGGTCGGGCAGCACGATCGGGTCGTCCGTGCCGTGGTCGACGAGGTCCCGGTACGTGGGGCCGAGGTCGAGCGCCCCCGCCACCGACGGCGGCAGCCGGTCCAGCAGCGTCCGCACCGCCCGGACCACCGACACGTCCACCGCGGTCGGGAACAGCTCGTGGCTGAGCGCCCGGACGTCCCGCTCGCTGACCTCCGCGAGCTGGTCCGCGATCCGACGCAGCGCGGCGGCGTCGTCGGGACGGTCCGGCTCCAGCCGCTCGACCACCTGGTCGATCCCCGCCGCGAGCAGCACGAGCCGGTTCTGCACGGCGCCGTGCAGCCGGTCCGCGACCAGCCGCCGGCGCACGCCCTCCTGCGCCTCCAGGCGGGCGACCTGCCGCGCCGAGGCGACCTCGGCGGCCGTCCGCGCCCGCATCTGCGCCTCGTAGGCGACCACGAGGTCGGCGACCAGCAGGGCGCCGACGAGCGCGACCACGTAGCCGAGGCCCGTCGCGGCCCCGTCGAGGACGTCGTCCACCAGCGTCACCGGCCGGCCGACGTCACCGAGCGCGGCCACGCGCACCACCGCGACGGCGGCGCTCACCGTGAGAACGGCGCCGAGCCGGTACCGCCAGCGGCGGCCGAGCGGCCGGGTCAGCACCACGAGGGAGACCGCGGCGAACGCGCACACCAGGTCGACGACCACGACGAACACCGACGTCGCCGTCACCTGCCCCGGCGTCATCCCCGACGACTCGAGACCGTCGGGCCCGCCCCACCCCACCCAGTGCGCGAACGCCATCAGCGCGAACAGGACGGCGTTCAGCAGCCCGACCAGCGTCACCACGCCGGTCGGTGAGGTCGCCGCCGCGAGCCGACGGATCACGTCGCCGGGTACCGGCTGGTCTGCTGGAGGAACGCCAGGGTGGCGAGCACCCGGCGGTTGTGCCCGTCCGAGTCGAGACCCAGGATCCGGTAGACCGCGAGCAGGTGGTTCTCCACGGACCGGACCGCGATCCCCAGCTCTCCCGCGATCCAGTCGTTGGTCCGGCCCTGCGAGACGAGGGCGAGCACCCGGAACTGCGCGGGCGACAACCGGGACACCTGGGTGTCGGACCGGGCCGACGAGCGCTCGACCAGGTAGGGGTCGACCACCTGCTCACCCGCGGCGGCCGCCGCGATGGCGCGCGTGAGCGTCGTGATCGCGAAGCTGGACCGCTTGGACAGGTAGCTCCACGGCTTGGTGGCGGTCTCCTGGGCGAGCAGGAACGCCGGCATCGCGTCGTGGCACGACAGCAGCAGCACCCCGACGTCGGGGTCCGCACGCTGCAGCCGGGCGCCCAGCGCGACGCCGTCGCCGTCGCCGAGCTGCACGTCCACGATCGCGACGTCGGTGCTGCCCGGCGTCATCACCAGCCGGGCCTCCTGGAACCCGCCGACGGAGTGCACGAGCGCCACCCCGGGTCGGCTGTGCAGCAGCTGCTCGAGCATCCGGCGGAGCATCAGCTCGTCCTCGACGAGACTGACCCTGACCGCGGTGCCCATGGTGTCGACGGTATCCACGTTCCCGCTCCCCTCACGCGCCCGTGGGGGTCCCCCACGCGCTCCTGGGTGGCGGTGTGGGTACCGCCCGGGTCCACCGTCCGTCGGGGGCGGCGTCCCGCCGGGTCGGCCCAGGGGGTTCCCCGCGCGCGTCGCCCCGGGGTACCCACCTCCCGAGCGCCTGGGTCCGTCAGCGGGTGACCCCGGACCGCGCTCGGCCCGGAGACGGCGCAGGGCCCCGCACCGTCCGGTGCGGGGCCCTGCGGGGAGCGGGGTGGCTCAGGCCTTGGCCTCGGTCTCCTCGACCTCGGTCTCGTCGGCGGCCGCGGTGGCGGCCTCCTCGAGGGCGGCCTGCGCGGCCTCCTCCTCGTCCGTGCCGATGAACTCCGACAGGTCGACGGCCGCACCGGCGCCGTCGACGACGGCGACGTGGCGCAGGGCCACGGCCAGCGCCTTGGAGCGCGCGACCTCGGCGACCATGGCCGGGATCTGGCCCTGCTGGTCGACGGTCTGGATGAACGTGTTCGGGTCCATGCCGTACTGGCGCGACGCGCTCACGAGGTAGTCCACGAGCTCGCCCTGGTTGACCTTGACCTCGAGCTTCTCGGCCAGGGTGTCCAGCAGGATCTGGTTGCGCAGCGCGGTCTGCGCCTGCTCCGTCACCTCGGTGCGGTGGGTGTCGTCGTCCAGGCGGCCCTCGGACTCCAGGTGGCGGTGCACCTCGGCCTCGACGGCACCCGACGGGACGGGGATCTCGACCTGCTCCAGCAGCTGCTCCAGCAGCAGGTCGCGCGCCTGCACGGCCTGGTTCTGGCCCTTGACCTTGCCGGCCTGCTCGCGCAGGTCCGCCAGGAGCTCCTCGACGGTGTCGAACTCCGACGCCATCTGCGCGAAGTCGTCGTCGGCCTCGGGGAGCTCGCGCTCCTTGACCGTCGTCGCGGTGACCGTCACGGCGGCCTCCTCGCCGGCGTGCTCGCCGCCGACCAGGGTGGTCGTGAACGTGGTGGTCTCGCCGCCGGACAGGCCGGTCAGGGCCTCGTCCAGGCCCTCGAGCATGTTGCCCGAGCCGATCTGGTAGGAGACGCCGGAGACGGTGTCCACCTCCTCGTCGGCGATCTTCGCGACCAGGTCGATGACGACGAAGTCCTTCTCGGCGGCCGGGCGGTCGACGCCGACCAGGGTGCCGAAGCGCTCGCGCAGCGCGTCCAGGCGGCCCTGCACGTCCTCGTCGGTCACCTCGGTGCCCTCGACCGTGACGGACAGACCGTCCAGCGCGGGGACCTCGATGTCGGGGCGGACCTCGACCACGGCCTCGAAGACGAGCTCGCCGTCGGTGTCGCCGGCCACGAGGCCCGGGACCTTCTGCACGTCGACCTCGGGCTGGCCCAGCGGGCGCAGCTTGTTCTCGCGCACGGCCTCGGCGTAGAAGCCGGACAGGCCGTCGTTCACGGCGTGCTCCATGACCGCGGGGCGGCCGACACGCTGGTCGATGATGCGCGGCGGGATCTTGCCCTTGCGGAAGCCGGGCACGTTCACCTGCTCCGCGATGTGCGCGTAGGCGTGGTCGATGCTCGGCTTGAGCTCGTCGTACGACACCTCGACGGTCAGCTTGACCTTGGTGGGCTCCAGGGTCTCGACGGCGCTCTTCACTTCAGTGCTCTCCAACTGCTCGGACGGTGTGCGCCGGGGGTCCGGCGTGGGCGCGCAGCGCACGGTCTCGGGCTGGGCCCGACGCCCTCGGGGGGCGGCACGCTTCGGCGCGTGCGGGCATGGCTCGCCGCACCGGCCCGTCGATCCTACGGCACCGGCGAGGACCGCCGCCAAAGCACGGTGTCGCCGAAGGTGCGCAGCGGGTGCCCGACGGCCACGGACTCCCGACCGCCGGGGCCGACCGGGGCGGCGAGCGCGTCGTGGGGGGTGTACGCCCCGAGATCCAGGCCGGTGAGGTCCGCGACCGTCGCCACCGGCACCTGGAACGTCCCGTAGCCGCCGAACGTCGCCTCGTCGGCCAGCACCCCGGGCAGCCGGTCGGCCTGGCTGAGCACGTACGCCGACACCGCGAGGTCCCCGCCGGGCTCGCGCACCGCCACCAGCTTGTAGAACTGCCGGGGCAGCAGCACCCCGCGGTACGGCGGGTCGTCCGGCGCGAGCACCGGGCCGCTGAGCACGCTGACCCGCAGCCGGTCGCGGGCGACGACGCCCAGCACGAAGTCCTCCAGGCCGAGCCACAGCGCCGCCCCCTGGTTGACGTCCTCGTGCTGCGGAGCGGAGTTCGTGTAGTGGAACGTGTCGTCGTTCGCAGCCGCCGCGAGCGCGCCCCACGCCGGGTCGACCCGGCGGACCAGGTGACCACGGTCCAGGGCGTTGTCCAGGTACACGTCCGGGCCGGTCTGCTGGTCGGCGGGCAGGCGCGGGTCGAGGATCCACCGGTCGCGCGTGCGCACCGGGGCGGCCAGGGCGGTGCCGTCGATGTTCACCGCCGCCACCAGGGCCAGCCGCCGGGTGCGGTGCAGGACGACGCTGAAGTGGTGGTACGCCAGCGGGGGCAGCACGTCGGCGGCGTGCGACCCCGGGCCGGGCAGCGGGAGCGGCAGGCCGAGGAAGTCGGGGTCGTACCCCCGCCGGTTCGTGTAGTCCCGGTCGACGGCCTCCGTGACGAGGACGCCGGGCGGGGTCGGGGGCGTGGCCGGGGGGCTGGTGGCGGTGCCCAGCGACACGGTGACACGGAGCGGGACCTCCACGACGGTGTCCGGGACGCGCCCGGGCGCCGTCTCCGGCCCGGGGCCGGGCGTCCCGACGGGTACCGCGACCCGGGCGGGCGCGGTGCCGAGCTGGTCGAGCAGCGCCCGGCCCGCCGGGTCCACGTCGGCGCGCGCGAGCCGGGCCAGCACGCGGCTGATCCGGATGCCCTCGTTCACCACCGCGTACGTGCTGCCCGGGTCCGGGCTGGTCACGCTCGCGTGGTGCAGGGCGACCACCTCCCACTGGTCGTTGAACACCGGCGACCCCGACGACCCCGGCTCGGTGTCGGCCACGTAGTGCAGCACCTGCTCGGCGATGTCCACGAGCTCGTTGGCACGCAGCACCACCTCCTTGGGGCGCCCGGCGGGGTGCTGGACGATCGTCACCTCCTCGCCGACGACGACCGTGCCCTGCGCGGCGGTGAGCGGCAGCCAGCCGAACCGGGCGAGGTCGGCCACCGGCTCGACCGCCACGAGCGCGAAATCCAGCTCGGCGTCCGCGACGAACAGCGTCGCCGGGTCCAGGACCACGGTGGTGACCGCCCGGGGCCGACCGTCGGTGCCCTCCTGGTACTCGAGCTCTAGCAGCGCGTCGGCCGCCACGGCCGCGTCCGGCAGCACGTGGTGGTTGGTCAGCAGCAGCCGCGGGGAGACCAGGAAGCCCGTCCCGTACCCGGACACGTGCCCGTCGTCGCGGACCACGACCCGGCCCACCGCGCGCTGCGCGACGACGCCGTCCTCCAGGTAGCGGGCGGGCAGGAAGTCGGGCTGGTTGACCACGGCCTCCAGCAGCACCGCGGCCTCGGGTCGCGCCGTCGCGGCGAGCCGCTCGGGCACCCGGTCGCCCAGGCGCTGCGCCGCCGCGTGCACCAGGTCGGCGGGCGTCGCGACAGCCGGGGGCGCCACCGCGCCCGCGCCCGCGCGGTACCGGGTCACGCGGTCCACCCGCAGCGCGGCCCGGTCCGGGTCGTTCACGTCCAGCAGCGTCCCGTCGCGCAGGCCCGCGCACGCCGCGAGCCGCTGCCCGCTGCGCTCCGCGACCCGGGCGACCGCCCGCTCGTCCTGCCCCGCGTCCCGCACGTCACCGACCACCGTCCCCGCCCCCTCCGCCCCGCACGCCGTGGTGGGCTCCACGATCCTCGTGCGGGACGGGCCGCCGCTACCCCTCGGAGGTGAACGCGGGGGTCACCTCAGCGGGCGTCGCGGCGGCGGCGCCGGTGGTCGCGCCACGCGCCGGTCCCCCACAGCGCCCACGCCACCAGTCCCGCCTGGAACGGCAGCCGGGCGAGCCGCTTCGCGTCGGTGTCGAGCCCGAAGGCGTCGGTGTGCGTGAGGTACTGCGAGACGTTGCCCGGGAAGATCGCGACGAAGAACGCGGCGGCCGTCCAGCCGACCTTCGCCCGGTGCCGCGCCGGGGCGACCGCGAGCGCCGTGCCGAGCGCGATCTCGACGACGCCGGAGCCGAGCACCACGAGGTCCTCGTCCAGGGGGATCCACGGCGGCACCTGCGCCTGGAACTCCTCGCGGGCGAACGTCAGGTGGCTGGTGCCCGCGAACGCGAGCACCGCCCCGAGGCCGATCCGCCCGACCGTGCGGGCGATCTCCCCGCCCCGTCCCGCCTGCTGCTCCGCCATGACGCCTCCTCGGTAGACGACCTCGTCTACCTATCGAAGCACACATCGGCGCCCCGAGTACCCCGAACAGGTCCAGCGGTAGCGTGCACGCCCGTGACCACCGCCACCGTCCTGCGCACCGCGCTCGCCGGCGCGCTGCTGCTCGGGGTGTTCCTCGCCGTGACCGGCGCCGCCCGCGTCCGGGTCCGACGGGACACCGCGGTGGCGGTGCTGCGCGCCGCCGTGCAGCTCGTCGCGGTGGCCGTCGTCATCGCGTGGGTGTTCCGGCACCCGGGCGCGGCGGCCGCGTACCTCGTGGTCATGGTCGCGGTCGCGGGCTGGACCGCCACCCGCCGCGTCGGCCTCGGCACCGCGACCGCCGCACCGCTCACGCTCGCGGTGCTCGCCGGGGCCGCGACCGCCGTCCTTCCCGTCGTCGCCAGCGGGGCGCTCGCCCCCGGGACGCCGACGCTCGTGCCGTTCGCCGCGCAGATGATCGGCGGCGCGATGTCCGCCACCGCCGTCACCGGCCTGCGGCTGCGCGACGACCTGCGGACCGGCTGGGACGTCGTGGAGGGCTGGCTCGCCCTCGGTGCCACCGGGCGGCAGGCCGTCGCGGAGCACGCGCGCGTCGCCGTCGGGCGGGCCCTGGTCCCCGGCATCGACCAGACCCGCAGCGCCGGGCTCGTCACCCTGCCGGGGGCGTTCGTCGGGCTGCTGCTCGGCGGCGCCGGACCCGCGCAGGCCGCCCAGGTGCAGCTGCTCGTCCTCGTCGGGCTGCTCGCCGCGCAGGCGGTCGCGGGCGTGCTCACCACGACCCTGCTCGCCGGGCGCCTCGGCCGGACCCGACCCGGGTCTTGACCGCTCCCCCGGTCCCGGGACGACCATGGCGTCCGTGACCGACGCCACCACGCCGCGCCAGCTGCGCCTCATCATCGAGACCGACGACTTCGACCAGGCGATCCGGTTCTACCGCGACGTCCTCGGAATGCCCGAGCAGGCGGCCTACGCGACCACCGGGGACGACCGGGTCGCGATCCTGCACGCCGGGACCGCGACCATCGAGCTCGCCACGCGGGAGCACGCCCGCGCCGTCGACGCCGTCGAGGGCATGCCGCCCGGCACCGGCCCGGCCCTGCGGCTCGCGCTGGAGGTCACCAGCACCGCCGACGCGGTCGCCGCGGCCGAGGCCGGCGGGGCCGAGGTGCTGGCCCCGCCGACCCGGACGCCGTTCCGCTCGGTCAACGCCCGGGTCGCCGGGCCCGACGGGTGGCAGGTGACGTTCTTCCAGGAGCTGGAGACGCTGGACGAGCGCCGCGCCCGCGAGGGCTTCACGGTCGACGGGGACCGCGACCGCTGACGTCAGGCCGTCAGGCCGTCCACCCAGTCGCGGTTCCCCTCGATCCACGTCGCGATCCGCTCCTCGTACTCCCCCGACGGGTTGTCCACGAACAGCGCGGCCTGCAGGCCGGACAGCCGGTCCAGGTCCATCGTGAAGTCGCTCAGCCACCCCTGGACCTCCGGCAGGTCCTCGGCGAGACCGGTGCGCGCCAGGATCGTGATCTCCTCGGCATCGCCGAAGGCGCCCTCCGGGTCCTCCAGGTTCTTCAGGTCGTACTCGCCGTACGCCCAGTGCGGCTGCCAGAGCGTCACGGCGATGTCCTCGCCCGAGACCATCGCCCCGTCGAGCTCGGCCAGCATCGCGGCGCTGGACGACGTGATGAACTCCATGCCCTCCAGCCCGTAGGTCGGGATGACCTCGTCCTGGGTGAGCCGGGTCAGACCGGCGCCCGCCTCCGTCCCGACGATGCGGTTGCCGAACGCGTCGGCGTGCGCCGCCAGGTCCGCGAGCGAGTCCACCGGGGCGTCCGCGTTGACCGCGATGACGTTGCGCGCGTCGGAGTTCCACACGCCGACCGTCTCGATGTCGTCGCCGAACTGCGCCAGGTAGTCCTCGTGCGTCACCGGCAGCCACGAGCCCAGGTACAGGTCGTAGTCGCCCGCGCTCAGCCCGAGGAACGTCGTCGCGATGTCGACGTACTCGATCGTCACGTCGTATCCCTCGTCCTCCAGCACCGCGTGCCAGAGCTCGGTGACCGCGTTGCCGTCGTCCCAGCCCGGGACGGCGGCGATCGTGATCTCGCGGGACTCCTCGCCGTCCGCGGCGCCCGCCGCGCTCGAGCAGGCGCCCAGCGCGAGGGCGACGGCGGAGATCCCGGCGGCAGCGGCCAGGCGGCGGGAACGGGGGTGTCGTGCGGTCATGCGTCGTCCTTGTCCGGCCGCGGGGCGGCCTCGGCATCCGGGTCGGCCCGCCGCGGATCGGCGGGCACCTCCTCTGTCCGGACGGGTGACGGGCGCGGGGCCCGCCGACCGTACGCGCGCGGGCTCCCGACGCGAGCCGGGACCCGGACTCGCGTCCGTGAGCTGCCGCACCAGGGGCGCGGCTCGGTCGAGGTTACGTCAAGGCCAGGTCAAGTCGAAGTTCGACAGACGCCCTACGGATGTGGCACGTGCGGGCGTGGGCGCCCGTGTGCGCGCGCCGTCACACTGCCCGGGACGACAGCCCGCAGGCGGTACGGTCGGCGCGTGCCCCCGCAGTTCCGCACCTCGCCCGCCGCCCGCGCCCGGTACGCGAAGCGCCGCCAGCGCCGCCTCGCCCGCGTCGACAACGACCTCACCGCCGAGCAGTGGCAGGACCTCCTCGACGCCTGGGGGTGCTGCGCCTACTGCGGGGCCGTCGGACCCGCGCTGCAGAAGGACTGCGTGCTGCCCATCTCGCGCGGCGGGCGGTACACGGTCGACAACGTCGTCCCCGCGTGCGCGTCCTGCAACGCCAGCAAGCACAACGCCGAGGTGTCGGGGTGGCTGCGGCGCAAGCGGCTGGACGAGGGGGCATTCCTGGTGCGGTGGGCGGAGATCCGGGGGCGGGTCGTCATCGTGGCCGAGGGGCCGGCGGACGAGGTCGGCTGATCTGGTGAGCGGATCGGTCACCCATCTCGCCGATCCGTGCAGCGGGCTCCAGGAGAGCGTCGCGCCGACCGCACCCCGGGGGCTTGTGCCGACTGTGGCGCGTCACATCATCACGATTCCAGCTGGAGGTCACCCCGCCCGCACCGTCCGCTGTGCGGAGGAATATGTCGGGCGACCGGTTGCGCGGCGACGCTACCGTGCACTCGTGCCGCCAACGCCTGAGACCGACGCCCAGCATCACCCGGCGGCTGCCGCGTCCTCCCGAGGGACAGGCCCCGTGCTCCGGCGCTGGCTCCCGGCGGACGTCGGGGACCTCGCGGACGCCCTGCTCGGATCCACGGACCTGGACAGGCAGGTCCCGGCTGCGGCACTCGCGGGCCCGCAGGGCCGGATCGACGTGGTCGAGACCATGGCGGCGTGGGGACCTGCGGACCACTACCTGGCGGTGGAGCTCGACGGACGGGTGGTCGGGACCGTCGCCGCATGCGCGGTCGAGCACAGGCACGGAACCGCGTGGATCTCGTACTGGCTGGCCGAGCCCGCCCGGGGCCAGGGGCTTGCGACGCGTGCTCTCGCGACGATGGCGGTGGTCGCGTTCGACGAGCTCGGCCTGCATCGCCTCGAGCTCGGGCACCGGGTGGACAATCCCGCGTCCTGCGCGGTGGCGCGACGCGCCGGGTTTCTGGCGGAAGGCGTGGAACGGGAGAAGCTGCGGTACGGGGACCGGAGGTTCGACGTCGAGACCCACGCCCGACTGCGCGGCGACCCCCTTCCGCTCGTCGATCTCCTTCCCGTCCGATGAGGGGCGAGCAGTCGAACCGGAACCAGCCGACGTCCCGCCGCCTCACCCCGGCGCCCGGACGGGCGGCTCAACCCCAGCGCGACGAGGTCTCCTGACCGTCGGTACCGGTCAGGAGCCCTCGCGCTGGCTGGCTCGGTCGGTCGGGATGGCGGGATTCGAACCCACGACCTTCCGCTCCCAAAGCGGACGCGCTACCAACCTGCGCCACATCCCGTGCGGCGCCGAGTCTAGTGGCGCGGGTACCCCCGTCGGAGCCGGTACCCTGGTCCGGCGGCCCCACCGTGGGCCTGCGCGGATGTAGCTCAATGGTAGAGCCCCAGTCTTCCAAACTGGCTACGCGGGTTCGATTCCCGTCATCCGCTCCCCTGCCCGTCCCGGCACCTCGGGACCCGCCGATGCGGCCCCGGCCACGCCGAGCCGCGCGAGCATCCCCCGCGCCGCGGCCACCCCCGTCGCATAGGACGCCTGCAGCAGGTACCCGCCGGTCGGAGCCTCCCAGTCGAGCATCTCCCCCGCGACGAAGGTTCCGGGCAGCGCCCGCAGCGCGAGGTCGTCGTCGACCTCGGACCAGCGGATCCCGCCCGCGCTGGAGATGGCCTTCTCGATCGGCATGGCCTCGGTGACGACGACCGGGACGGCCTTGATCAGCGCGGCGACGGCGGCCGGGTCGTCGGGGACGGCGTTGCCGGTCGCCTCGCGCAGCAGGCCGACGGCGACGGGGTCGAGGCCGAGGCTGCGCTGCAGCCACGTCGAGCGGGAGTCCTTGGGACGGCGCCGGGCGAGGCGGTCCGCGAGGCGCGCGGCGTCCTGGTCGGGGCGCAGGTCGAGGAGCAGGACGGCGCGGCCGTCGGCGTCGAGCGCGGCGCGGACGGCGGCGCCCGTGGCGTAGAGAGGGCCGCCCTCGATGCCGGTGCGGGTGACCATCGCGTCGCCGCGCACGGGCGCCTGGTCCTGCCCGCGCACCGAGACAGCGACGTGCTTGAGCGGGACACCCTGGAACCGCTCGGCGAATCCGGCGGTCCACGCGACGCGCGCACCGACGTTGGCGGCGCGCAGCGGCGCGGCGGCGACGCCCCGCGCGGCGAGCAGGTCCACCCAGGATCCGTCGGAGCCGAGCCGGGGCCAGGACGCCCCGCCGAGGGCGAGCAGCACGACGTCGTAGGACGCCTCGGTGCGGGTGCCGTCGTCGGCGGCGCCGACGCCGGTGAACGTCAGGCCCGCGCCGTCGGCGGTCCAGCCGGTCCAGCGCTGGCGCTTGTGGATCGTCACGCCGAGGGAGTCCAGGCGGGTCAGCCAGGCGCGGACCAGCGGGGTCGCGCGGAACGAGCGGGGGAACACCCGGCCGCTGGAGCCGACGAACGTCGCCTCCCCCAGGCCCGCGCACCACGCGCGCAGGTCGTCGGGGGTGAACGCCTCGATCATCGGCGCGAGCCGCTCGGCGGCGGCACCGTAGCGCGGCAGCATCCGGTCCAGGGGCTCGGAGTGCGTGATGTTGAGGCCGCCGTGCCCGGCGAGCAGCAGCTTGCGGCTCACCGAGGGCATCCGGTCGTGGACGGTCACCGCCACGCCGGCCCGGGCCAGCACCTCCGCGGCGATCAGCCCCGCCGGACCGCCGCCGACCACTCCCGCGGTCTGCACCCGGCGACGGTAGCGGACGCGCGCGGCCGGGCGTGACTCCTAGGCTCGGCGTATGGCTACCGTCCTGCTCGTCCGCCACGGCCGCACCACAGCGAACGCCACCGGGATCCTCGCCGGGCGCAGCCCCGGCGTGCTGCTGGACGAGGTCGGCCACGACCAGGCCGACCGCACCGGGGAGCGCATCGCCGTCGTCCCGCTGGCCCTGGTGGTGACGAGCCCCATGGAGCGCTGCCGCCAGACCGCCGCCGCGATCACCACCCGGCACGAGCCGCTGCCGCAGACGCGGGTGGACGAGCGCCTGACGGAGTGCGACTACGGCGCGTGGCAGGGGCGGCCGCTCGCCGACCTCGCGCGCGAGCCGCTCTGGTCGACGGTGCAGCGGCAGCCGAGCGCGGCGGTGTTCCCCGGCGGGGAGTCGCTGGCGGCGATGCAGGCCCGCGCGGTCGCGGCGGTGCGCGAGACGGACGCCGCCGTCACCGCCGAGCACGGGCCCGGCGCGGTGTGGGTCGCCGTGACCCACGGGGACATCGTCAAGGCGGTGCTCGCGGACGCGCTCGGGATGCACCTCGACCTGTTCCAGCGGATCGGGGCGTCGCCCGCGTCGGTGTCGGTCGTGCGGTACGGGGCGGAGCGGCCGGACGTCGTCGCGACCAGCACCGAGGCCGGGGACCTGTCCTGGCTGCGCGGGGCGGCACCGGCTGGCGACGCGGCCGTGGGCGGCGGGGCGGGACCGGGCGACCGGTCGGTGGATGTCGCCGGGCGCTCCTAGCATGGGGGGCATGGCCACACTCGTCCACGAGCACGACTGGCCCGACCGCGTCGTCATCGGCACGGTCGGACGACCCGGCGCCCGCACGTTCTACCTGCAGGCCCGCACCGGACGCCGCACCACCTCCGTCGCGATGGAGAAGGAGTGGGCGGCGTCCCTCGCGGAGAAGATCGACGAGGTCCTCGACGGCCTCATGGTCGAGGACGGCAACCGGTACAGCGTCCCCGAGGCCGCCGTCGCGGAGCTCGTGGACGACGACCCCGTGGAGCAGCCCGTCGAGGAGGACTTCCGGCTCGGGCAGCTCAGCCTGTCGTTCGACCGCAGCACCGGGCAGGTCGTGGTGCAGGCGTTCCCGCTGATCGAGGTCGAGTCCGAGGAGGAGGCCGCGCGCCTCGCCGCCGAGGACCCGGAGCCCGAGGAGGCGCTGGTGCTGCGCATGCCCGTCGGCACCGCGCGGGCGTTCGCCGAGCGCGCCCGCCGGGTCGTCGCCTCGGGGCGCCCCGCGTGCCCGCGCTGCGGCCGACCGGTGGACCCCGACGGGCACGAGTGCCCGGCCCCCGGCACCTGGTGAGCGACGACCCCGACGACCTCGACGCGGGGCCGCTGAAGGTCCTCGGACGGATCACGGTCGCGTCGAACGCGACGTTCCTCGGCCGGATCGGGACGACCCGGGTCGTGTACAAGCCCGTCGCGGGCGAGAAGCCCCTGTGGGACTTCCCCGACGGGACCCTCGCGCGGCGCGAGCGCGCGGCGTACCTCGTGTCCGAGGCGACCGGGTGGGGTGTCGTGCCCCGCACGTGGCTGCGCGACGGCCCGCTCGGGGAGGGGATGGTGCAGCTCTGGCAGGAGGCACCGGCGGGCGCCGACGGCGCCGCCCTCGACCCGGTCGACCTCGTCCCCGCCGACGCCGTGCCCGCGACCGGGTGGCGGACCGTCCTCGACGGCGAGGACGGCGACGGGCGCCACGTGACGCTGGTGCACGAGGACTCCCCCGCGCTGCGCCGCATGGCGGTGCTCGACGTGCTGCTCAACAACGCCGACCGCAAGGGCGGGCACGTGCTGCCGCTGGCGGACGGGCACCGGGCGGGCGTGGACCACGGGGTGACGTTCCACGTCGAGCCCCGGCTGCGGACCGTGCTGTGGGGGTGGCTCGGGGAGCCGCTGACCGCCGACGAGCGCGCGGGGGTCGATCGGGTGCGCGACGGGCTCGCCGGCGACCTCGGAACCGCGCTGGGCGCCCTGCTGGACCCGACGGAGGTCGCAGCGCTGGCGGTGCGCAGCACCCGCCTGCTGGACGCGGGCGTCTTCCCGTCCCCCGAGGGTGAGATGCCCGCGGTCCCCTGGCCGCTCTTCTGACCACGCGCGAGCAGCGGTCAGGCGCGGTGGGGGGGTCGCGGCTAGCGGTCCTGCTCCCACTCGCGGATCGCCGTCCGAGGTCGGGGACGACGCGGTGCCGCACAGCCGAGAGATTCTGCTCGACCGGCTGCTCGACGACGCCGTCTGCGAGGCAGGTACGGCGGTGCACCACCTAGACGCGCGCAACTCCCGCGAGGACGCACCCCTCAATCGCACTGTCGCACCGGGTCCGTAGCACCCAGGGGTTCGGGTCATCACACCTAGGGGTGACGGGTGTCACCAGACTCTTGCCGCCTGAGGGATCGGTCCTCGCACCGGCGCGCGCCGGCTTGGCGCACGCGTGCGTCGAGGTGGGGGGAGGGCCCGTCGGCGAGCCCACGGCGGTGGCCGGCTCCGCCCGACGCGGGTCGTCGAACCGCCCTGGACCCTGGAGACGAGAGGTCGTCGATGATCGAGATCAGCCGGTTGACCAAGAGGTACTCGACGAAGGTCGCCGTCGCCGACGTGACGTTCACGGCGCCCCCGGGTGCTGTCACCGGTCTCATCGGGCCGAACGGCTCGGGAAAGTCCACGACGATCCGGGCCCTGCTCGGCCTGACCCGACCGACGCACGGGACCGCGACCGTCGACGGATGCCAGTACGGGGACCTGGGCCCGTACCCGCTGCGCCGGGTCGGGGCACTGCTCGACAACGCGGCGCCCGTGCCGGAGCGACGCGGTGTCGACCACCTGCGGTGGATCGCCCAGACCAACGGGATCAGTCGACGTCGCGTGGACGAGGTCCTCGAGCAGGTCGACCTCACCGGTGCGGCCCGCTCGCGGGTCAAGCAGTACTCCCTGGGCATGAAGCAGCGGCTGGGCATCGCGGCAGCGCTCCTCGGTGACCCCGACGTCCTCGTGCTCGACGAGCCGATGAACGGGCTGGACCCCGAGGGAATCCGCTGGATCCGGGAGCTCCTGCGTCGCCGTACTGCAGAGGGAGCCACGGTGCTCGTCTCCAGCCACTTCATGACCGAGCTCGAGTCCGTCGCCGAGCGCGTCGTCGTCCTCGCCCGGGGCCAGGTGCGCGCCGAGGGAACCATCACCGAGGTCGCCGGTGGCTTCGAGTCGCTCGAGGCCGCCTACTTCCACCACACCACGGTCTCCGTATGACGGCGCCGACCGCGCCGCACCGGCCGAACCCTGGCCGTGCGGGCCCGACCCGCGCCGCGCTCCGGGCCGAGCTCACCAAAGCCCTGACCTTGCGGAGCCTCTGGATCGGGGCGGGCGTGATCCTCGCGCTCAACGTGTACTTCGCCCAGATGAACGTCTCGCTCCTGGCCGACCTCGCGCAGACGCTCGAGGATGGCCGCTTCGTCGCCTACGACGGCACCGTCGCCTCGTTCGAGACGGCGGTGCGGGACAGCATCCTCTCCTCGCCCTACCAGAGCGCGGCCCTGTTCGTCCCACTCCTCATCGCGGTCGTCTGCGGCCAGGAGTACCGGACGGGCCAGATCCGCACGACCGCGGCAGCAGTTCCGAACCGGTGGCGGCTGGCGACGGTGCAGATCATCGTCTCCGTGGTGCTGGGTGTCGTCGTCACCATCCTGGCGTTCGTGATGTCGGACGTCGTCCTGCTGCTCGCCCTGCCCGCAGAGGGACGCGACGTCGTCCTCTCGGCCGCGGGGATGCTGGTGGGCGCGAAGGTGCTGACCTACTCCGCCGTGATGTCCGTGGTTGCCGGCGTGTTGACGACCGTCCTGCGCAGCACCATGCCTGCCCTCGTGGCCATCGTGGCGGTGCTCGTCCTGGCGCTGTCGGGGGTCCTGCTCCCGCTCTCGCCGCTCGTCCACGGACTGCTGCCGATGATCGCGGCGAAGACCTTCTTGTTCGGGTACGCCCCGGACGCCACCGACCCGTCGGTGGCGGCAGGCCTGGTCATCCTGCTGGGATGGTTGACGGCGGGAGCGGCCACGTGGTTCGGCGCGTTGCGGTACCGGGAGATCGGATGAACCGGGCGATGGCCGCGGCCCTGGCACCGTCCGTGGCGGCGGCACGCGCCGAAACCACCCGGTGCCTGACGCTCACCGGCGTCCGCGTCCTCCTCGCCCTGGTGGCGATGCTGGCCGTCACGCCTGCCGCGCTCGCGACGGCTCGGGTGTCCTCGGACGGTCGAGAGCCCGGCACGCTCCCGGACACGCTGGCGTTCTCGGTCTGCCTGCTCGTGTTCGCAGCGATCGCGTCGGTCTGCGCAGGCGCGGACCACCGGTCCGGGGAGCTCGTCGTGGGCTTGACGGCCGTTCCGTCCCGGACCCGCCTCGCTCTGGCCCGGTTGCTCGCGCTGTCGCTGGTCAACGGCTCGTGCGCGTTGCTGGTCTTCGGGATCGACCGCGGCATCCGGCTCCAGACCGACCCCGGCGCCGGTCGCGGCGGTCTGCCGGAGCACCGCGTGGCCCTCGGGTTCCTGTGCGCGACGATCACGGTGACGGTGCTGGCGGCCGCTCTGACGACGTTGCTGCGCCACGCGATGCTCAGCATGGCGGTCGTGCTGCTCGCGCCGATCCTCGTCGTCCCGTTCCTGGACCGCGTGCTCCCGAGCGTCGCGGCGGCGCTGCCGTTCAACGCGAGCAGCGTCGCCGTCACAGGTTCGGGAAGCACGCCCATGCCCTGGCTCGTCGGCGTCGCGCTGCTCGCCGGCTGGGGGGTCGCGGCGGTGGTGACCTCGGTCCTGCACCTGCGACGTCGCGACCTGTGAGTACTGCCGCCGCACGTGGCTCGGTGGGACGCCGAGCGCCCGACCTCGCCGCCCACCGGCGCTCCCGGGGGAAGGGCGCGCGGCTCAGGCTCGGGCGAGCGTCTGCGTGAGCCAGTCCCCCACCGCCGTCAGGTAGCGGGAGCGCGCCGGCGCGGGCGACAGGGCGAGGTCGTGCGCCCCGCCGGGGACCTCCTCGAACGTGACGTGCCGCCCGAGCCGGGGTGCGAGTCGCCGCATGTCGGCGACGTCGAGCACGGAGTCCGTGGTCAGCAGCGCGTCGTGCCACCGGTCGTCGGGCCCGGTGGCGTCGGAGGCGAGGACGAGCACGGGCACGTCGATGTCGAGACCCCGGGCGACGTCGGCCTGCCCGCGGCGGACGGCCCGCACGAACCCGGCGCGGACGGGGAACCCCTCGGCGGGCTTCCACGCGAGGTCGTAGCTCCACTCGCCACCGGTGTCGGCGTGCAGCGCGCGGCCGTAGTGCTCGCCGAGGTGCGACACGACGAGCCCCGGGGCGACGCGCCCGACGACGTGGACGAGCAGCCAGGTCAGCACGGTGCGTTCGAGCCAGGTCCCGCGCAGGTCGAGCCACGGGGAGTTCAGCACGACGGCGTCGACCAGGCCGCGCCCGCGGCGGTGGTGCGCCCACAGCGCGGCGACGAGCCCGCCGGTCGAGTGGCCCAGCAGCACGACGCGCTCGTGCCGTTCCCGGACGACGCGGACGGCGGCGTCGATCTCCTCGGCGTACACGGCGAGGTCGGTGGTGTCGTTGGGCGGGCGCCCGGGGCGGATCGAGCGCCCGTAGTCGCGCAGGTCGAGGGCGTAGAGGTCGTACCCGCGGGCGTCGAGGGCGTCGGCGACGTGGTCGTGGAAGAAGTAGTCGACAAACCCGTGCACGTACAGCACCGCCGGGCGCGCGGGGTCGGTCCCGGCACCGCGCCGGTGCACGAGCGTGGCCACCGGCAGCCCGCGGGCGTCCGGTCGCAGGGGCAGGGTGCGTCGCACCCAGTCGCCGCCCAGCACGTCCACCGCGTCGTCGCGCACGTCGTCCATCCCGGCATCGTGCCACCTGGGCCGACGGGGTCCGGGCATCTTTGTCGCCCCTCGCGCGTTACCGCTACTGTCGGGCCCATCGGCCTCGACGCCGACCACGACGGGAAGGAGCCGGGCATGCGCCGCACGCCGCTCCTCGCGCACGCCGCCGGGCGCCCCGCCCCGCGTGCGCCCCGCACCTGTCGCTGTCTGTAGAGCGCTGGCCGCTCCGTGGTGCTGCGGCGCCACGTCGGGGACCCGTGCGGGCCCCGGCCTCCAGCGCTCGCCCCCGACCCGCGGCCGGGTACGCCCACGCCGCGCGCACCGCACCGACCCCGTAGGAACGACACAAGGACGGCTCCCATGGCACGGATCTACGACGACGCGACGCAGCTCATCGGCAACACCCCGCTGGTGCGGATCAACAAGCTCACCGAGGGCGTCGACGCCACCGTGGTCGGCAAGCTCGAGTTCTACAACCCCGCCTCGTCGGTGAAGGACCGCATCGGTGTCGCGATCGTGGACGCCGCGGAGGCGTCCGGCGAGCTGAAGCCGGGCGGCACCATCGTCGAGGCCACGTCCGGGAACACCGGCATCGCGCTGGCGTTCGTGGGCGCGGCGCGCGGCTACGACGTCGTGCTGACGATGCCGGAGTCGATGTCGAAGGAGCGCCGCGCGCTGCTGCGGGCCTACGGCGCGGAGCTGATCCTCACGCCCGCGTCCGAGGGCATGAAGGGCGCCGTGAACCGCGCGAACGAGGTCGTCGCCGAGCGTCCGGGTGCGATTCTGGCCCGGCAGTTCGCGAACGAGGCGAACCCGGCGATCCACCGCCGCACCACCGCCGAGGAGATCTGGGCGGACACCGACGGCGAGGTCGACATCCTCGTCGCGGGCATCGGCACGGGCGGCACGATCACCGGCGTCGGACAGGTGCTCAAGGAGCGCAAGCCGGGCGTGCAGATCGTGGGCGTCGAGCCCGCCGAGTCGCCGATCCTCAACGGCGGCCAGCCCGGCCCGCACAAGATCCAGGGCATCGGGGCGAACTTCGTCCCCGAGATCCTCGACACGGGCATCTACGACGAGATCATCGACGTGGACGCCGAGACGGCCGTCGCCGTCGCCCGCCGAGCCGCGACCGAGGAGGGGCTGCTGGTCGGCATCTCCTCGGGTGCCGCGCTGCACGCCGCGATCGAGCTGGGCAAGCGCCCCGAGAACGCCGGGAAGCTGATCGTCGTGATCATCCCGTCGTTCGGCGAGCGCTACCTGTCCTCCATCCTGTACGCCGACCTCCTGGACTGACGGGACCCCCACCATGACCTCGACCACCCGGCTGCCCGCGACGGGCGACCGCGTGCCCCACCCGGCGCGCGGCCCCCGCCCGACACCGGACGCCGTCGCGCACTGGCGACGCGTCCGGCGGTTCGCGCGGACCCTGCGCGAGGACCTGGACGCCGCCCGGCGCCGGGACCCCGCCGCGCGGTCGGGCGTCGAGGTCGCGCTGGCCTACCCCGGTCTGCACGCCGTGTGGGTGCACCGGGTCGCGCACCGCATGTGGCGCGAGCCCGCGCTGCGGCTGCCCGCCCGGCTGCTGTCCCAGGTGTCCCGCGCGGTCACGGGCGTGGAGATCCACCCGGGCGCGACGATCGGGCGCCGGTTGTTCATCGACCACGGCATGGGTGTCGTCATCGGCGAGACCGCGGTGGTCGGAGACGACGTGGTGCTGTTCCACGGTGCCACGTTGGGCGGCAAGACGATGAAGCGCGGCAAGCGGCACCCCACGGTCGGCGACCGGGTGGTGGTCGGCGCGGGCGCGAAGGTGCTCGGGCCGGTGTGGATCGGCGACGACGCCCAGGTGGGTGCGAACGCCGTCGTGCTGAAGGACGTCCCGCCGGGCTCCGTCGCCGTGGGCGTCCCCGCGAAGATCCGGCAGAAGCCGTCGACCGCTCCCCCGGAGCCCGAGGTCGACGACCCCGCGATCTACATCTGAGACGACCGACGCCCCGGACCGGGCCCCGCTGCCCGGTCCGGGGCGTCGTCGTGCGTGCCCGCGTCAGGCGGAGGGGGCGCTGCCGTCCCAGGTGCGCGCGCCGATCTCCGGGCGGCTGGTCCACGCCTCCGCCAGCATCGGCGACGAGATGAGCATGTCCGCGGTGGCGGCGTTGGCCGCCATGGGGACGTTCCACACCGCGGCGATCCGCAGCAGCGCCTTCACGTCGGGGTCGTGCGGCTGCGGCTCCAGCGGGTCCCAGAAGAACACCAGCATGTCGATGGTGCCCTCGGCGATCTTCGCGCCGATCTGCTGGTCGCCGCCGACCGGGCCGGACAGCAGCCGGGTCACCGGCAGGCCGAGCTCGTACTCGAGCATGGTGCCCGTGGTGCCGGTCGCGTAGAGGTGGTGCCGCGAGAGCGTGCCCTTGTTGAACTCCGCCCAGCGGAGCAGGTCCACCTTCTTGTTGTCGTGGGCCACGAGGGCGATGTGGTGAACGGCGCCGGGCATGGCGGGGTCCTTCCGTGGTGCGGGGTCGCGCGCGGGGGTGCACGCCTGCGCACACGATAGAGCGCCCGGCGGCCGCGATCTGCGTAGGTGATCCCGTGGCGGGACTGGGTGGTGGCGAGGCCGCCTACCGTCTGCGGATGCCCTCGACCCGACGCCATGCCCGCCGCCGCCCCGGCTCCGCCGGTGCCGTCGTCGCCGGTGTGCTCGGCGAGGTGCTGCTCACGCTCGGCGTCGTCCTGGCCCTCTTCGTCGTCTGGCAGCTGTGGTGGACGTCGGTCGTCGCCGGCCGGGAGGCGGACGCGGTCGTGGACGCCTTCCGGCAGGCGGTTCCCGCGGCTGCCGCCGCGGAGACGCCGCTCCGGACCGACGACCCGCCGGTGGCCGAGCCCGTCGCACACGGCGGCACCATCGGCGTGCTGACCGTCCCCCGCTGGGAGGGCCTGACCAACAACGCCATGCCCGTCGTGGAGGGCACCTCCCAGGACCTGCTGGACCGCGCGCTCGCCGGGCGGTACTCCAGCACGCAGCAGCTCGGCGAGGTCGGCAACACGGTGCTCGCCGGGCACCGGCGCTCCTACGGCGACTCGTTCCGGTACGTGAACCGGCTGGAGCCCGGGGACCCGATCATCGTGGAGACCGCGACCACCTGGTACGTCTACGAGGTCACCGGGGACGAGATCGTCACCCCCGACACCACCGACGTGCTGCTGCCCGTGCCCCGCCAGCCCGGCGTCGAGCCCACCGAGCGGACGCTCACGCTCACCACCTGCCACTCGCTGACCCTCGGTGAGTACGGCAACGACCACCGCTGGATCACCTACGCACGGTTCGTCGGCTGGCTGGACCGTGCCGACGGCACGCCGCCGCAGCTCCGGGAGGGGACCGCCTGATGTACGCCTGGGTCTTCCGGCACCTGCCCGGACCGCTGCCGGTGCGAGTGCTCCTCGCGCTCGTGCTGCTCGCCGGGGCGGTCGCCGCGCTGTTCACGTGGGTGTTCCCCGCGGTCGCCCCGTACCTGGAGGTCCTCGGCGGCGACCCGGCGCTCGACTAGGGCGCACTGACGCAGTGGTTCGGTTCATCTCCGCGGACGTCGAGCACGGCCGCACCGGCGACCTGGAGCCGCGCCGTGTGCAGCGGGGGCCCGCCGCCCCCTCCGGAGAGGCGAGCACCCGGGACAGTTCGCCGAGGCAACGGACGTAGGTCCTCCTGCTGCCCGATCCACCCTCATATCGTTCCGTCGAGGAGTTCAGCCGCCCCAGGCTCCCCGCCTTGAGGGAAGGTTCTCGTCATGAGCGACATGCTCACGGCCCTGGAGTCCAGCGACACCGTCGTCGATCTCGCCGACCAGGGCGGCCTGGACCCGAGGTGACCCCCGTGCCCGACCTCGGACTCCTCGAGATCTCCGACCTGCGTGTGCGCCTCGGGCGACGCCAGGTCCTGCGCGGCGTCGACCTCACCATCCCCGCCCGGGGCCAGATCGTCGGCCTGTTCGGCCCCAACGGGGCTGGCAAGACCACGCTGATGCGCTGCCTGGTCGGCCTGCTCGAGCGCTACCAGGGCCGCATCGACCTCCCCGGCGGCGGTGTGTCGTACATGCCCGACTACCCCTACCTCTACCCGTTCCTGACCATCGAGCAGTGCGAGGCGCTGTTCCGGTCCCGGTACGAGGACTTCAGCCCCGAGGTCGCCCGCGAGCTGTTCGACACGCTGGGGCTCGACCGCTCGCGGCGGGTCGGCGAGCTCTCCAAGGGGATGTCCGAGCAGGCCCACGTCGCCCTGACGTTCGCGCGGCGCGTCCCGTTGTACGTGCTGGACGAGCCGCTGGCTGCCGTCGACCCCTACACCCGGGGGCTGCTGGTGGACCTCGTACGCCGGCTCCGTCCCCCCGACTCGGTGACGATCATCAGCACGCACATCATCCAGGAGGTCGGCGAGCTCTTCGACGAGGTCGCGATGCTGCTCGACGGGCAGGTGCTGCGGCACGACCAGGTCGCGGACCTGCCCGCGGGCACCGAGCTCGAGGACGTCTACAAGCAGGAGGTGGCGGCGCGATGGGCGACGACCTGAGGATCCAGCTGCTGAGGTACCGCGGCACCTACGGCGGACTCACCGCGGCGCTGCTCGCGTGCGGTGTCGCGACCGCTGTCTGGCACGACCAGGAGGCCGTGCTGATCACCGGGTCGCTGCTGACGATGGTGCTGTGGTGCTTCGCCTGCGCGTACGCCGCCTACGAGGTGTTCCGTGTCCTGCACGCGGCCGACGACTACCTCCTGCTCTCCGTCCCGGGAGGGGGGCGGGCGGCGGTCCTGGTCCGTGGGCTCGCGCTGCTGATCTGGCTCGCCGTCCTCGCCGTCGTGGAGGTCGGGTGCTGGGCGGCGGCCTGGGTCGTCCGGGACGCCGGGCCGAGCGCCGCGCAGATCGCCTACGCCGCCGGCACCCGGGTCGTGTCACTGACCGCGTTCCTCGCCCTCGCCGTCCTGCTGGCGCTCGCGACGAAGCCGCTGCGCGCCCGCACGTGGGCGCTGATCTCCACGATCGGGGCGCTCGCCGTCCTGATCATCGCGATCGGCGCGCTCCAGCTGGCGCTCGTCCGGCTCCAGCACCCGGACTACGTCTGGACCATGGGCATCGACACGGAGTACTTCGGCATCAGCCAGTACGCCACCGCGTTGCCCCTCGCCATGCGACCGCGAGACCTGACCTCGGTCGCGCAGACGGTGCTCCCCGTCACCGCGGCGGTGAACCTCGCCGCCATCGGTCTCGCAGCCGCGATCTGGTGGCCGCTCCGACGCCAACGACTCAACCTCCCCTGATCCGCCCGGGTGCACGCAGCACCGACGGACGCCCGGATCACCGCGCTCTGGCCGGACCCGTCCGCGCACGGCACGATGGCCTCGACGCGCTCACCGGCGAGCGCGCAGGGCAGGAGGCGGCATGCGGCTGGGCTACCACACGGGCTACTGGTCGGCGGGTCCCCCACCGGGTGCGGCCGAGGCGGTGCTCGACGCCGACCGGCTCGGCCTGGACTCGGTGTGGACCGCCGAGGCGTACGGCTCGGACGCGTTCACCCCGCTGGCCTGGTGGGGCGCGCGGACGTCCCGGGTCCGGCTCGGCACCGCGGTCGCGCAGGTCGCCGCGCGCACCCCGACCGCGACCGCGATGGCGGCGCTCACGCTGGACCACCTGTCCGGCGGACGGTTCACGCTCGGGCTCGGGGTGTCGGGGCCGCAGGTCGTCGAGGGCTGGTACGGCCTGCCGTACCCGCGCCCGCTCGCCCGCACCCGGGAGTTCGTGGCGATCGTCCGGGACGTGCTGCGCCGGGAGGCGCCCGTGCGGACGGACGGCGCGTTCTACCGGCTGCCGCTGCCCGCCGACGAGGGCTCCGGGCTCGGCAAGGCGCTGCGGTCCACGGTGCACCCGCTGCGGGCCGACCTGCCGATCCACCTGGCCGCCGAGGGCCCGAAGAACATCGCGCTCGCCGCCGAGATCGCCGACGGCTGGCTGCCGCTGTTCTCCGCGCCCCGGCTGGACGACGAGGTCCGCACGCTGCTCGCCGACGGGTTCGCCGCCCGCCGCGACCGTCCCGCGGACGCCGAGGCGCAGGCCGGGTTCGAGGTGACCGCGACGGTGCCGGTCGTGCTCGGCGAGGACGTCGAGTCCGCGGCCGACGCCGTCCGCCCGTTCGTCGCGCTGTACGCCGGGGGCATGGGCACGAAGGGCGCGAACTTCCACGCGAACGCGCTCGCCCGGCTCGGGTACGCCGACGCCTGCACCGAGATCCAGGCGCACTGGGCTGCCGGGGACCGCGCCCGCGCCGCCGCCGCGGTGCCCACGGAGCTGGTGCGGGACGTCGCGCTGGTCGGCACCGAGGCCGACGTGCGGGAACAGGCCGAGGCGTGGCGCGGCACCGTCGTCACGACGCTGCTGATCCAGGCCGCCCCGGACCAGCTCGAGCGGATCGTGCGCGCCCTGACCCCCTGATGAACGGGCGGACGGGCAACGCCGCCGACACACGGCTCGGCTACCGTCCGGCGGATGACGACCCCGACCGCCGGCCCCGCCGCCGCGACGCCGCCTGACCGCGGGACGCACGTCGCCGCCGGTGTGGTCACCGCGCTGGTCGGGTTCACCTCGGCGTTCGCGGTCGTGCTGGGCGGGCTCCGCGCCGTCGGGGCGACGCCCACGCAGGCGGCGTCGGGCCTGCTCGCCGTGACGGTCGCGATGGGCGCCGCGACCGTGCTGCTCGCGTGGCGCACCCGGCTGCCGATCACCGTCGCCTGGTCCACCCCGGGCGCGGCCCTGCTCGCGACCACCGGCACCGCCGCGGGCGGGTGGCCCGAGGCCGTGGGTGGGTTCCTGGTCTGCGGGCTGCTGCTCGCGGCCGTCGGGCTGTGGCGGCGGCTCGAGCGGTGGGTGCGGCTCATCCCCGTCCCGATCGCGAGCGCGATGCTCGCCGGGGTGCTCGTGGACCTGTGCCTGCAACCCGTGCTCGCGGTGGTCGACCGGCCGCTGCTGGTCGGCCCCGTGGTGCTGGTCTGGCTGGTGCTGCTGCGGCTCGCGCCGCGCTGGGCGACGCCCGCCGCGATCGGCCTGGCCGTGGCGCTGGCACTCGCCTCGCCGGGGGTGCGCGACCTCGCGGCCGCCGACCTGCTGCCGAGCCCGACCTGGACCACCCCCGCGCTGACCTGGGGCTCCGTGGTGTCGGTGGCCGTCCCGCTGTTCGTGGTGACGATGGCGTCGCAGAACATCCCCGGCGTGGCCGTGCTCGCCGGGTTCGGGTTCGCGGCGCCGCTGCGGCCCGTGATGCTGGTGACCGGCATCGGCACGGTGCTCGCGACACCGTTCGGCGGGCACGCGATCAACCTCGCCGCGATCAGCGCCGCGCTGGCCGCCGGGCCCGAGGGCGGGCCGGACCCGCGCCGCCGGTGGCGCGCCGCCGTCGTCGCGGGGCTCGGCTACCTGGTGCTCGGCGCGGGGTCCGCCGCCGTCGCCGCGGTGGCGCTCGCCGCACCGGCCGGGCTGATCGCCGCCGCCGCCGGGCTCGCGCTGGTGGGGACGCTGGCGTCCTCGCTCGCCGGGGCGTTCGCGCCCACCACGCACCGCGAGGCCGCCGCCGTGACCCTGCTGGTGACGGTCTCCGGGGTGAGCGTCGGCGGGGTGTCGGCGGCGTTCTGGGGGCTGCTCGCGGGCGTCCTCACCCACGTGACCCTCCGCGTCACCCGCCCCTGACCTGCTCCCGACCGGCCGCCCACCCCGCGGACGCGGGCTTGTGAGCAGGGGTCGCGACCGCTACTGTCGGAGCGATCCCGAGGCGTGAGCAGTCGCGTCTCATCATGTGGGACTTTGAGTCGAGGCATCGAGAGGAGACGGCCCGTGGCCCGGTCGACGCACCCGCGCACCCCCCGCCCGGGCCTCCTGATGCCCGCCGGACGCCGCTGTTGTCGCCCCATGGCGAGCTGTCCGCGCTCCCACCGCGCCGCCTGACCCGCGCTGGCACCACGCCCGGGTCGCGCCGCACCGAGCCACCGGACCTCCCGGCCGCAGGCCACCGCCGATCCGCCCCGCGGACCGCCGGACGAGCCCGCCCCTGACGCCGTCCGGTCGCGCGCAGCACCGGCCGCCAGCGTCGCCCGCACCCCACGCACCCCACGCACCGCGCGGCGCAGCACGCGCCCGCACCGCCTCGCCGCACAGCGCCACCCCCCGGTGGCCAGACGACACGGGAACCCCCATGACCCGCACCCCCAGCAGCACCGCCATCACCAGCACGGCGACCGACCCCGCCCCGGCCGCCGTCGGCGACGCCCGCCCCGTCGCGCTGCGCGGCGTCGCCCGGACGTTCGCCACCCCGTCCGGCCCGCGCCCCGTGCTGGCCGGGCTGGACCTGGAGATCGCCGCGGGCGAGGTCGTCGCGGTGATCGGCCCGTCGGGCTGCGGCAAGTCGACGCTGCTGCGGCAGGTCGCCGGGCTGGACGCCCCGGACGCGGGCGAGGTGCTGCTCGGCGGGACCCCGGTGGCGCCGTACGACGCGCGGACCGCGGTGGCGTTCCAGGAGCCGCGGCTGCTGCCCTGGCGGACGCTGGCGCACAACGTCGCGCTGGGGCTGCCGCGCGGCACCCCGCGCACCCAGGCCCGCGAGCAGGTGGCCCGGCTGCTGGACCTCGTGGGCCTGTCGGGCTCGGCCGGGCTGCGACCCCGGCAGGTGTCGGGCGGCATGGCGCAGCGGGCGTCGCTGGCCCGGGCGCTGGCCCGCCGCCCGGGGGTGCTGCTGCTCGACGAGCCCTTCGGGGCGCTCGACGCGCTCACGCGGCTGCGGATGCAGGACCTGCTGCTCGAGGTCCACGCCTCCCGGCCCACGACCGTGCTGCTGGTGACGCACGACGTGGAAGAGGCCCTGTACCTGGCCGACCGCGTGGTGCTGCTCGCCGCGCTCGACCCGGCCGCCCCGGGTGCCGCGTCGGTCCGGTCGGTGATCACCGTGCCCGGTGACCGGCCGCGGGACCGTGCCGACGCCCGGCTCTCCGAGCTGCGCGCCGAGCTGCTGGACGGCCTCGGCGTCCCGACGCACCACCACGTGCACGACCCCGACCTGCACCACTCCATCTGATCCCTCCCCCACCCCCACCCCTGGAGACCGCCATGACCGCCCGCACCACCGCACGCCGCCTCGCGCGCCGCCCGATCGCCCTCGGCGCGAGCGCCGTCGCCGCGACCCTGCTGCTCGCCGGCTGCGTCGCCGGCGAGGGCGAGGCGCAGGCCGCCCCCGAGGACGGGACCACCGCCGAGGGGTGGAGCGCCGACACGCTGACGCTCGACTTCGCGACGTACAACCCGCTGAGCCTGGTGATCAAGGACCAGGGCTGGATCGAGTCGACGCTCGGCGACGACGTGACGGTCGAGTGGGTGCAGTCGGCGGGGTCGAACAAGGCGAACGAGGCGCTGCGCGCCGGGGCGGTCGACGTGGGCTCGACGGCTGGCTCGGCGGCGCTGCTGGCGCGGTCGAACGGCTCGCCGATCCGCACGATCGACGTGTACTCGCAGCCCGAGTGGGCCGCGCTGGTCGTCCCCGAGGGCTCGGACATCACGGACGTCGCCGACCTGGCGGGCCGGTCCGTGGCCGCGACCAAGGGCACCGACCCGTACTTCTTCCTGCTGCAGGCGCTGGACGAGGCGGGCGTGGACCCGGCGGACGTCGAGGTGCAGAACCTGCAGCACGCGGACGGCAAGGCGGCGCTGGAGAACGGCTCCGTCGACGCGTGGTCCGGCCTGGACCCGCTGATGGCCGCGAGCGAGGCCGAGGCGGGCTCGACGCTGCTGTACCGGAACGTCGACTTCAACACCTACGGGTTCCTCAACGCGACGCAGGACTTCCTCGACGCCAGCCCGGACCTGGCGCAGGTCGTCGTGGACGCGTACGAGAAGGCGCGCGCCTGGGCGCAGGAGAACCCGGACGAGGTCGTGAGCATCCTCGCGGAGGTCGCGGGCATCGACCCGGCCGTCGCGGAGACGGTGATCACCGAGCGCACGACGCTGGACATCGACCCGGTCCCGGGCGACGCGCAGCGCGCGGTGCTCGAGGTCGTCGGGCCGATCTTCGTGGAGTCCGGCGACGTCGCGAGCCAGGACCTCGTGGACGCGGCGCTTGACGAGCTGTTCGAGCCGACGTACGCCGAGGCCGCCGACCCGAGCACCATCGCCGGCTGATGAGCGTCACCGTCACCGGCACCAGCGCGCCGGTCACCGACACCCGCGGCCGGGCCGTGCCCGGGCTGAACCCGTTCAGCCCCGGGCACGCCGCCCGCCCGGGTGCGGGCCCGCTGTCCCGCCGCCCCGTGCGGCTGGCGCTGGGCCTGGCCCTGCCCGCCGTCCTGCTGGTGACCTGGCAGGTGGTGACGTCGACCGGGCTGGTCGCGCCGTACCAGCTGCCGAGCCCGGCGTCGGTCTGGACAGCGGCGGTCGACCTCGTCGAGCGCGGGCTGCTCGGGCAGTACGTCGCGATCTCGACGCAGCGCGTCGTGCTGGGCTTCCTGATCGGGGCGGCGCTCGGCCTGGCGGTCGGCTCGCTGGTGGGGCTGTCCCGGCTGGCCGGGTCGCTGCTCGAGACGACGCTCGGCGCGGTGCGCGCCGTGCCGTCGCTCGCGTGGGTGCCGCTGCTCATCCTCTGGATGGGGATCGGTGAGGACTCCAAGCTGACGCTCATCGCGATCGGGGCGTTCTTCCCCGTGTACACGACCGTCGTCGCCGCGCTGCGGCACGTCGACCCGCACCTGGTCGAGGCCGGGCGTGCGTACGGGCTGCGCGGGGCGCGGCTGCTGGGGGCCGTGCAGCTGCCCGCGGCCGTGCCGTCCGTGGTGGCGGGGCTGCGGCTCGCCCTGGCGCAGTCCTGGCTGTTCCTGGTGGCCGCCGAGCTCATCGCCTCGTCGATGGGTGTCGGGTTCCTCCTGATGGACAGCGGGCAGAACGGCCGCGTCGACCGGGCGATCCTCGCGATCCTCCTGCTGGCGCTGCTGGGCAAGACGACCGACGCGCTGATCGGCCTCGCCGAGAAGTCGCTGCTGAAGAGGTGGGCATGACGTTCGACGCGTTGCAGACCGAGTCCCGGACCTTCCCCGCACCCGCGGGCGACTGGAACATCGACCCCGAGGAGCACGCCCGCCTGCTGGCGCTGGCCGAGGCGGACCCGGTCGGGTTCTGGGAGGACGCGGCGCGCCGCCTGGAGTGGGCGGAGCCGTGGCACACCGCGCACACTTGGTCCCCCGCGGTGCCCGTCGAGGGCGGGGCCGAGGGCGACCTCACGGTCCCCGAGGCGCAGTGGTTCGTCGGCGGCCGGCTGAACGCCGCCGTCAACTGCGTCGACCGGCACGTCGCGGCCGGGCGCGGGGACAAGGTCGCGATCCACGCCGAGGGCGAGCGGGGCGACCGGCGGTCGATCACGTACGCCGACCTGCAGCGCGAGGTGTCCCGCGCGGCGAACGCCCTGACGGACCTGGGCGTCGGCCCCGGCGACCGGGTCGTGGTGTACCTGCCCGTCATCGCCGAGACGGTGGTCGTCACCCTCGCCATCGCCCGCATCGGCGCGGTGCACTCCCTGGTGTTCGGCGGGTTCTCCGCGGAGGCCGTGCGGTTCCGGGTGCAGGACACCGGCGCGAAGGTGCTGGTCACCAGCGACGGGCAGTTCCGCCGGGGCCAGGCCGTCGAGGTGAAGTCGGCCGCCGACGAGGCCGTCGCGGGCCTGGACCACGTGGAGCACGTGCTCGTGGTCCGTCGCACCGGCCAGGACGTCGCCTGGACGCCCGGCCGCGACGTCTGGTGGCACGAGGTCGTGGACGCCGCGTCCGACCAGCACGAGGCGCAGGCGTTCGACGCCGAGCACCCGCTGTTCATCATCTACACCTCGGGCACCACGGGGAAGCCGAAGGGCCTGGTGCACACCACCGGCGGCTACCTCACGCACGCGTCCTGGTCGCACTGGGCGGTGTTCGACGCCCGCGACGACGACGTGCACTGGTGCACCGCGGACCTCGCGTGGGTCACCGCGCACACCTACGAGATCTACGGGCCGCTCAGCAACGGGCTGACCCAGGTCATCTACGAGGGCACCCCCGACACCCCGCACCGCGAGCGCCACCTCGAGGTCATCGAGCGCTACGGCGTCACGGTCTACTACACCGCCCCGACCCTGATCCGGACCTTCATGACCTGGTTCCCCGACGGGCTGCCCGCCGGGCACGACCTGTCGAGCATCCGGCTGCTCGGGACCGTCGGCGAGGCCATCAACCCCGAGGCGTGGGTGTGGTTCCGGACCCAGTTCGGCGCGGACCGCGCACCCGTCGTGGACACCTGGTGGCAGTCCGAGACCGGTGCCGCCGTGATCGCCCCGCTGCCCGGCGTCACGACGCTGAAGCCCGGGTCCGCCACCCGCGCACTGCCCGGGCTGTCCGCCAAGGTCGTGGACGAGGCCGGCGCCGAGGTGCCGCGCGGCTCCGGCGGGTACCTGGTGATCGACCGCCCGTGGCCCGGCATGGCCCGCACCGTGTGGGGCGACGCGCAGCGCTACCTCGACTCGTACTGGCGGCCGTTCGCCGCGCACGGCTACTTCCTCGCCGGGGACGGCGCGTCCTGGGACGCCGACGGCGACGTCTGGCTGCTCGGGCGCGTGGACGACGTCGTCAACGTCGCGGGGCACCGCCTGTCGACCATCGAGATCGAGTCCGCCCTCGTCGCGCACCCCGCCGTGGGTGAGGCCGGGGTCGCGGGGGTCGCGGACGCCGTCGGCGGGCAGGCCGTCGCCGCGTTCGTCGTGCCGTCCGTGCCGCCGGGCCCGGTGGCGGACGTCGCCGCCTGGCGGGCCGCCGCGGCCGCGCTGCGCGAGGACCTGCGAGCCCAGGTCGCCCGCGAGATCGGCCCGGTCGCCAAGCCGAAGCACCTCGTCCTCGTGCCGGAGGTCCCCAAGACCCGCTCCGGCAAGATCCTGCGCCGCCTGCTCGCCGACCTGCACGACGGCCGTCCGCTCGGCGACGTCACGTCCCTGCAGAACCCGTGGGCGGTGGACCAGGTCGCCGCCCTGCTGCGGGACGGGACTACCCTCGCCCCCACCACCGCCCCGGACCAGGAGGCAACCCGAGCATGACCAGCGAGCACCGCTTCGGCTTCCGCACCCGCGCCCTGCACGCCGGGGCCATCCCCGACGCCGCGACCGGCGCGCGCGCCGTGCCGATCTACCAGACGACGTCCTTCGTGTTCAACGACACCACGGACGCCGCGAACCTGTTCGCCCTGCAGAAGTACGGGAACATCTACTCCCGGCTCGGCAACCCCACGGTCGCGGCGTTCGAGGAGCGCATCGCGTCCCTGGAGGGCGGCATCGGCGCCGTCGCCACCGCCTCCGGCATGGCCGCGGAGTTCATCACGTTCGCCGCGCTGGTCGGGGCGGGCGACCACGTCGTCGCCTCCGCGCAGCTCTACGGCGGCACCGTGACGCAGCTCGACGTCACGCTGCGCCGGTTCGGCGTCGAGACGACGTTCGTCGCGGGCACCGACCCCGCCGACTACGCCGCCGCGATCCGCCCCGAGACCAAGGTCGTCTACACCGAGGTCGTCGCGAACCCCTCCGGCGAGGTCGCCGACCTGGCCGGGCTCGCCGAGGTCGCGCACGCCGCCGGGGTCCCGCTGGTCGTGGACGCCACGCTCTCGACCCCGTACCTGGTGCGGCCCATCGAGCACGGCGCCGACATCGTCATCCACTCCGCCACGAAGTTCCTCGGCGGGCACGGCACCACGCTCGGAGGCGTCGTCGTGGAGTCCGGGCGGTTCGACTGGGGCAACGGCAAGTTCCCGCAGATGACCGAGCCCGTGCCGTCGTACAACAACGTGAAGTGGTGGGAGAACTTCGGGGAGTACGGGTTCCTCACCAAGCTGCGCTCCGAGCAGCTGCGGGACATCGGCCCGTCGCTGTCCGCGCAGTCCGCGTTCCAGCTGCTCCAGGGCGTCGAGACGCTCCCGCAGCGGCTCGACGCGCACCTCGCCAACGCGCGGACCGTCGCCGAGTGGCTCGACGCCGACCCGCGCGTCACCACCGTGCACTGGGCCGGTCTGCCCTCGCACCCGCACCACGAGCGCGCCGCGCACTACCTGCCGCTCGGCCCCGGCTCGGTGTTCGCGTTCCGGCTCGCCGCCACCCCCGACCGCGACGGGCGGGAGGTCGGCCGCCGGTTCATCGAGCACCTGCAGCTCGCCAGCCACCTCGCCAACGTCGGCGACGCCCGCACCCTCGTCATCCACCCGGCGTCCACGACGCACCAGCAGCTGTCCGCCGACCAGCTCGCCGCCGCGGGCGTGCCGGAGGACCTGGTGCGGATCAGCGTCGGACTGGAGGACCCCGAGGACATCCTCTGGGACCTCGACCAGGCGCTCACGGCCGCGACCGCCCCGGTCGAGGCACCCGCGTCGTCCGACGGCGCCGCCGCGGCCGCCGCCCGGCCGACCGTCCCCGTCGCCCCCGTCGTCGGCGGTGCCGTGACCGGCATCGCCGGCGGCGCGGCCTGCTCCGTCCCGGAGGCGAACTGATGAGCACGCCCACCCGCACCTGGCAGGGCCCGAGCGCACCCGACCGGCTCGCGCTGCTGCGCCGCACCCGGTCCATCGCGATCGTCGGCGCGTCCAACAACCCGGCGCGCGCGTCGTACTTCGTCACGACGTACCTGCTGTCGTCGTCGCCGTACGACGTCTACCTCGTCAACCCGCGTGAGACCGAGATCCTCGGGCAGCCCGTCTACCCGTCGCTCGACGCCCTGCCCGTCGTCCCGGACCTGGTGGACGTCTTCCGGCGGCACGACGACCTGCCGACCGTGCTGGACGAGACCCTCGCCGTCGGGGCACCGGCCCTGTGGCTGCAGCTCGGGTCCTGGCACGAGGACGTCGCGCGGCGCGGCGAGGCGGCCGGGCTGACGGTCGTCATGGACCGGTGCGTGAAGATCGAGCACGCCCGGTTCCACGGCGGCCTGCACCTCGCGGGCTTCGACACGGGCGTGATCTCCTCCCGCCGCGAGCTCACGTAGCGCCAGCAGGCGCCGACGGTACGGAGTCGGCCTGTGCGCGGGCCCCGCGCGACAGGCCGACTCCGTCCTCTCGGCGCCCGAGGGCGCGTGCTTGACTGCGGTATGGACCCGACGCCGCCCGTCCCCCACGACCTGTCGCCGCCAAGAGACGTCCCGCTCCGGCTGCGCCCGCCCCGGCACCGCGTCGACCCGCGGGCGCGCCGGTGGTGGCTGCTGCGGGCGCTGGCCTCGGCCGGCGCCGTGACCGTCGTCATCGGCGTCGTCTGGTGGCTCTGGGAGCCCGCCCGGCCCTGGCTCACGGCCCCGCTCGTGCTCGCCGCGCTGTGGACCGCGGCCCGCGCGGTGGTCGAACCCCGGGTGCGGTACGCCGTGCACCGGTGGGAGGCGACCGACCTGGCCGTCTACGGGCTCACCGGCTGGCTCGTCCGGGAGTGGCGCGTCGCCCCGCTGTCGCGGGTGCAGACGGTCGACGCCGTGCGCGGGCCCCTGGAGCAGGCGCTCGGGCTCGCCACCCTGCGGGTCACCACCGCGTCGTCCAGCGGCGCCATCAGCATCCGCGGCCTCGACGCCGACCTCGCCGCGGAGCTCGCGGAACGTCTGACGGCCGTCACCGAGCAGACCCCCGGGGACGCGACGTGACCGGGGAGCCCGACGCCGGGCCCGTCGGGGCAGTGAGGACGGCGCTCCCGGCCGAGGCGCCCGCCGACGCGGTCGACGGCGTCGTCGAGGCGGACCACCCCGTCGCCGACGACGGCACGCCCTGGTCCCGGCTCGCCCCGCGGATGATCGCCGTCGACCTCGCCCGGACCCTGCTGTCGCTGTCCCCCACCGCCGTCGCCGTCGGGGTGTTCGGCGTCGAGGCGTCCTGGTCCTCGCTGTGGCCCCTGCTCGCGCTCGGGGCGTTCGGGGTCGTCGGCGCCGTCCTCGACGCGGTGCGCTGGGCGGTCACCCGCTACCGCGTCACCGACGAGTACGTCGAGCGCCGGTCCGGACTGCTGGTGCGCCGGTACCGCTCGGTGCGCCGCGACCGGATCCGCAGCGTCGACACCACGGCCCGGCTGCGGCACCGGCTGTCCGGGCTGCGCGTCGTGCTGGTCGGCGCCGGGCAGCAGGTCGCCGCGGGCGAGTCGGCGCTGACGCTGGACGCGGTGTCGCGGCGCGACGCCGAGCGGCTGCGGGCGGTGCTGCTGGACCGGGTCGCGGACTCCCCGTCCGCCGCGGACGACGGCGTGCGGGTGCTCGCGCGGTTCCGGCCCTGGTGGGTCGTCTACAACATGGTGAGCATCTGGTCGTTCGTCACGGCCGCCGGGCTGCTCTGGGGCGCGTACTGGCTGCTCACCGGGTTCGGGCTGGACCCGGTGGGCTGGGTCGAGGCGATGCTGCCCTGGGACCGCCTCGGTCGGGTCGGCACGGTCCTCGTCGGGCTCCTGCTCGTGCTCGTCGTCGGGGCCGTCGGCATGGCGGCGAGCTACCTGGCGACGTCCTGGGGCCTGGAGCTCGCGCGCGTCCCCGGCGAGGCCGGCACGCACCTGCGCACCCGGCAGGGTCTGCTCACCACCCGCGAGGTGAACCGGGACGACCGGCGGCTGCGCGGGGTGACCGTGTCCGAGCCGGTGCTGTGGCGGTGGATGGGCATGGCGGACACCTCGGTGATCACCACGGGCCTGTCCGTCTGGGCGTCCTCGCAGCCCGCCGCCGTGCTGCCGCGCGGTCCGGCGTCGGTGGCGTGGCCGGTCGCGCGGGCCGTGCTCGACGCGGACCCCGACCCGGTCGGCGCGCCCCTGGTCCGGCACGCGCGCGGCGCCCTGCGCCGGCGGCTGTGGTGGGCGACCGCGACCAGCCTCGCCGTGACGGCCGTGCTGGCCTGGCTCGCGTCGACCGAGGTGCTGCCCGCGTGGGCCCCGTGGGGCGGCGCCGTGCTGTGGCCGGTGGCGCTGCTCGCCGCGGTCGTCGCGTACCGCGCCCTCGGGCACGCCGTCGTCGGCGACTACGTCGTGCTGCGTTCCGGGTTGGCCGCGCGGGCCACCACCGCGCTGCGCCGGGACGCCGTGAGCACGATCGCGCTGCGGGAGTCGCTGCTGCAGCGTCGGCTCGGGCTGCGGAGCGTCGCCGCGATGACCTCGGCCGGGTGGGGCCGGTACGACGCGCCGGACATCGCTGCCGACGAGGCGCTGCGGTTCGCCGTCGCCGCGGCACCGGGGCTGCTGGAGCCGTTCCTGGTGGGCGCGCCGGAGGGGCCGGGCGTCAGCGGGCCTCGGGGAGCAGCGCCGGGCGACCCGTCGCCAGGGGCTCGATGACGGTGTCCACCAGGCGCTCCGCGAAGGCGGCGTCCATCGGCTGGTGCGTGACGACCTTGTGGTAGTGCACCATCGCGGGCCCGACGGCCGCGAGCATGTCGAGGTCCACGCCGGGGGCGGTGTCCCCGCGCTGGTGCGCGCGCTCCAGCACCTGCCGGGCGAGCCGGACCCGCCCGGCCACGAACGCCTCGTGGAACACCGAGCGCACCTCGGGCTCGTCGCGGATCGCGGTGAGCAGCCCGGTCATGAGCTCGTCGTTCTTCATCCGGCTGGCCATGGTGAAGATGCTCAGCAGGTCCTCGCGGAGCGAGCCGGTGTCGGGGACCTCGTCGATGGTGACCTGCTTGCTGCACAGCACGCTGTCGACGGTGAGGTCGGTCTTGGACGGCCAGCGGCGGTAGACGGTGGCCTTGCCCGCCCCGGCGCGCTCGGCGACGGCGTCCATGGTCATCCCGGCGTAGCCGCGCTCCATCAGCAGCTCGCGGGCGGCCTGGAGGATCAGCTCGTCCTTGGACTCGTCGCGCCGTCGTCCCGGTCGCCTGGCCGGTGCCGGCGCCGGGTCCGACGCCCCGGGCGTCGCGTCGTCGCGCGCTGACATGTCCGGCTCCTCTCGTCGTGCGCCATTGTGCCCATGCTCACGTCCGGAACCAAATCGAGACCGGGGGGTTTCGGAACTCACCGGTCTTGGTTTATGGTCGCTGCACCCCCACACCGACGTCTCCCGGAGCACCGCCATGTCCGCACCCGCCACCCCCACGGCGACCACCCCCGCCGCCCACGGCCGGCGCTGGCTCGTCCTCGCCACCGTGGCCCTCGCCCAGCTGATGGTCGTGCTCGACGCCACCATCGTGAACATCGCGATGCCCTCGGCCCAGGCCGAGCTCGGCTTCAGCGACAACGACCGGCAGTGGATCGTCACCGCCTACGCCCTCGCGTTCGGCAGCCTGCTGCTGCTCGGCGGCCGCCTGTCCGACATGTTCGGGCGCCGCCGCATGTTCCTTATCGGCCTCGTCGGGTTCGCCGTCGCGTCCGCGCTCGGCGGCGCCGCCGGGACCTTCGGGCTGCTCGTCGCCGCCCGCGCCCTGCAGGGCGTCTTCGGCGCCGTGCTCGCCCCCGCCGCGCTGTCCGTGCTGACCACGACCTTCACCGACCCCAAGGAGCGCGGCCGCGCGTTCGGCATCTTCGGCGCCATCGCGGGCATGGGCGGCGCCATCGGCCTGCTGCTCGGCGGCTACCTCACCGAGAACTTCGACTGGCGCTGGAACCTCTACGTCAACGTCGTCATCGCCGCCGTCGCGTTCGTCGCCGGGCTCGCCCTGCTCCCCCGCCTCGTCGGCACCGCGGGCCACCGCCTCGACCTGCCCGGCGTGCTGCTCGGCTCGACCGGCCTGTTCGCCCTCGTCCTCGGCTTCTCGCAGGCCGAGCCCCAGGGCTGGGACTCCGTGGCCACCTGGGGGCCGCTCGCCGCGAGCGTGCTGCTGCTGATCGGCTTCGTGCTGCGCCAGCGCACCGCCCCGCACGCCGTCCTGCCCCTCGGCGTGATCCTCGACCGGGACCGCGGCGCCTCCTACGTCGCGATCCTCGTCGCCGGGTCCGGCATGTTCGGCGTCTTCCTGTTCCTCACGTACTACCTGCAGTCGACGCTCGGCTACTCCCCGATGCGCACCGGCGTCGCGTTCCTGCCGATGGTGCTGTCCATCATCGTGACGGCGCAGATCCAGTCGAACCTGCTCATCCCCCGGTTCGGCCCGAAGGTCCTCGTGCCCATCGGCATGCTGCTCGCCGCGGGCGCGATGCTGACCTTCACCACGCTCGGCGCCGACACCGCCTACGCCAGCCACGTGCTGCCCGGCCTCGTGCTCATGGGCGTCGGGATGGCGTCGATCATGCCCGCGTCGTTCCAGCTCGCCACCCTCGGCGTCGAGCAGCGGCTCGCCGGGGCCGCGTCGGCCCTGGTGTCCACCAGCCAGCAGGTCGGCGGCGCCATCGGCACCGCCCTGCTGAACACCCTCGCGGCCACCGCCGCGGCGGCGTACGTCACCGACCACACCACGGGCGGGGCCCCGAGCCCGCAGGTGCTCGCCGAGGCGGCGCTGCACTCGTTCGACACCGCCTACGCGTGGTCGGCGGGCATCTTCGCGGGCGGCGCGGTGCTCGCGGCCGTGCTGTTCCGGACCCGCGCCGACCGCGCCGCGCGCGTGGCGGCGGCCCCGGTGGCCGCGGGTGCCTCGGCGGAGCCGGTCACGGCGCACTGACGCCGATCAGCACGGAGCCAGCGCCCGGCGACAGGGCGTGCACGTCACGTGCACGCCCTGTCGTCGTTCCGTCGGGCACGCACCAGACGCCACCGCGTAGGTGCTGTGGGTAGCGCCACGGTGGTCGTGGGGCTGCGAGTCTCGTCGTCTGACGTCCGGAGCCCGAGCCGGACCAGACTCGGAGGAGACCGGGATGCGGAGCGCGTCGGCCACGGCACTCGTCACTCTGTCCGCTCTGGCCCCGGTCGCCCTGGCCGGGTGCACCCAGGTCGGCGGGCCCGACGACGTGGACGCTCCGCCCACGTCCTCCGCCCGCGAGGCACCCGCCGCGCCGAGCGCGCCCCTCACGGAGGCCGACCTCGAGATGCTGATGATGGTGGACGCGACGCCGGAGGGGATGACCTGGCTCGCCAGCCCACCGGCGACCTGGACCGCACTCCCGTCGTCGACCGGGACATCATCCTGGCAGGTCGCAGACTCGCGCTGCCAGGTGAGCCTCACCCGCCTCCAGGGGTACGGGAGCAAGGAGACCCCGACCGCGTCCGAGGTCGTGCACGACATCGTTCGGCGGGGTGCTGCCGCGCTCGGGACCGAGGTCGACTTCGCACCGGCTGGCCTGCTGGGCGTCCCGGCGGTCCTGGCACACACGCCTGAGGGCGTCATCTTCGAGATGGGCTTCGCCCGCACCCGCTTCGCCGACGCCAGCGGTCTCCTGCAGGGTGATGCCATCGGTTTCCGCGACGGCGGTGACCTCGCCCTGACTGCCCATGTCATGTGCGGCGACGGTGAGTACGAGGAGCACCGCGACGAGCTGCTGCGGTTCCTCACGACCCAGGTCAGGATCGAGCTGAGGTTCGCCGGCCCGGGTGGCTGACGGCTCCGACGGTCAGTCGTCCGGGAACCAGATCGCGCGGCGCAGGGCCACGCGCGTGCCGTCGGCGCTGAGCGGCGTCGCCTCGGCGCGCAGGTGCTCCAGCGCGGCGCGGGCGTGGTGCGCCGGGGGTGAGCCCGCGGCGTTGACCACCCGCCACCACGGCACCCCGGACCCGCCGCGCGCCATGACCTGCCCCACCTGACGGGGCCCGCCCCGCGCGGGCAGCCCGGCGGCGACGAACCGGTCCGCGACGACCTCGGCGATCGTCCCGTAGGTCATCGCACGACCCGACGGGATCGCCTCGACCACGTCGAGGACGGCCTCCAGGTAGTCGTCGTCCACTCGGCCTCCTCCGCGCGCGTCGCCCCGAGGGTAGCCGGGACCGACCTGCGAAAACACGTGACCACCGCCGCCGAGTGCGCGCACGATGAGGGCATGCGCCCCGTGCCCGCCGGCTACCGGCTGACCGTCGTCCCCGCCGAGCGCGTCGACGAGTTCCGCGACGTCGACAGCATCGCCTTCGCGATGCCGCCGCGCGACCCGGCGAACGACGCGGCCGTGCCGTTCCCGATCCCGGCGGACCGCACGGTCGGCGTCGAGGACGGGTCCGGTGCGCTGGTCGCCGCGCACGGGTCGTACGCGTTCACGCTGCCGACCCCGGGCGGGTCGGTGCCGTGCGCCGGGCTCACGTGGGTGGGCGTGCGTCCCGACCACCGGCGGCGCGGGCTGCTGTCGGCGATGATCGGCGCGCACCTCGACCGGTCGCTGGCGCGGGGCGAGGTCGTCTCGGCGCTGTTCGCGATGGAGGCGGGCATCTACGGGCGGTTCGGGTACGGGTCGGCGGCGGACAACGTCGGCGTGACGGTGCCCCGGGGCTCGGCGCTGCGCGACGTGCCCGGCGCGGCCGATCTGACGGTGCGGTTCGCGACGCTCGACGCCGACGCGCACCTCGACCTCGTGGACCGGGTGCACGTCGCCGCCGGCGCGGGACGTCCCGGGTGGATCGCCCGCGGGAGCGACGCGCGGCGCCGCATCGCGGTCGCGGACCCGCCGCCGTGGCGCGAGGGCGGCGAGGCCGCGCGGCTGCTGACCGTGCACGACACCGCCGGTGAGCCGCGTGGGTACGCGATCCTGCGCCGCAAGGCTGCCTGGACGGACGGCAATCCGGCGTACACGGTGCAGGTGCGGGAGGCCGTGGCGCTGGACGCCGCCGCGACGCACCGGCTCTGGTCGGCGCTGCTGGACCTCGACCTGACGGTGAGCGTCGAGGCCCGGCTGCTCCCGGTGGACGACCTGCTGCTGCACCTGCTGGTGGAGCCGCGCCGCGCCGCCGCCAAGGTGGACGACAACATCTGGCTCCGGCTCCTCGACGTGCCCGCGGCGCTCGCCGGGCGCCGGTACGCCGCGCCGGTCGACGCCGTCCTCGATGTCACGGACGCGCTGCTGCCCGCGAACGCGGGCCGGTGGCGGCTGGTCACCGGGGACGCGGGCCCGGACGGCACCTACCCGGCGACGGTGCAGCCCGCCGGTGACGCCGCCCCGGACCTGACCCTGGACGTGCGGGAGCTCGGCGCGGCCTACCTCGGCGGCCGGACGCTCACCGCGCTGGCCGGGGCCGGCCTGGTCACGGGCCGCGACGCGGCCACGCTGCACCGCGCGTCCACGGCGTTCACCAGCCCGCTCGCCCCGGTCTGCACCTGGGTCTTCTGACCCCGGTCCACCCCGCCGTCGCGCGCGACTCGGGCGCAGCGCCCAGCGCGTCGGCCGTCAGCCGCGGGCGGACTCGTACGCGGCGAGCTGGTCGATGCGGCGCTGGTGGCGGGGGTCGCCGCTGAACGGCTCGTCCACGAACGCCTGCACCAGCGCCAGCGCCTCGTCCACAGAGTGCTGCCGGGCGCCGATCGCGACGACGTTCGCGTCGTTGTGCTGGCGGCCGAGGCGCGCGGTGTCGTCGTTCCACGCGAGGGCAGCACGCACGCCGGGGACCTTGTTCGCGGCGATCTGCTCGCCGTTGCCCGACCCGCCGATGACGACGCCGAGGCTGCCCGGGTCCGCGACGACGGCCTCGCCCGCGGCGAAGCAGACGGACGGGTAGTCGTCCTGGGGGTCGTACTCGTGGGCGCCGTGGTCGACGACGTCGTGGCCGGCGGCCTGCAGGTGCTCGACGATCGCGACCTTGAGCTCGAACCCGGCGTGGTCGGCGGCGACATGGATACGCATGGGGCCATCCTGCCCCACCGCGGCGGTCCCGGCGCCGCCGCGTCCACCGGCACCCGCCCCGGGGGCGTCCTAGGCTGGTCGGCGGTGCGAGTCCTCGCACCGGCCCGGACCGAAGGGACCCCTGACACCCATGACCCGCAGCGGCATCGACACCTCGGCCCTCGACCCGGCCGTGCGCCCGCAGGACGACCTGTACGCCCACGTCAACGGCCGCTGGGTCGCGCAGCACGTCATCCCGGCGGACCGCGCGATGGACGGCTCGTTCCGCGCCCTGCACGACCAGGCCGAGGAGCAGGTCCGCGACATCATCACCGAGGCCGCGGAGCAGGCGGACGGCGGTGGCGTGCAGGCGCAGATCGGTGCGCTGTACGCGAGCTTCATGGACACCGACGCGGTCGAGGCGGCAGGCACCGACCCGCTGCGCGCGGACCTCGCGCCGGTCGCGGCGGCGACCACCCGCCAGGACCTCACCGACGTGCTCGGCACGCTCCAGCGCACGGGCGCGGGTGGTGCGGCCGGGTTCTGGGTGGACAACGACGCGAAGGACCCCGAGCGGTACGTCGTCTACCTCACGCAGTCCGGCCTGGGCCTGCCCGACGAGTCGTACTACCGCGACGAGCAGTACGCCGAGGTGCTGGGCGCGTACCGCCCGCACGTCGCGCGGATGCTGCTCCTCGGCGGCTGGGCCGCGGACCAGGATGCCGCGGACGAGGGCGCGGGCCGGGTGCTGGAGCTCGAGACGAAGATCGCCGCCGGGCACTGGGACGTCGTGAAGGACCGCGACGCGGACCTCACGTACAACCCGACGACGCTGGCGGAGCTCGCCACGTCGGCGCCCGGCTTCGACTGGGAGGCGTGGGCGCGCGCGCTCGGCGCCCCGCAGGCGGCACTGGACGACCTGGTGGTGCGCGAGCCGTCGTTCGCGACCGCGTTCGCGGCGCTGTGGGCGTCGGAGCCGGTCGCCGACTGGCAGGCGTGGCTGGCGTACCACGCGATCACCGCGCGGGCCCCGTACCTGTCGTCCGCGCTGGTGGAGGCGAACTTCGACTTCCACGGCCGCACCCTGACCGGTGCGCAGGAGCTCCGGGACCGCTGGAAGCGCGGCGTCTCGCTGGTCCAGGGCGTGCTCGGCGAGGCCGTCGGCGAGGTCTACGTCGCCCGGCACTTCCCGCCGGCGCACAAGGAGCGCATGGAGGTGCTGGTCGGCCACCTGGTGGAGGCGTACCGCGAGTCCATCACCGCGCTCGACTGGATGGGCGAGGAGACGAAGGCCAAGGCCCTCGCCAAGCTCGACGCGTTCACCCCGAAGATCGGCTACCCGGTGAAGTGGCGCGACTACGCGGGCCTGGACCTGCGCGCCGACGACCTGGTCGGCAACGTGCGCCGCGCCTCGGCGTTCGAGCAGGACTACGAGCTCGCCAAGATCGGGAAGCCGATCGACCGCGACGAGTGGTTCATGACCCCGCAGACCGTCAACGCGTACTACAACCCCGGCATGAACGAGATCGTGTTCCCGGCCGCGATCCTGCAGCCGCCGTTCTTCGACGCCGACGCGGACGACGCCGTGAACTACGGGGGCATCGGCGCGGTCATCGGGCACGAGATCGGCCACGGCTTCGACGACCAGGGCTCGAAGTACGACGGCCAGGGCCGCCTCGAGGACTGGTGGACCGAGTCCGACCGCGCGGAGTTCGAGAAGCGCACGTCGGCGCTGGTCGCGCAGTACGACGCGTTCTCGCCGAAGCAGCTCGACGGGTCGCACCACGTCAACGGCGCGCTCACCATCGGCGAGAACATCGGCGACCTCGGCGGGCTGTCCATCGCCCTCAAGGCGTACCGCATCGCGCTCGGCACGTCGCTGGACGAGGCGCCCGAGGTCGACGGGTTCACCGGCACGCAGCGGGTCCTGCTCGGCTGGGCGCAGGTCTGGCAGGCCAAGGGCCGCGACGAGGAGGTGATCCGCCGCCTCGCGGTGGACCCGCACTCCCCCGACGAGGTCCGCTGCAACGCGGTCGTGCGCAACGTGGACGAGTACTACACGGCGTTCGACGTGCAGCCGGGCGACGGGCTGTACCTCGCCCCGGAGGACCGCGTCCGCATCTGGTGATGGCACGGGCCGCGACCACCCCGCTCGGGTGGTCGCGGCCCGTCGTCGTGCCGAGGGTGCCTCAGGGCAGGTTCGTCAGCGCCGCCGTCGCGACCCGGAACCCGACGCCGGAGTCCGCGACCACGCAGGCCATGCCGTCCGTCCCGGACGTGCACGTGTACCCGGCGACCTGCTGCGAGCGCCCGTAGTCCAGCACCGGGGTGTCCGCGGACGCGGCCACCGGCGCGGGGCCTTCGACGCACGGCGTCGTGACCCCGTCGGCCTCGCTGAGCACGATGGTGTGCCCGGTGGTGCCGGTGCAGCCCTCGGCGGGCGGGACGTCGAACTGCTTGTTCGCGATCTGGCAGGTGACGCCGTCGGGCGACATCGTGCAGGAGATGTTGCCGGACGGGGACGCGAACGTGGTCGCCTCGTCGGACGTCTCGACCGAGGTCGGCTCGTCGCCGCTGCTCGGGCCGTCCGACCCCTCGTCGGTCGCTGCGGGCGCGGCGGACGTGCTCGGCGCGGTGGCGGCGGGGTCGCCGTCGTCCGGGCCGCCGCCGAGCACCACGATCGCGGCGACGACGAGGACCAGCACGAGGACGACGTCCACGGCGAGGAAGATCTTCACGCCGCGGCTCAGGCTCGCGAACGCTCCCATGGTGACCTCCGGGCGGGGGACTGGTGGGCGGTGTCGTGCAGGTCGTGCGGGCTCAGTCGAAGACGGGGCCCTTGGTGCGGGTGCGCTTGAGCTCGTAGAAGCCGGGGACGCCCGTGACGAGCACGAACCCGTCCCAGAGCCGGCCGGCGTCCTCGCCCTTCGGCGCCGGGGTCATCACGGGGCCGAAGAACGCCGTGCCGTTCACCGCGACCACCGGGGTGCCGACCTCGTCGCCGACCAGCGCGATCGCCTCGGCGTGCGAGGCCCGCAGCTGCTCGTCGAACTCGTCGGTGTCGCCGTACGCCCGCAGCGACTGGGGCAGCCCGACCTCGTCCAGCGCCTCGCGGATGATGCCCCAGGTGTCGGTGCGCCCGCCCGGGTGCCGCCGGGTGCCCAGCGCGTCGTACAGGGGCTTGAGGTGCTCGCGCCCGTAGAGCTCCTGCGCCGCGACCAGCACCCGCACCGCCGCCCAGGACTCGTCCATGAGGGTCCGGTACTCCTCGGGCAGGTCCCGGCCCTCGTTCAGCACCGACAGGCTCATGACGTGCCACCGGACGTCGACGTCCCGGACCCGGGTGACCTCGTCCATCCAGCGCGACGTCATCCACGCCCAGGGGCACGCGGGGTCGAACCAGAAGTCGGCGGTGTCACGCGTCGCGGGCGGCTGCGTCTCGGTCACGGGTCGGGCTCCTCACGGGTGCGGCGCCGGCGGCGCTGCGGTCGTTCCGGGCGGGTCGGGTCGGCCCGGTCGTCGACCGGGCCGTCCGCCATCATGCCCCCCACCCCCCGCCCCGTGTCACGCCGGACGGGTCCGTGCGCTGCACGGAGGCGCCGTCACCGACCTGCGCCCGAAGTGCGGATGTTGGCCTGATCGGTGGAATGATGCCTCGGCACGGCCGCTGACCCGACCCTACGAGGAGACACCCGCGTGCCCGCTGAGAACCTGACCCGCGACGAGGCCCGCACCCGGGCCGCGATCGTGGACGTCCAGTCGTACGACGTCGTGCTCGACCTCACCACGGGTCCGACCACGTTCGCCTCCACCACCACCGTGCGGTTCACCGCGCGCGAGGCCGGGACCAGCACGTTCCTCGACCTGATCGCGCCGACGGTGCACCGCGTCGTCCTGAACGGCACCGAGCTCGACCCCGCCGCCGTGGTCGCCGACTCGCGCATCGCCCTGGACGGCCTGGCGGAGCAGAACGAGGTCGTGGTCGTCGCGGACGCCGCGTACATGAACACCGGCGAGGGCCTGCACCGGTTCGTGGACCCGGTCGACGACGAGGTGTACCTGTACTCGCAGTTCGAGGTCGCGGACTCCCGCCGGGTGTTCGCCGTGTTCGAGCAGCCCGACCTCAAGGCGACGTTCGCGTTCACCGTGACCGCGCCCGCGCACTGGCAGGTCGTGTCGAACTCCCCCGCGGTCGGCGAGCCCGTCGCGGTCGAGGGCGGCGTGAACCGCAACGGCGGTGCCGAGCACGGCACCGCGACGTGGACGTTCGAGCCGACGCCGCGCATCGCGTCGTACATCACCGCGGTGATCGCGGGCCCGTACCACCACGAGCACGGCGAGCTCACGTCCAGCGACGGCCGCACGATCCCGCTCGGCGTGTACTGCCGCGGGTCGCTCGCCCAGCACCTCGACACCGAGAACATCCTCGACATCACCCGCGCGGGCTTCGCGTTCTACGAGGAGCAGTTCGGCTTCCCGTACCCGTTCGCGAAGTACGACCAGCTGTTCGTGCCGGAGTTCAACGCCGGGGCGATGGAGAACGCGGGCGCGGTCACGTTCCTGGAGTCGTACGTCTTCCGGTCCAAGGTGCCGGAGGCCACGGTCGAGCGCCGCGCGGTGACGATCCTGCACGAGCTCGCGCACATGTGGTTCGGCGACCTGGTGACCATGCGCTGGTGGGACGACCTGTGGCTGAACGAGTCGTTCGCGGAGTACGCGTCCACGCTCGCGACCGCCGAGGCGACCCGCTGGACCTCGGCGTGGACGACGTTCTCCTCGCTGGAGAAGGGCTGGGCCTACCGGCAGGACCAGCTGCCCTCCACGCACCCGATCGCCGCGGACATCCGCGACCTGGAGGACGTCGAGGTCAACTTCGACGGCATCACCTACGCCAAGGGCGCGAGCGTGCTGAAGCAGCTCGTCGCCTGGGTCGGCAAGGACCAGTTCTTCTCCGGGGTGCGCGCGTACTTCCAGAAGCACGCGTGGGGCAACACCGAGCTGCGCGACCTGCTGACCGAGCTCGAGGCCACCTCCGGCCGCGACCTGTCCGCGTGGTCCGCGCTGTGGCTGGAGCAGTCCGGCGTGACGCTGCTGCGCCCCGAGATCACCTCCGAGGTCGGCACCGACGGCGTCGAGCGGATCACCGCCCTGACCGTGCGCCAGGAGGTCCCGGAGACCCACCCGGTGCAGCGCCCGCACCGCCTGGTGGTCGGCGGCTACGACGTCGTCGCGGACGCCGACGGCGAGACCCGCCTGGAGCGCACGCTGCGCGTCGAGCTCGACGTGGACGGCGAGCGCACCGAGGTGCCCGCGCTCGTCGGCGAGCAGCGCCCCGACCTGCTGCTGCTCAACGACGACGACCTCGCGTACGCGAAGGTCCGGCTGGACGAGCGCTCGCTCGCGACGGCCGTCGCGCACCTGGGCCACTTCGGCGAGTCGCTGCCCCGCACCCTGGTCTGGACGGCGGTGTGGGACGCGACCCGCGACGGCGAGACTCCCGCGCGGGACTACGTCGACCTGCTGCTCGGCAACATCGCGCACGAGACGGACTCGTCGGTGGTGCTGGTGCTGCTGCGCCAGCTGCACACCGCCCTCGACCTGTACGTCGCCGCCGAGCACCGCTCCGCGACCGAGGTCGCCGCCGCCGACACGCTGTGGACGCTCGCGACCGACGCCGAGGGCGGCTCCGACACCCAGCTGCAGCTCGTCAAGGCGTTCGCGGCCCGGGCCTCGACGCCCGAGCAGCTCGACGCCGTCGCGGCGCTGCTGGACGGCGGCACCCGCCTGGACGGGCTGTCCATCGACACCGACCTGCGCTGGGAGCTGCTGACCTCGCTGGTCGCCGGCGGCCGCGCGGGCGAGGCCGAGATCGACGCGCAGCTCGAGTCGGACCCGACCGCGACCGGCCAGCGCGCCGCCGCGGCCGCCCGCGCCGCGCTGCCGACCGCCGAGGCCAAGGCAGCCGCGTGGGCCGCCGTCGTGGAGTCCGACGCCCTGCCGAACGCCCTGCAGGCCGCCACCATCGGCGGGTTCGGTCGGGTGCACGACCGGGCGCTGCTGCGGCCGTACGTCGCGCCGTACTTCGCCGCGCTGGAGCAGGTCTGGGCCGAGAAGACCAACGAGATGGCGCAGAACATCGTCACCGGCCTCTACCCGACCGAGCTCGCGGACGACGCGGGCGAGGGCGCGGTGGACGTCGCCGGGGCGACCGACGCGTGGCTCGACGCGCACCCGGACGCCGCGCCCGCGCTGCGCCGGCTCGTGGTCGAGGCCCGGGACGGCGTGCGGCGGATGCTCGCCGCGCAGGCCGCCGACCGGCACTACCACGAGGTCTGAGCGACCTTCGCCCCGAGCCCCCGGCCGCCTCGTCGCGGCCGGGGGCTCGGTCGTTCCTCAGCCCGGCAGCGCCGCGAGCCAGCGGCGGGCGGCACCCGGGGTGCGCAGCCGCACCACGGGCACGTCGCCCCGCGCGGCGTCGGCGGTGAGCTGGTCCCGGTTCGGGCCGTGGCTGGTCCACGCCCACAGCACGATGTTCTCCTCCGGGTCCCGGCGCAGCAGGTTGCGCAGGTCCTCCCGGTTGCGGTGCCAGAGCTCCCGCCGCAGCAGCCCGCGCGCCAGCGTGCGGCGCACGACACGTGGCATCACGACCCGGCGCGGGTAGTCGAGCCACACCACCACGTCGGCGTCGTCCGCCAGCCCGTCGCGCCGCGACCGCCAGTTGCCGTCGAGCACCCAGCCGTCGGGCGACGCCGCCAGGAACTCGCGCAGCAGGGCGCGGCCGTCCTCCGGCTCCTTCAGCGTCCAGCCCGGCCCCCAGAACACCGCGTCGAGCTCCCCGAACGGCACGCCCAGGCGCGAGGCGAGCGCCCGCCCGAAGGTCGTCTTGCCCGACCCGCTGGTCCCGACGACGCGCACGCGCCGCGGCGGCCAGGAGGGGGACATGCGCGCCACCCGAGCGAGCCGCGGCTCGACGAGCGGGCGGGGGTCAGACCCGGGGTGGACGGCAGACCCCGGGTCTGGGTCGAACGGTCAGGACGCGGACCGGGCACGGACCTCCCCCGGGGCGACGACCGCGGCCCCGTCCGGGCGGTTCGCTGGGCAGCATGACGACACCCCGACCCGCACCCCGGCGCCGCACCCCCAGGTCCCGGCGCGTGCCCGTGCTCCTGCTGCTGCTCGCCCTGGCCGTGCTCGCGGCCGGCGGCGGGTGGCTCGTCACCCGGGGCCCGGCGGCGCTCACCCAGGTCGTCGGCCCGACGGACCGGCCGCTCGCCGTCGACGGCGCCCCAGCCGCCCCACCCGGCGGCGCCACCCCCGAGGAGTCCCCCGGCACCGGCGACGACCCCCCGGCGACCCGCGAGGTCAGCGGGCTGGACCCGGAGCTGCTCGCCCGGTTCGAGGCGGCCCAGGCCCTCGCGGCGGCGGACGGCGTCGAGCTGCGGATCACCTCCGGGTGGCGGTCCGCCGACGAGCAGCAGGCGCTCGTCGACCAGGCCGTCGCCCGGTACGGCAGCGAGGCCGAGGCGCACCGCTGGGTGCTGCCCCCGGACGTGTCCGCGCACGTCCAGGGCCTCGCGATCGACGTCGGCCCGACCGAGGGCGTGCTGTGGCTGGGCGACCGGCAGCAGGAGACGGGCCTGTGCCGGACGTACGCGAACGAGTCGTGGCACTTCGAGCTGACCGGGCCGCTCGGCGACCCGTGCCCGGAGCCGTGGCCGGACGCCTCTCACGGCTGGCGCTGACGGGCGCTCAGCCCTCCGCGAGCGCCGCCGCCAGCGACCGGAACCGCGCGGAGCCGAACAGGTCGTCCAGCAGCACCAGCCGGCCGGCGCCGTCGGCCAGGGGCACCCGCCAGTTCGGGTACTCGTTGTCGGTGCCGGGCTGGTTCTGGGCACGTCGCTCCCCGACCGCGTCGGCGAGCGACACCCCGACGAGCGCGCTCGGGGTGCGCCGGATCCACCGGTGCAGGGCCTCGACGACCTCGCGCTCGGTGGGGTCGTCGCCCAGCAGGCCGCGCTCCCGCAGGGCGGTCAGCATCGCCTCCCGCTCGGTGCGGGCGGCCCGCCGGACGTCGGCGACGGGCTCGGTCAGCAGACCGAGGCGCTCGCGCAGCGCGACGTGCTCCTCCGCCAGGTACCCGGCGGTGGGCGGCAGGTCGTGGGTGGTGACGGACGACAGCGCGAGCCGCCGGTAGTCCTCGGGCGGCAGCGGGCGGCCCTCGGCGTCCTTCTCGAACCACAGGATCGACGTGCCCAGCACGCCCCGGTCGGACAGGTAGTCACGCACCCACGGCTCGACGTTGCCGAGGTCCTCCCCGATGACGACGGCCCCGGCGCGGTGCGCCTCCAGCGCGAGGATGCCGATCATCGCGTCGTGGTCGTAGCGCACGTAGGTGCCGTCGGCGGCGCTGTTGCCGCGCGGGATCCACCACAGCCGGAACAGCCCGATGATGTGGTCGATCCGCACCGCGCCCGCGTGCCGCAGAACGGTGCGCAGCAGGTCCCGGTACGGCCGGTACGCGACGCGCTCCAGCTCGGCGGGGTGCCACGGCGGCTGCGACCAGTCCTGGCCCTGCTGGTTGTACATGTCCGGCGGGGCACCGACCGACGCGCCCCGCGCGAGCACCGGCCCGAGCGCCCACACGTCCGCACCGGACGGGTGCACGCCGACGGCCAGGTCGTGCATGACGCCCACGGACATCCCGGCCTCGTGGGCGGTGCGCTGGGCGGTGGCGAGCTGCTCGTCCGCGAGCCACTGCAACCAGCAGTAGAACTCCACCCGGTCCGCGAGGTCGGCCCGGGCCCGCAGCGCCCCGGGGGCGGCGGGGTCGCGCAGGTCGGCGGGCCACGGCGGCGGGCCGTCCCGCTCCACCAGCGCGCACCACAGCGCGAAGTCCTCCAGCCCGCGACCCTCCCGGCGGCGGAACTCCGCGAACGCCGACTGCCGGGCCGCCGACCGCGGGACCGCGAACACCACGTCCAGCGCGGCCTTCTTCGCCGTCCACACCACGTCCCGGTCGATGGGGCCGTCGTCGGTGTCCAGCGCGAGCGCCTGCTCCGCCGACCAGTCCACCAGCGCCCGGTCCGCCGAACCGAGGTACCCGGCCTCGTGCACGTCCTCGACCCGCAGGTACAGCGGGTTCACGAACCGGCGGGTCGTCGGCAAGTACGGCGACGGCGTCATCGGCGCGACCGGCTCGGCCGCGTGCAGCGGGTTGACCAGCACGAACTGCGCGCCCGCCTCGCGCCCGGACAGCCACGCGAGGTCAGCGAGGTCCCGCAGGTCCCCCGCGCCCCACGACGCCCGCGAGCGCACCGAGTACAGCTGGACCATCAGGCCCCACACGCTGCGGTCCGCGAGCGCCGCGGGCAGGTCGAGGCGGTCCGGGGTGACGGCGAGCGGCGCCGTCCCCTCGCCGGACGGCCCGCTGGTGCGCAGCAGGTGCCAGCCGAGCGGCAGGTCGGCGGGCACGACGAACGTCGCCCGGCCGACCTCGCGCCCGTCCACGGTGCGGGGCTCGACGACGACGTCGGCCTGCTCCAGGTCCACGCGACCGGCGTCGCCCTTCGCGGCGCGGCGGCCGCGCCCCTCGACGCCGTCCACCTCGATCCAGGCGCGCACCGCGTCCCCGTGCGTGACGTGCACCGGGACCTGCGCGCCCTGCGAGCGCCGCACCACCACGACGGGGGGCAGCACGCGGCGCCACGGGGCGTCCTCGGCGTCGCGCAGCGCGACCTCGACCCGCTCCGGGGTGCTGGCGTCGACGCCCAGCGCGCCGAGCACGCCGACGAGGGTCGCGGCGGACACCTGCTTCGGGCCGCCGTTGAACTCCTGGAACTCCGGGGCGACACCGTGCGCCCTCGCGAGGCGCACGAGGGACTCGGTCGGCGGCGGTGCGGGGTCGGCCACGTCGCCGATCCTGCCAGAGCCCGGCGCCCCCTGCCGGGCACCGCGCCGCGCACACGCTACCGACGTGGGGTTTCCCGCCTCCGGGTGCGGACGGCGGGCCGTCACGTCGAGCGCCCCTCGGCAGCCGCCGCGCTCCGCGCGGCCCCCTCGGGGCACGCGCGGGGTGCGCCGTAGGGTGGCGCGCATGACCGTCGACCCCGCCGCCCCCACCTCCGCCGTGCCCGGCGCCCCGTCCGCGTACCCCGCCGCCCGGCGCCTCGACCTGGTCGAGGACCTGCACGGACGGGCCGTCGCCGACCCGTACCGGTGGCTGGAGGACGCCGACGCCGACGAGACCGAGGCGTGGTCGACCGCGCAGGACGACCTGTACGCCGCCTACCGGGCGCGCGCCGCGGCGGGCGACCTCGCGGACGGCCCGCTGAGCACCGGTCCGCTGACCGCGCGGCTGGCCGCGCTGCTCGGCGCCGGGTTCGTCGGGACGCCCGCGTGGCGCGGGGACCGCCGGTTCTTCGCGCGCCGCACCGGGGAGCAGGAGCACGCGGTGGTCGTCGTCGCCGAGCCCGACCCGGACGCCCCGGGCGGCGAGCGCGAGCGGGTGCTGGTCGACCCGGTCGTGATCGACCCGGCGGGCACCACGACGCTCGACGCGTGGCAGCCGAGCAAGGAGGGCGACCTGCTCGCCTACCAGGTGTCGCACGGCGGCACCGAGGAGAGCGTCCTGCACGTCCTCGACGTCACCACGGGTGCGCTGGTGGACGGCCCCGTCGACCGGGCGCGCTACTCCCCCGTGGCGTGGGAGCCGGGCGGCGCCGCGTTCTTCTACGTGCGGCGCCTCGCGCCCGACCTGCTGCCCGAGGGCGAGAAGCAGTACCACCGCCGGGTGTGGCGCCACGTCGTCGGCACGGACGCCGCGCAGGACGTCGAGGTGTTCGGCGACGGCCTCGACATGACCAACTACTACGGCGTCTCGGTGTCCCGGGACGGCCGCTGGCTGATCGTCTCCGCCTCGGCGGGCACGGCCCCGCGCACGGACGTCTGGATCGCCGACCTGTCGGCGGTGGCCCCGGGCGCGGTGCCGGAGTTCCGCGAGGTCGCCGTCGGCTACGACGCCGAGGTCGGCGCGTGGGTCGGGCGGGACGGTCGGCTGTACGTGCACACCACGCTCGACGCCGACCGGGGGCGGCTCGCCGTCGCGGACCCGCAGGACCCGGCGGTGCCGCGGTGGCGGACGCTGCTGGCCGAGGACCCGGAGGCGGTGCTCGAGGACGTCGCGGTCGTGGACGGCGGCGGGGACGACACCACGCCCGTCCGGCTGCTGGCGGCCTGGCGGCGGCACGCCGTCAGCGAGATCACCGCGCACGACCCGGTCACCGGCGCCCGCCTGGCCGGCGACGCCGGGAGGGTCGCGCTGCCCGGCCTCGGCTCCACCGGCGGTCTCGTCACCCGCCCGGACGGCGGCCCGGACGTGTGGTTCACGTACACCGACCACACCACCGTCACCGAGGTGCACCGCTACGACGCCACCACCGGCACCACGTCGCTGTGGGCGTCCCCGCCCGGCGCCCTCGCGGACCTGCCGGACGTCCGGGTGCAGCAGGTCGTCGTGCCCAGCGCCGACGGCACGCCGGTGCGCGCGTTCGTCGTCGCCCGGGCGGATGCCCTGGACGCCGACGGGCGGCCCCTCGCGCCCGCGCCGACGATCCTCTACGGGTACGGCGGCTTCCAGATCTCCCTGGACCCCGCCTACTCCGCGACCACGCTCGCGTGGGTCGAGGCGGGCGGCGTCTACGTCGTCGCGAACCTGCGCGGCGGCGGCGAGGAGGGCGAGGCGTGGCACCGCGACGGGCGCCGCGCGCACAAGCAGCACGTCTTCGAGGACTTCCAGGCGGTCGCCCGGCACCTCGTGGACGGCGGCTGGACCACCACGGACCGGCTCGCCTGCTGGGGCGGGTCCAACGGCGGCCTGCTCGTCGGCGCGGCGCTCACCCGGCACCCGGAGACGTTCGCGGCGGTCGTGTGCTCCGCCCCGCTGCTCGACATGGTCCGGTACCAGAAGTTCGGCCTCGGGGTGACCTGGACCGACGAGTACGGCGACGCCGACACCCCGGAGGAGCTCGACTGGCTGCTCGGGTACTCGCCGTACCACCGCGTCGTCGACGGCACCGCCTACCCGGCCACCCTGTTCACCATCTTCGACGGCGACACCCGCGTCGACCCGCTGCACGCCCGCAAGCTCGGCGCCGCGCTCCAGGCCGCCACGTCCGCGGACCCGGCTGTCGCGCCCGTGCTGGTGCGGCGGGAGAAGGGCGTCGGGCACGGCGGGCGGGCCCTGTCCCGCACCATCGCGCTGACCGTCGAGCAGCTGCAGTTCGTGGCGGACCGCACCGGTCTGGCCGCGGTCCTCGCCCGGGGCTGACGGGCGCTCAAGAGAGCGCGGGGCGGACGTGCACGCGGTGTGCGGGACGCGTGCACGTCCGCCCGGCGGCCCCCAGCACGGGCGGCGTGCCGTCGGGGGCTGCCGTTAGCGTGTCGGGGTGATCCCCTCCCTCCTCCCCGCGCTGCCCACGGCGGCACCCGACGCCGGCGACCAGGTCGCCGACGGCGCCAACGCGTTCCTCGACTGGCTGCTCGGCCCCGGCCTGCGCATCGCGATCATCGTGGTCGCGGCGGGCATCGTCCTGCTGCTGGTCCGCCGCCTCATCAAGACCGTCTCCGAGCACATCGCCGACGGCACCTCGCTGCTGCAGCGGGGCATCGGCAAGCCGCTCGGCGGGACCGAGGTCGCCGCCGCGCTGCGCAAGGTCACCCCCGTCGCGAACGCCCGCCGCGCCCAGCGAGCCCGCACCATCGGGTCGGTGCTGCGCTCGACGGCGGCCATCGTCGTCGGCTCCATCGCGGTGCTGCTCGTCCTCGACCAGCTCGGGGTGAACATCGCCCCGTTCATCGCGTCCGCCGGGATCATCGGCGTCGCGTTCGGCTTCGGCGCGCAGTCCCTGGTCAAGGACTTCCTGTCCGGGCTGTTCATGCTGCTGGAGGACCAGTACGGCGTCGGCGACGTCGTGGACGTCGGCCCCGCGCAGGGCACCGTCGAGTCCGTGGGGCTGCGCGTGACGAAGATCCGCGACGGCGACGGCACCCTCTGGTACGTCCCGAACGGCTCGATGCTGCGCGTCGGCAACAAGACCCAGGGCTGGGCGAACGCCGTGGTCGAGGTCAAGGTCGACTACTTCGCGGACCTCGACCGGGTGCAGGACCTGCTGATCCAGGCGGCGGCGACCCTCGCCGACATCCCGGAGATCGGCGCCGCCATCGAGGGCGCCGCGACCGTCACCACCGCGGAGGACCTGACGTTCGACGCCGTCAGCCTCAAGGTCATCCAGCGCACCGCCCCGGCCCGGCAGTGGGCCGTCGCCCGCGCGCTGCGGACCGCGGTGCGCGAGGCGCTGGAGGCGGCGGACATCCCGCTCGCCGGGCAGCGCGAGGCCCTGGAGGCCCACCGCGAGCGCACGTCGCCGGAGGGCTGAGCACCCCGGGGTGCGGGCACGACGCGGCCCCCGGTCACCAGGTGACCGGGGGCCGTCGTGCGTGCGCTCAGCGCAGGCCGTCGAGCTCCGCCGCGAGGCTGTCCGCCTCGGGACCGACGATGACCTGCACGATGCGGCCGGACCGGACGACGCCGAACGCGCCGGTCGCCTTGAGGCCCGCCTCGTCCACCTGGGCGGGGTCGGTCACCTCGACCCGCAGCCGGGTGATGCAGGGCTCCAGGTCCACGACGTTGCCGCCGCCACCCAGGGCCACCAGGATCTGCTCTGCCTTGCTCATCGAACCCCCGTCGTGCCGTGTGCCGGATCTGGCCCCCGCGGGCCGCCGTGGGACGGGCGGCCTCCTGGACCCCCAGCCTAGTCGCCGTCCGGGGCACCGCCGCCGGGCGCGGGCCACGCACCCGGGTCGGGGTGCGCGCGGTGCGAGACTGGCGGCATGACCACCCCGGAGCCCGCCCGCACGCCGCTGCCGCTGAGCGCCGCCTCCCCCGCGCCCGCGTCCGCACCGGACGACGCCGAGGCCCGGCGGCGGCAGTCGTTCTACGAGGCGATCGGCGGGCACGCGACGTTCGAGCGGCTGGTGGACGTGTTCTACGAGGGCGTCGCCACCGACCCGGTGCTCGCCCCGATGTACCCGGAGGCCGACCTCGGCCCGGCCCGGCGCCGGCTCACGATGTTCCTCGAGCAGTACTGGGGCGGCCCCACCACGTACTCCGAGGAGCGCGGGCACCCGCGCCTGCGGATGCGGCACATGCCGTTCGCCGTGGACCCCGACGCCCGCGACCGCTGGCTGCGGCACATGCGCGCGGGCGTGGACGCCCTCGACCTGCCGCCCCTGCACGAGGCGACGCTCTGGGACTACCTGGAGCGCGCCGCGCACTCGCTGGTCAACACCGCCGGGCGGCCCTGAGCCGCCGCCCGGATGGCGCGGGGCGGTGCCCGGGCGCGTGAGACGCTGGTCCGCGTGACCGACGCCCGCACCGCGCCCGACCCGACCTCCGCCCCCGACCCGATCGCCGCGCTGCTCGCGGTCCTCGACGTCGCCCCCGGGACCACCCCCGGCACGTTCACCGCGACGAACCTGCCGAAGCCCGGCGGCCGGGTGTTCGGCGGGCAGGTCATCGCGCAGGCGCTCGTCGCCGCAGGCCGCACCGTCCCCGGCGGGCGGCTCCCGCACTCCCTGCACGGCTACTTCCTGCGCGCGGGCGACGTCGCGACGCCCGTCGACCTCGCCGTGGAGGAGCTGCGGGACGGCCGGTCGTTCTCCGCGCGCCGCACGCACGCCGCCCAGGACGGCGAGCCGATCCTGTCGATGATCGCCTCGTTCCAGGAGGAGCAGGACGGCGTCGACCACACCGAGCCCGCGCCCGACGTCCCGGAGCCCGAGGACGTCGAGTCCGCCATGGACCGCATGGGGCACCTGGACCACCCCGTCGCCCGGTTCTGGACCCACCAGAGCGCGTTCGACGTCCGGCACGTCGGCGGCTCCCTGTACCTCGGCCCCGCGCCGTCGCCCGAGGGCCGCCAGCGGGTGTGGATGCGCGCCAAGGGCCCGCTGCCCGCCGACCAGCTGCTGCACCGCGCGGTGCTGGCGTTCGCGTGCGACCAGATCATGCTGGAGCCGGTGCTGCGCCGCGCCGGGCTGTCCTGGCTGACGCCGGGTCTGTCCGTCGCGAGCCTCGACCACGCGATGTGGTGGCACCGGGACGTGCGGGTGGACGACTGGCTGCTGTTCGACCAGTCCAGCCCGTCCGCGCAGGGCGGCCGGGGTCTCGGCGCCGCCCGGGTGTTCGACCGCAGCGGCACGCTGGTCGCGTCCATCGCGCAGGAGGGCATGGTCCGGATCCCGACCGCCTGACTGGCGGCCTGACTGGCGGGAGCCCGCGCGGCGGGTGACAGTGTGCCGGTGGTGCGACTGCGACGGGTCCGGATCGACTCCCCCGGCTGGACCCGGCGGCGTGCCGGCTCCGGCTTCTGGTACCTGGACCTCGACCGCGAGCGCATCGCGGACCCCGAGCACCTCGACCGCATCGGCGCCCTCGCGATCCCGCCCGCGTGGCAGGACGTGTGGATCAGCCCATGGGCCAACGGCCACATCCAGGCCGCCGGGCTGGACGACGCGCGGCGCCGGCAGTACCTCTACCACGAGCAGTGGCGGCTGCGGCGGGCGCGGCGCAAGCACGACCACGTCCTCGACGTCGCCCGCAGGCTGCCCGCCGCGCGCCGGTCGGTGCGCCGGGACCTCGCGCTCGACGGGCTGCCCCGCGCGACCGCGCTCGCGCTCGCGTTCCGGCTGCTGGACCTCGCGTACTTCCGGGCGGGCGGCGAGGGCTACGCGCAGCGCAACGGCTCGTACGGCCTCGCGACGCTGCGCCGCGAGCACGTCGAGGTGGTCGGCGACGGGGCCGTGCGCTTCCACTACCCCGCCAAGTCCGGGCAGGTCCGGGACGTCGTCGTCGAGGACGACCGGGTCGCCGAGCTCGTCGGGACGCTGCTGCGGCGGCGCGGCGGCGGGCCCGAGCTGCTGGCCTGGCGGGACGACGACGGCTGGCACGACGTCACCAGCGCGGAGGTCGGCGCCGACGTGAAGCGGCGGCTCGGGGACGACGCGTCACCCAAGGACTTCCGGACGTGGCACGCCACCGTCCTCGCGGCGCGCGGCCTCGCCGCCGCGGGCGCCCCGCCGACGTCCGACCGAGCGCGCCGGAAGGTCGTCGCGGGCGTCGTCGCCGACGTGTCCGAGGAGCTCGGCAACACCCCGGCCGTCTGCCGCGCGTCCTACATCGACCCCCGGGTCGTGGACCTGTGGGCGCACGGCACCACCATCGCGCCGACCCGCTCGCAGGCGGTCGCCGAGAAGCGGACCCTCGACCTGCTGTCCTGACGCTCAGTCCCGGACGAGCGCCAGCGCGAACCCGTCCCAGCCCTTCGCGCCCACGGTCTGCAGCGCCGTCGCGTCCAGCCGGGGGTGCGTCCCGAGCAGGTGCAGCACCGCCCGCGAGCCCTGCACCCGCTCGTCGGTCGAGTCCGCGTCGGCGACGCCCCCGGCCCGGACGACGTTGTCCACCACGATCACCGTGCCCGGGTGGGACAGGGCGAGGGCCGCCTCGACGTAAGTGCTGTTGCTCGGCTTGTCCGCGTCCACGAAGACCAGGTCGAACGGCTCCTCCCCCGCGTCGACCAGGGCCTGGGCCGACCCGGCCGCCGGTCCCTCGACCAGCCGCACCCGGTCCGCGACCCCGGCGCGGGCGAAGTTCTGCCGGGCGACCTCGGCGTGCCGCGGGTCGATCTCCAGCGTCGTCACGTGCCCGTCCGGCCCCACCGCGTCCGCGAACCACAGCGTGCTGTATCCCGCGAGCGTGCCGAACTCCAGCACCCGGCGCGCGCCCACCATGCGGCACAGCAGCGCCAGCAGCCGGCCCTGGTTCGGCGCCACCTCGATCGCGGGCAGGCCCGCGGCTCGCCCCGCCTCGCGCGCGGCGAGCAGGGTCGCGTCCTCCGCGACCAGCTCGGTGACCAGGTACTCGTCCACCCTCGTCCAGTCCCGCCGCAGGTCCGCCATGGGCACGATCATCCTCCGGGGCGCTCGCCGCCGCACCTGCCCAGATGCGGCGTCGGCACCCCCGACGCAGACTGCGACGGTGCCCGACTCCGCCCGCCCGTCTGACGGCGTCCCCGCCGTGAGCACCCCGGCCCCCGACGCCCCGCCCGCCTCCGACCTGCTGCCCGAACCCGTCGCCCGTACCCTGCCCGACGTGCCCGGCGTCGGCCCGGACGGCCGCCCCCGGCCCGACGCGCCGCTCGTCGCGGTCACCGGCGTCACCGGGTACGTCGGCGGTCGCCTCGTGCCCGAGCTGCTCGCCGCCGGGTACCGGGTGCGTGCCCTCGCCCGGCGCCCCGAGCGGCTGCGCGGCCGTCCCTGGTACGACGCCGTCGAGGTCGTCCAGGCCGACGCCTCCGACGCCGAGCAGATCCGTGCGGCCCTCGACGGCGTGGACGTCGCCTACTACCTGATCCACTCCCTCGGCACCGGCCGCACCTTCGAGCAGCGCGACCGGTCCACCGCCCTGACCTTCGGAGCCGCCGCCCGCAAGGCCGGGGTCGGGCGGGTCGTCTACCTCGGCGGGCTCGCGCCCGAGGGCGAGGAGCTGTCCCCGCACCTCGCGTCCCGCACCGAGGTCGGGGAGATCCTGCTCGCCTCCGGCGTCCCCACCACCGTGCTGCGCGCCGCCGTCATCCTCGGGTCCGGGTCCGCGTCGTTCGAGATGATGCGGTACCTCACCGAGCGGCTGCCCGCCATGACCGTGCCCCGCTGGGTGCTCAACCGCATCCAGCCGATCGCCGTCCGCGACGTCCTGCGGTACCTCGTCGGGTCCGCGACCATGCCGCCCGAGGTCAACCGGGCGTTCGACATCGGCGGGCCGGACGTCCTCACCTACCGCGACATGATGCAGGGCTACGCGCGCGCCGCCGGGCTGCCGCAGCGGATCATCGTGCCGGTGCCGGTGCTCACCCCGAAGCTGTCGAGCCTGTGGGTCGGCCTCGTCACCCCGGTGCCGTCCGGCATCGCCCGGCCGCTCGTGGAGTCCCTGGTGCACGAGGTCGTCTGCACCGAGCACGACATCGCCGAGCACGTCCCCGACCCGCCCGGCGGGCTGATCGGCTTCGACCGGGCCGTCCGGCTCGCGCTCGCCCGGATCCGCGAGGCCGACGTCACCACCCGCTGGTCCTCGGCGGGCGTCCCCGGCGTCCCCAGCGAGCCGCTGCCGTCCGACCCCGACTGGGCGGGCGGGTCCCTTTACGTGGACGAGCGGCAGATCGTCGTCGACGCCTCCCCCGCCGCGCTCTGGCGGGTGCTGGAGGCCGTCGGCGGCGAGCGCGGGTGGTACTCGTGGTCGCTGGCCTGGCGGGTGCGCGGGCTCGCCGACCGCGTCGTGGGCGGACCCGGGCTGCGGCGCGGACGCCGCGACCCCCGGCGGCTGGTCGTGGACGACGCCGTGGACTTCTGGCGGGTCGAGGAGGTCGACCCCGGGCGGCTGCTGCGGCTGCGGGCGGAGATGCGGGTGCCCGGGCTCGCGTGGCTGGAGCTGCGCGTCGAGCCGGACCAGGACGCGGGTGCCGACGGGGCTGACGCCGACGCCGTGTGGCGGACGCCGCCGACGACGTTCGCCCAGCGCGCCGTGTTCCACCCGCACGGGCTCGCCGGGCAGCTGTACTGGTGGGCGGTGTACCCGTTCCACGGGGTCGTGTTCGGGGGCATGCAGCGCAACATCGCCCGCGCGGCGGAGACGGCGGAGCGCGCCCGCCGCGACGTGGAGGCCCGCCGGGAGGCCTGACCCCCGGCCGGGCGTGCTCGCCAGCGGCCGGAGGTCGAGGTCGGGGGAACGTGACGAGGTCGGGGGAACGGATCTCCCGACCTCGTCACGTTCTCCCGACCTCGCACCCGGAACGGCGCCCGCACGACCGCCCCGGCGAGGACGATGGACGGGCGGGCGCGCCCGCGCCCAACACTTCGCCGACCTCACGACTTGACGGGGCATGAGACCGCAGGGGCCCGACATACCACCACCCGAGTTCGCCGCCTGGTACGCGGCCGAGCTGCCGCGCACCCACCGGGCGCTGACGCTGGCCGTCGGCGACGCCGGGATCGCCGAGGAGGCGGCCGCCGAGGCGTTCGCCCGGGCGCTGGCCCGCTGGGACCGCGTCGCCCGCATGGAGCGCCCCGCGGCCTGGGTGTACACCGTGGCGCTGAACGAGGTGCGGCGGTCCTGGCGACGCGCCCAGCTGGAGCGTCGCTGGGTGCAGCGGCAGCGCGAGCAGCAGGCGCCCGCACCGGCCGACCCCGAGGACGCGCTCTGGCGCGCCGTCGCGGACCTGCCGCCGCGGTCCCGCACCGCCGTGGCGCTCCGCTACGTCGCCGACCTCACCGAGGCGCAGGTCGCGGACGTCATGAACGTCTCCCGCGGCACGGTCGCCTCCACCCTGTCCACCGCCCGCGCCCGGCTCGCCGCCGCGCTGGGTCCCACCCGTGAGGACGCCCTGAGATGAGCACCGACTTCCTGACCCGCCTCGCCGACGTCGACACCCCGGCTCCCACCCCCGACCTGGCTCGCGTGCAGCGGCGCGCCCGTGCGCTCCGCCGGAACCGCCGTGCCCGCACCGTGGGCGCGTCCGTCGGCCTGGCGGCCGTGCTGACCGTCGGCGGTGTCGTCCTGCCACAGGTCGGCGGCGGCGCCCCGACGCCGCAGGCCGGCGCGTTCCCGCTGTCCCTCGGCGTCGCACCCGCGGTCGCCGGGGAGGGGACGACCGAGTGCCAGACGGGGTGGAGCGAGTGGGTCGCCCCCGACGCGTGGCCCGCCGACCCACGGATCACCGGCGCCGCCGCCGTGCTCGCCGACGCGCCCTGGGCGGCGACCAGCGCCGGTGTGCACCTGACCCGGATGGACTGCACCAGCGCCCTGCCCGTCGCGGTGCTCGTGTCCGAGGAGCCCGTCCGCGGCGTGACGGTGTGGCGGGACGTCGCGGACCCGTTCCCGGAGGGGACCGACGGCGTGGCCGACGTACCGGTGCGCGGCGCCGCCGGGCGGCTGCGCGACCTCGGCACCAGCGCATACGTCTCCTGGTCCGAGGACGGCGCCCGGTGGATGGCCAGCGGGAGCGGCCTCGGCACCACCGACCTGCTGGACGTGCTCGACGCGCTGCGGTTCGACGGCGACGCCCTCGACCCCGGGTCCGTGCCGTCTGGCCTCGATGCCGCCGCGACCGGCGCCACCCGCACGGAGCGCGAGACGCTGCGGTGGACGGTGACCTACGGTGACACCGCGCCGGTCGAGGGGGCGGACGGCGTCCACCGGACCCCGGAGGGCACCGGGGTCACGCTGGAGGCCATGGCCGGCCCGCAGGAGCCGCCGGAGGTCGTCGCCAGCTACGACGCCGCGGGGGTCCGGCTCGTGGACGTCGCCGGTCACCGGGCGTCGTTCGCGCCGTGGGGCGACCAGTCCACCGACGTCGGGGGCTGGCTGCGGTGGCAGGCGGAAGGTGTCACCTACGTGCTGTCGGGCGGCCTGCCGGTCGAGGACCTGGCCGCGCTGGCCGCGACGGTCACGCCCGCCGCGGTCGACGACCCGAGCCTGACGGGCCTGCCGCAGTACTGAGCAGTACTGACGGAGCGCGCGGGGGGCACCGCGTCCGGCGAGGTCGGCGGAACGGGACGAGGTCGGGGGAACGGATCCCCCGACCTCGTCGCGTTCTCCCGACCTCGTGGCCGACGCAGGATCAGCGGGCGCGGCGGCGGAACGCCGGGGGCTCCTCGACGTAGGGCAGCCACGCGGCCCGCTCCGCCTCGCCGATCCGGCGCGGCGAGCCGCTGGCCGCGTCGACCAGCACGAGCGTCGTCACGGCCCGGGCGTACGGGTCGCCCGCTGCCGGGGTGGCGTCGCGCACCTCGTAGCAGACGTCGATGCTGGCCCCGCCGAGGTGGCCGATCCACATGTCCACGACCACGGGCGTGCGGCGGTACCCCAGCGGACGCAGGTACTCGATCTCCTGCCGGGCGACCAGCGTCGCCGTCTGCGCACCGGGGCCCGCGTCGAGCACGGCCGTGGGGAACGCGGGCCGGTCCGCCGGGACCTCCCCGGGGCCGAGCGGGTCGGCGGCGGCGGGGTGCGCCCAGAACGCCTCGATCCGCGACTCCTCCAGCAGCCGCAGCATCTCGACGTTGTTCACGTGCCCGTACGCGTCCATGTCGGACCACCGCAGCTGGACCGGCACCTGCAGCCTGGCCATGCACGCCTCCCTCTCGTGAGGCCCCGACCTCCCGGGACCCCGAGCCATCCTCCCCCTTTCCACCGGAGTACCTCGTCACTGGGTGCCCGTCCACCACCGCGCGGGTCGTCCCGACGCCTCCTGTCCACGCGCCGTGTCGAGGCGGAGCCGGGTGGGGCACGAGGAGCGTGCGCGCTCCGAGGAAGACCACGAGGGTGCCCTTGCCCCGAGCAGGCATTCCCACCACTCGTCGCGGGAGGTTTGGCCACTTGCCTGACAGCCTGAAGTGGCGTCGCCACCTGGGGTCCTGGCGGATCGACGGCACCCCGCTGACCTCGTGCCGCAACCCCAAGACCCCAGCACCCTCGTCGGCACCTCCCAGCGGACCCGCAGGTCAGAGACTCCGCACGGGCGGGAGCGTCGGTCGCCGGTGACGTCCGCCTACGCCGACGCTCATCCACCACCTCCGACGTACCGCGGGAGAGCAGCGGCCGCGTGGGAGCGATTGCGCCCTGCCACGGGAGGTTGTTGGTTGCCTCCGGCATCACTAGCGTCCAGCGGGTCATCACCCGTGGTGGTCCATTCCCCGCGAGAGCGAGCACGATTCGACGGGTCGCACGCCCGTGAGCTCGGCTGCTGGATGCGGGGCGGGCGCTCGCCGCCTCTCGCACCAGGGCCGCGGCAATCAGGAAGGTCGTGTACCTCATGTCCGTGTGCGTGCTCGCCATCGCCTTGTCCGTCTTGGTGATCGCCATGACCTGGGCCGGAGCGAGTGGACTGCTACCGGCGAACGGGTTCGTGGGAATCCGCACCCCGGCGATCTTGCGCTCGGAGCGCGCATGGCAAGCCGCGCACCGTGCAGCGCTGCCAGTCATCGCCCCGGCGTGCACGCTCGTCATCATCGCGGCCGGAGCGTCCATCATCGCCGCGCCCGCGCGCCGTCTGACCGCGGTCGGACTGGCGCTGCTCGGCACGATCGCCGTGATCGGGCTCACCAGCCTGATTCCGGCACAGAAGGCCGCGCACTCCGTCAACCGCGCGCCCGACGACACCCCGACGAGCCTCTGAAATCACCCGCCCGCGCGTCGAGCGCGAACTCATCGGTTCTCGCGCGGCAGTTCGCGAGATCCGGCACCCATGGATAAGCAACGGCGCAGCGGGGATATCGCACGAACTGCCACGGTTCCCCGGGCGTCGCATTTCGACTCCCGACGTGAATATTTCACGCACGCGGTGGGCAACCCCTCAACGCGGGGCCGCTTATCCCATCGCAACCACATCGATGTTGACGACATACCAGTGGCCTCAATACGGTCGCAATCTAGGACCCGGACCGCAGGTGCGTGGTCGTCCTCCTGCTGGATTGGAGTGGTGTCGTGCGTGGGATTGTTCGTTCGGTTATCGGTGTGACGGTCGCTGCGGCGGTGGCGGTGGTTCCGGTGGGCGGTGCGGTCGCGGATGCCGGGAAAGGAATGGGCGCGGCGCCGGTGGGTGCGAGCGGGCAGGAGTGGTCGCGGTTCTCGGACCGGGATGTCGTGTCGTTCTTCTTGCTCGCCACGGGACCGTTGTTCGACACGCACAGGGGGTTGGCTCGGGAGCTGGGGATGCAGCGTCAGGAGGTCCCGGCTCAGGTGGTGGACGAGGTGCTCGCGGCGGTGCGGTCGATCGACCCGGACTTCGATTCCGACGTGCTGGCGCCGATCCAGTCCGGCGACCCGGTGCGGGCCGAGGCCGCGCTGTCCCGCCTGGCCGAGATCGCCGAGCAGATCTCCGAGCCCGGAACCGACGCACGAACCGGACGCGG
>NZ_RFFI01000050.1 GCF_003696205.1 Cellulomonas triticagri
GGACGTCGCGCCAGGCGCCCAGGCGCCAGGTGACCACCGCGGCCAGCCGCGCCGCGTGGGCGTCACGCGCCCGCCGCACGGCGATCTCGGCGGCCAAGCTCCGCCGCCCGGTCTCGGTCGCGGTGGCCGGGGCGGGCTGCGAGGGCAGCGCGCCGGGGTGCCGGGTGCCGGTGGGTGTCCAGTCCAGCGCGTGGTGCAGGTCGCCCGCGGTCCACCCGGCGCCCACGTGGTCTCGGACGATCGCGGCCAGCGCTGGTGCCCCGAGCGCGGCGAGGTCGGGGACGGCGGCGATCAGCGCACCGGCCACGGTCCGGCGATGCGCCCTGGCAGCGCGCCGGGTCCCGCTCACCCACCCCGAGCGCGTGAACCCCGACGACGGGGCCGGTCGGGTGCTGGAGGTGGGGTTGACAGCCCAAGCCGGGGACCCAGGCTCGTCCTGGCCGCTTGTGCCCAGCCACGACCCGCCCGCAAGCCGGGAAGCGGCCAGTGCTGGTCGCGGACTCGGGCCGCACGGCGCGGCAGCGCCCGTCGGCTGCGCCCGCAGGGCGTCCGCCAGGGGTTCGCTTCCCCGCGCGCGCACGTCGGTGAGTTCGACACAAGACCCAAGGGTCGGAGGGTCGCCAAACTTGTCCACAGGCTCCGGCGACGAGGCGTCCGGCCCGCCTTCGCCGCGGGCACCTTCGCTCGCCGAGCCGGCCCCGGTCCGGACCTCGTCGGCAAGGTCGTCGCCGCGAGACTGGTCGGCGTCGACGGCGTCCAGCAGCGCCCACCCCTGCCCGTCCCACGGGTCCTGGACGTCGACGAGCGGCACGTCGTCGAAGGTCGCCCAGGCCTCGGTCTCCGCCTGGTCGTCGTGGGCCGTTGGCGCCGGGACACACAGCACGTACACCGCCGCCAAGTTCCCCATCGCACTGGTGTCCTGGCCGGTCCCGCCGTCGTGTGGGGCGGAGGATCCTGCCTCGGGCCGGGCATCGGTGCGGGTGAACCCGGACTGCCCGGCGGCGACCAGGCCCAGCAGGCCCGCGGCCTGCAGCTCGGCGACCACCCGGGACACGGTGCGCGGCCTGCACCCCGCGGCCGCGGCGAGCACCGCGTGGGTGGGGCGGGTGGTCATGGTGTCGTGGTCCGCCCAGAACGCGAGCTCGCGCGCGATCGCCCAGATGCGCGCCCACCGCGCCTGGGTGCACGTGGCGAACGCCGGGTGCGCACGCACCGCAGCCAGGAACTCCCGCTGCCCACCCGCGACGAGCCCGCCGCAGGCCAACGCGGCAGCCCACACGCGCCAGATCGACGTCTCACGCGCGGGCGACGGCCGCGCGCCCCGCCCCGGACGCACGTCCGTTCGTGAACCGGACTCGACCGCTGCGCCCGCCCCTGCAGCTGCTCCGGCACGGGCGTCGCGGTCCAGGTCCTCGTCGGCGGCGGCCAGGGCCGCGACGTAGGTCCGCCACCGCCAGCGCGCCTGCGCGCCGCGCTCCGCCACGGGCACGTCGTCCAGGACCCCGGCGGCGAGGAGATCGTCGGGCCCGGCCGAGCAGCCGGCCTCGGCCGCGGCGCGGGCGACGTGCTCGGTCAGGACCCGGGCGGCGAACCCGGTCGAGGTCCCGCACGCCGCCGCGGCGCGCTGCGGGGACAGACGCCCACCGGAGGCCGCCGCGCGCTGCGCCCACTCGTGCAACCGCGCGCTCTGCTGCGGACGCGCCCGCACCCGCGACGCCACCGCAGCGCCGGACCCCAGCGAGGCACCTCCCGCATCCGCGTGGGGCGGGTCGACGTCGTCCAGGTGCACGCCGCGCGGGCCGGGCCGGTGTGCGGGCGCGGCGATGGCCCCGCCGAGGCGGGGTGCAGCGGTCTGGGGTTGTGGGTTGGGGCGGGCCGGCCTCACCCGTCCCGTCGGGGACGGGCGCCCGCAGGCGCGTCGACAGCGATCACGTCAGTCGGTGCGCAGACGCCGCGACGACCACCCGCCAGGGCGAGCACGGCCGGCACGTCGGCCCCGCCGCGGCGACGGGGCCCCGCGGCTCCTGGGTGCGTCTGGCACCCCGGACCGATGCGGGCCGTCGGCGTCTGAGCCAACGTCGGGGCCGTGGCGGGGAGCTGCGGGGCGCACCAGGTGAGCACCGCGGCCGCGGACGCGGCCTGCTGGGTGGGCGGCAGGTCGTCGACGAGCCCGGCCGCGACGACCGCGTCGACGTCGACCGGGCCGGGGCGGGTGGTCATCCACCACGTCGCCAGCGCTCGACGGGTGCGCAGCAGCCCGGTCCCGACCCCGTGGGCGAGGGCCACCGTGGGGTCCAGGGGCAGGCCGGCCTCTGTCCGCGCGCGAGCCCAGGCGTGCAATGGCACGCGTGCGGCGCCGAGCACCGCCGCGACGTCCACGCCCTCGCCGTCCGCGGCGGCGCGCGCCTGGCTCGCCAGGGCCTCGCGCAGCGCGAGGGCGCGCGGTGTACCGGGCCCGCAGGCCACCTCGACCACGAGCTCCCAGACCAGTGGGCCGACCTGCGTGCACAGCGCGGCGCGCACCGCCCACACCCCGGCCACCGGACCAGCACCGGGTCCCGTGCCGCCGTCGCCAACGCCCGAGGGCGCGGCGGTGTTCTCCGCCTCGCCCGTGCGCCATGCGGGACGGGGCCAGGTCTCCTCGCAGTCGCCCAGCGGCATCTCGCGCAGCCCGCGGCGCGCTGCAGCGCGGGCCGCCCGGGCGCAGCACGTGCGCACGACCCCGAACGCCCAGGTACGCGGGTCACGCACCCCGGCGAAGGCCGCGCGGCGCGCCCACAGAACCTCAAGGGCATCGCCCACCGCGTCTTGCGCGGCGGCGTGCACGTCGCCCAGTCCCGAGCGCACCGCCGGGGAGCGCGCGCCTGCACGTGCCAGGCGCGCCGCGGCGAACGTGACCAGCTCGGCCCGCAGCTCCGCATCCGGCAACCCTGCACGCACCCGTGCCTCCTCGGTCGACGCCGGGACCAGGTCCTGCCGCCCGGCGCGGTCCGGGCCGCCAGCGGGGTGACTGGGCGGGCTCGCGGGCGTAGTCACGTCCGCTCCGGGGCGTGCGCGTCCAGCAGGGCTGCGGCGTGCCCGGCGTGCACCCACGCCGTCGTGCACGCCGTAACGACCTGGGCCAGCACCTCGCGCTCTGCGACGTCGCGGTTGCCCCCGTGCGCCGCCTGCGCGGCGACCTGCACCGTGTCGAGATCGCGCACCACACGGCGCAGGACCTCACCGACGTCGGTGCACGCCGCAGGCCGCGGGCCGCCACTGCCGGCGTCCTGGTGGGCGGCGCTCACCGGCCCTCACCGCCGGTGCGGTTCGCGATCTGCAGCAGGACGTCGCCGTGACACGGCTGGTCCAGCGGGCACCAACAGGCCAGGTCCCGGCCCGCGAGCTCGGCGACCAGGGCGCGGGTGTAGGGCGCACCCCGGGACTGTGCGTAGTCGGCGAACGCCTCGACCGCGCTGGCCCGGGTGTGCACGAAGCCCCACCCGTACCGGTCGCGCCACACCGGGGTGATGTCCCCGACCCGGTAGGGGTTGCCCCACCGCGTTCGCCGGTCGACGATCACCGCTTCCGGGTTGTCCCTGGCCCAGGGGTGCTGGCGAGACATCTGAAAACGCGCGGGCATCACGCCACCTCCGTGAGCAGGCGAACGGACCCGAGGACCAGCCCCACGCGCGAGCGGCCCTCACGGGCGCCCCGACAGCCCGTGACGGGAAGGAGCCGGCGGGTCATGCCGGTGCCTGGCCGAAGTCGAGAGGGTCCTGGAACGCTCCCGGCACGAGCTCGAGCGCCGTCGGCGCCGGAGCGGCACCGGCCCGCGACGTCGGTAGCGCCCCGCCCTGGTCCGAGGGTGTGACCGTGGTGGTCGAGGGCACGACGGCGCGGGCGGCTGCCAGCGCCTGGTCGAGGTCGTCTACCGCGGCGCGCAGCCGAGCGGTGTCCACCGGGTACCGGCCCGCCAGGGCACGGGCGGCCTCGCGCAGGTCACGATGGACCCGCAGCAGCGCCGCCAGGTCGGCGAGCTCGTCCGCGGTGACCTGCCGTCCGCGGGGTGGCCGACCGTCGGGGTCGACCAGGACCACCCCACCGAGGGCCTCCTCCACGGCCTCCAGCCGGGCGACCAGATGTTGACGCTGGACCCGGGCCGCGTCCCGGGCTTCCTGCAGCGCCTGGTCGTGGCCCGCGAGCTCGTCGGCGACCCGCGCTCGCTCGGACGCGCGGATCGAGACGCGCGCCTCGGCCTGCAGGGTGTCCAGGCGGCCCATGATCGAGCGCACCGCGTCCCACGACGGCGTGCGCTCGAGGCGCACCTGCGCCGGCGTGGCCACCTGCATCTGGGTGCGGGTCCGGCCCGGGAGCATCAACCCCCACCCGACGGGCAGTTCGCCGGGCCGGACGACGCCGGGGGCGGTCACCAGGTACCAGGCGTGGCACTGATCTGCCCACGGGTCCGCCTTGCCCGGCTTGGACAGCTCGGCCAGCCAGTCTGCCCGGCTCGCCTTGACCTCGTGGCCGATCAGCACCCGCCCCGAGGCAGAGGTGAACCCGACGAACAACGCATCGGCCCGCGACGTGCCGGCGCTGCCGTTCCACCCGACCTCGTCGAGGAACACCCCACCGGCCAAGCGGGCACCCGGGCGGATGTAGTGCCGACGCAGGCGGGCCATCAGGTCTGCGGTCACCGGTCCCACCGGCCGCCGGGGCGTTCCGGGCGTGGGACGTCGTCCAGCGTTCATCAGCGACCGTCTCCCCGCTGCGAAGGCTCAGCGACCAGGTCCGCGATCGCAGCGAACGAGCGCTCCCGCTCCAACCGCTTTCGGCGCCGCGACCACCAGTCCTCGGCGATGAGGAAGGCACCTACGGCCGCCCCAGCGACGCAGGCCGCGACGGGCACCGCGGGCACGGCTGTCCATGCCCAGGGCCACCCGACCACGGGCGCCCAGGCGAGCACAGGCCCAAGCAGCGCCGGCGCAGCGGTAGCCGCGGCGGCGATCAGGGCAGCGCGCTGGCGCAGCGCCGGCACCTCGGGGGGCAACATCTCCGCCGCCGATCTGCCCTGCCATCTCTCGAGATCGACGTGACTGCGCAGCTCTTCGACCGGCAGCTCGCGGGCAGCCATCCACACCCGACCCCGGTAGTAGCGCTCCGCCACCCAGAGCCCCAGCCCACCGAGCATCAGGCCGACGACCAGACCCGCCACCAGCCCGACGACGACCGCGACGAGCACCGCCACGGGCCGAGCCGGCACCCAGATCTCCAGCACGTCGAGCCGCTGCACGGCGACCGCAACACCGACGTTGACAAGCAGCCCCGAGCCCGCAGCCCCCAGAAACCCCAGCTCCTCGCACACCGCCTCGCACCGCTGCCACGGACCTGGTCCGCCGGCCCGATGCACGCGGGCCATCGAGCCCGCCGTCACCGAGCCCGCCGAGCCCACCGTCGTGCCCGCCACCTGGCCCGAAGTGCGTGCCCGGGCGACCTGCTCATCGGGGCCGTGCGGGGCGCTCACGCCACCACCGCGGCGGCCGGGTCGGCAACAGACGACCGGTACTCGACACCCGGCAGACCGGACCCGAACTGCAGCTGGAACGTCACCGGCCACCGGGGGTCGTGCGCGGTGCCAGCCGCGTGGGCGTCCATCCACCTCGACACCTCGGAGTACCGGGCGGAGACGAAGACTTCCGTGCATCCGGCGGCGATGCAGATCGCCCGCACGTCGACGTCCGGCAGTCCCGCGCGCTCGTCCTCGGGTTCGGCGAGCGTGAGGACCTCGTGCCCGTTCCGATCGTCGATCGCAACGTCGTCGACCCCCGAGGTCTTGTCGGCCGAACCTCGCCCGTGAGCGCTTCGGCGCGGCCGCACCGTGACGCGCACCCTGGCCTGCGGGCCGAGGCGACGGGCCCGCTCGGCGACGGTCATGGACTCACCTGTGGTGGTCGGGCTCATCTCGGGTCGTTCTCCTTCGCGGTGGTGTTGGTCTCTCGGCAGGTCAGGGCCAGGGCGCTCAAGAGAGGGGCGGGTGGATGTACGTGCTGCGCCCGGCCGCGTCGCGCGTCGAGCACCCCAGGCAATGCGCCCCGGCCACATCCCCGGCAGGCGCGCCGGGCTGATCGCCGAGCAGGTCGCCGGGCGAGCCGGCGACGGTCTCGTCGCGCAGGAGGTCGGCGACCGCGGCGACCGACCTGGCCCGGGCCAGCCGCGCGCGCCGGCGGTGCCACCAGTCCCCGGCGGCCGTCCACGCGACGTCCACGGCCCAGACCAAGGCCATGGCGGTCGGCAACGCCAGGAACGCGACCGGCGCCCACACCCACCCGAACACGCCCACAGCGAGGGTCACGGCTGCCACCTGAACTGGGGTCGCGACAACCGCGGCAGCCACCGCCCCGGCCCGCTGCCCGAACCCCGGGACCTGCGGCGCCCACATGTCCGCGCCGCGCCGTCCCTCGGCGAGCTCACCGGCGACGTGCGCGCGCAGCACCTCGGGCGGCAGGCCCCGCGCGGCCTTCCACACCCGGGTGCGCCGATAGCGCCGCTCCACCTTCTCCTGGAGCACGAGCAGCCCGAAGCCGGCCAGCATCCCCAACATCACGGCCACGTCCGCGAACCCCAGCCCGGCCACGACCCACACCCAGGGGTCGATGGGCTGGTCGCAGTTCGCGAGCGCCGGTGCGAGCATCCCCGCGGCGGCGCAGGCCCCGATGAGCAGGCCCGCACCCCAGGGCACCCAGAACCCGATCTCTGCGAGTGCCCGAGTGCCGTGGCGCAGCCAGGGTTGCGCGGGCGCGGTCGACCTGGCGTCGTGATCATCTCGGGCCATCACAGGGCTCCTTGTCGTTCGTCGCCTCGCTGCCCCCCGGAGGGTGTGCCGGTGGGGGTGAACACCTCGGGGTGAGTGGCGCGCAGCTCGCGCAGGTGCCGCCGGGCGGTCGTGGCCGACCCGGCCAGGCCCGCAGCCACCACGTCGGCGCCGGTCACCGGCTCCCCGGCCGCCGCACGCTCGGCCACCCACGCGCCCAGCGCCCCACCGGCACGCGCCACACCAGCAGCGGGCCTCGACGTCGCCACCGCAGTGGGGGCGAGTGGGCGCTCGGGGGTGAGGACCGCGGCGGGCTCAGCGGTGGTCACCACCGCCAGGTGCCGCACCCCTGGACCCGGCACCAGCGCACCCAGCGCTGGGGCGAGCGACCCCCGCACAGACGCCCGGTGCACCGCGGGCACCGGGGACGCGCCAGCCTGCCCGCGGAAGCCGCCGCCCGAACCTGGGCCAGAGCCTGTCCCGGGCGGCCGCGCAGCGGCCGGCGCGCGGTCGGCAGCTCCCGGGCCAGCGGGACCGGACGAATCCTGGGCCTGGGGCCCACGCGCTAGCAGCCCGGCCCCGGCGCGGTCATCGACGACCGACACGGCGTCCTGGCCAGCAGCCGGCGCGGTGTCGTGCACCGTAGCCAGGTCGGTGCGAGTGTCCGCGCGGTCACCGCCGCTGGTGTGGGTGGTGATCAGCAGCAGCATGTGTGAGGCCAGCAGCAGCGCCACGGCCGGGACGGTCGAGAACGCCGTGGCGGCCCACGGCTCCAGGAGCATCGCCTCGACCTGGACCGGGTGGGCGTGCAGGGCGTTGCCGGTCATCGACACCGCGGAGAACACCACGAACGCGGCCCACGGGTACCACGCCCCGCGCAGCCCCTGGGTGCGGAACCGCCAGGCCGCCCAGGTCGCCAGCAGGATGAACCCGTCGATGATCAACGGGAACATCCACCCCAACCGGACCTCGATCCCCGAGGCCACACCCACCGCACGCAGCGCGGAGAACGACAGCGCGAACGCCAACGCCGCCAGCAGCGCGGACAGCACCAGGCCCGGCCACATCGCACCGGCGAACCCCGACCGGGTCGAGGCGCCGCGCTGTGCGCCCCGGGAGCGGGCGTCGCTGCCCGTGCCCCCAGCCCGGGCGCCCTGCGCGCTCACCAGGCCCCTCCGAGGCCCTCAACGCCCGGGGTGTCCTGCTCCGGGCCGCTGGTCAGGGCCGCGAGGACCAGCAGCGCCACCCACACGCACGCGAACAACCCGGTTCCCAGGAGCACCAGCCACTGCCGCCCCTGCGTGGAGGGTCGCGACAGGTGGTCGCAGATCAGTACCAGCACCGCCACCAGGGCCAGGAACGCCAAGCAGAACAGCAGCGACCACAGCGGGCCCGGCATCGACGGCGTCACCTCGAGCGCGCTCACGACCGCCCCCTGCGGTTCTTGCCCGCCCGCCCACCGCGGCCCGGCGACTGACACGCGCAGCCGCACGAGCACAGGCACGGGCACGGGCACCGGAGGCACCCGGATGAAGATTCGCTGCGGGGGATCCCCAGCGTGAGCGCGAAGCCCACGATCACCACGACCCACAGCGCCCCGCCGATCCACGAAAACACTCGGTCCACACCCTCGACCACCGCCTCGAAGGTCAACCCTTCCGGGCCGCCACCCGACTGCTCGGCTGCCGCGGCCAGCCACGGCCCGGTGCGCCCGCTCAGCGCCTCGAGCGCCTTGGTCGCGGCGGCGCCGATCACGACCCACCCCGCGCCTCGGCCGCACGTCCAGACCCGGGCCTGGACGTCCGGGTCGGCGCCAGACTGGACCACACGACCTGTCCGCCGCACAGGTAGCACTTGGCGAACCCGTTCCCGCAGTCCCACATCACCTCGCGGTCACACAGCCCGGGACCGTCGTCGAACTCCCGGAACACCAGCACGCTCGCCGCGCACCCCGCACACCGCCCCGCCAGCTCACGGCCCCGGGACCGCTCGACCGTGTCGGTCGTGATCCTGACGTCCGCGTCAGTCGGGGTGCTCATGTCCATCTCCACGTCGTTCTCCTCGTCCTTGGACCCGCGCACCGCTGCGCGGACGTTCCCGCCTACGTCCCGTGTCTCCTCACGCCCCTGACCGGGCGACTCAGGCCGCACCCAGCGCCGCGAGCGTTCCCGCGACGGCCAGCGCGCTGAGCACAGCCGCGAACGCGCAGACCACGACTGATCGGGTCGCCACGCCCAGCGACACCGACGCCACCACCCCCACCACCGCGGCAACCGCGCTGGCCGGGCCGACCGGGGCGATCAGGCAGGCCAGGTGCGACCCGGCGTGCACCAGCGACCACCACCACAACCGCACGGCGTTGCGCTGCTCGCGGCGGCGCCTGAGCAGCACCGGGCACAGCGCCGTGATCAACCACGGCACCCCCCACCCGGGAACGGCTTCGATCCGTTGCGCGGCCGCGCTGAGCACGACGACCAGCGCCCACGCGCCCGACCACACCGTCAGCCCCGCCCACGTCCCCAGCCGCGCTTCGGGAGCCGTCTTGCTCGCACCCTCCCCGGGGTCGTGGCCGTGGTCGTGCTGCCCGACGTCGGCGCTCACGACACCGCTCCCGGGTTCCCGGACGCCTCGCGGCGCACCCAACGGTCGGTGGGCAGCGCATCGAGCTCCGCCGCGACCTTGCGGACCGCGTCGACCCCGATGCCCAGGTCCGCCGCGATCTCCGCAGGGCTGGCACCGTTCGCCAGGGCGTCGGCGATCTGCCGCACCCGGTGCGCCCGACGCACGTGCACGTATGCGTCCGGCGGCACCGGCACCGACTCTGGACAGCGGTCCAGGTGCCCGAGCACGTACGCGAGCTCACCGGACACCTCGGCCAGCACCCGCCCGACCGCGACGTCGACGTCCGCGGCGAACAGCCCATCAGCCGTCCACTCCTCGGCGTCGACGACCTGAGCACGCAGAACCCCCACGTGCCCCGCCAACGCCTCAGCACGGATCCGCGCCTCAGCCAGCAACGCACCCGCGCGCGAACGCGCAACGACGCCCGCACCCTGACTCCCCTCCCGGGGCAGCGTGTCGTGGACACCAGCGCCGCCGGACTCACCGACAGGAGCCTCGACGTCCGCGCCCTCGGCGCTGGCCCCGGCCAGCAGCGACGCCGGGTCCAACAGCCCTCGCGCCTCCGCCGCGGCGAGATACGCCGAGACCGTGGACTGCGCGACCCCGAGCTCACCAGCGATCTGCACCTGCGTGCGACCCTGGGCCCGCAGCGCCAGGACCGTCTCCTGACGTGCCCGTCCCTGGGCGGTGTCCAGGCGGTATCCGGGCCGCACCCGCCCGTCCAACCCGACTGAACACCCGTCCCCGGCACCCGCGTCAGCGCTATCGACTGCCCGATTCTGGGCAGTCGATACCGCCGCGGCATCCGCCCCGACCGTGCCCTTGCTCACCCCGAGCACCGCCGCGACGGCTCGGTGAGAGAGGCCCGCGCCGAGCAGCCGCGAGGTGGCGGCCTGACGCTGGGTGACCGACTCCCACAGCCGGGCATCCGAGAGCTCGCCCGCGCAGTACGCCTCCCACGAGGCGTACCCCAGCGGGATCCACACCCGCCCCGCGTAGGCCCGGGTCACGAGGTCGTCGACCTCGCCGAGGACCTCAATTGTGCGCGCCACACACGCACGGATCGCCTGGGTGACCTCCCGGGCCGAGTCCACCGACAACATCGCAGCCTCACCCGACGCCGAACCCGGACCGCCGGCGTCGACCTGGCCTGAGGTCGTGGTCGGGTCGGTGGCGCTCATCGCACCGGCTCCAGCTCCACGGGCATCAGCACCGCACACACCGGACACGACCCGAGGTCGTACCCCTCAGCACGGCCCCGGCCACTCCCGCTCGTCGGGTAGGCGTGCACCTCGACCGTTGCACCGCACCACGCGCACACCCCAACGAACCGCACCACCCGCAACCCACCGCCTCCGGCAGCCACGGCGCCCGGAGAGGTGGCCGCGGAGGTCACTGCTTCACATCCACTCGATCGGGCCTCGGCTCGAGCAAGGCTTCGATGTCCCGACGGCGATACCGCGGGTGCCCGCCAGGCGTCCTACTCGGGCGCAGGCTGCCGTTCGTCGAGTAGCGGTCGAGCGTGCGGAGGCTGACGCGCAGCACCGCCGCCGCCTCCCCCTTCGTCAGCCACTCCGCATCGACTTCGGTAGGTCGCTCCGTCATAGTGCGCCACAGTAGGGCGCCGCCGGACGAAATTCAAGCCGCTCCGACATGGTCTTGTCGTCTGAGCACTCTTGTGCCATGGCGCACTGTGTCGTAGTTTGGCGACATGGCGATTCCCGCGGGACACGAGTCCATCGACATGGCTATCGGCGAGCGTGTGCACCAGCTCATGTGGCGACAGCGCGTCTCGCAGACCGCACTGGCACCCCGGATCGGGATGCAGCAGGCGTCGCTCTCCCGAAAGCTGCGCGGCGAGCGCCCCTGGTTCGCAGAGGACCTGATCGCGGTCGCTGGCGCACTCGGCGTCTCGGTGGGCTTCCTCTTCGGGGAAGAGATGAGCCCCCGCCAGGACGGACCTGACGGGGGCTCTACGCTCCCTCGGCTGGACTCGAACCAGCAACCGTCCGATTAACAGTCGGATGCTCTGCCAATTGAGCTACGAGGGATCGTGCGGGAAGAACTCTAGCAGCGTCCGGGGGGTGCTCCGCACACCCTGGCGTCGCCGGTCGGGATGACCTGCGTCACCCGCGCAGCCCTGCGGCGGCGCGCACCCGCTCCTCCGCGTCCTCCAGGACCGCGCGGACGTGCGGGTCGGCGACGTCGACGGTGCCCGGGCCGATGACCTGCGTGAACAGGTCACCGCCCTCGCCCCGGCGCAGCACGACCCGCACGGGCGCGCTGCGCGGCGGCGTGACGGTCTCGACGTGCACGACGGACTGCTGGACCCGCTCCCGGAAGATCTGCGCGAACGCCACGGGGATGGGCGGGGTCAGCGCGATCTCCTGGACGGCGCCGGTGACCCAGTGCACGGTGATGGCGGGCGGCTCGGGGGCGAAGGACGCGCGGTCGACGTCGGTCCAGGGGTGCCGGGTCACGGTCTCCCCGTCGACGAGGTGCAGGGCCTCGCGGGAGGCGGCGAACCACCGGTCCCCGGGGACGGCGGCGCTGGCGAGGACGCGGTCGCCGGGGGCGAGGTGCAGGGCGCGGCGCACGGCGTCGGGCAGGGCGGGGCGGCGGGAGAAGAGCGGCACGTCCTCCACGGTAGCCGCCGGTCCGGACCCGGACCGGGACCTCCGGCCGCTACCCTGGGCGGCGCACGAGGGCCAGTAGCTCAGCCGGTCAGAGCAGCGGACTCATAATCCGTCGGTCGTGGGTTCAAGCCCCACCTGGCCTACCTCTGCGTCCGGGTAGGTGCCCACCACTCAGGACGTTCGTCTTGCGACGTGCGAGGGACGGGGTCGATGCTGGACGGCGGTTCCGCCGTGGGGCGCGGGCCCGGGCAGCCCGCGGCATCGGCGCCGGGTGGTCGCGCTCCCGGCAGTCGAGAGCAGGAAGAAGCGCCACCCATGGACGTCCGCCCCTCCCCCACCCCCGTCGCACGATCGACCGGGGGGACGCCGTGAGTGCGGCCACCCCGGAGCCCCGTCGGGCCGACGAGCCGCCCGCCGGGACCCTGGCCGGGGACCGGGCGTTCTTCGGGCACCCGCGCGGCCTGATGACACTGTTCACCACGGAGCTGTGGGAGCGGTTCAGCTACTACGGGATGCGCGCCATCCTGCTGTACTACCTGACGGACACGGTCGCGAACGGCGGCCTGGGGATCGCCGAGCGCACCGGGCTGGCCCTGGTGTCGATCTACGGCACGAGCGTGTACCTGCTGTCCGTGGTGGGCGGCTGGTTGGCCGACCGGGTCATCGGCGCCCGCCGGGCGACGCTGTACGGCGGCGTCGTGATCGCGGCGGGGCACGTGGCACTGGCACTGCCGGCGGCGACGGCGTCGTACGTGGGCATCGCCCTGGTGGCGCTGGGCACGGGTCTGCTGAAGCCGAACGTGTCGAGCATGGTCGGCGAGCTGTACGCCCGCGGGGACGAGCGCCGGGACTCGGCGTTCTCGATCTTCTACATGGGCATCAACATCGGGTCGTTCGCGGCGCCGTTCCTCGTGGGTGCCGCGCGGGCGTGGGGCGGGTACCACGCCGGGTTCCTGGTGGCGGCGGTGGGCATGGCCATCGCGCTGGTGTTCTTCGTCGCTGGCGGCCGGTACCTGGGCCGTGCGGGCGGCGTGGCGCCGAACCCGGTGCGCCCCGAGGAGCGCCCGGCCCTGGTCCGCGGGCTGCTGGTCGTGCTCGGCGGGGTCGTCGTCGTCGCGCTGGTCGCGGCGCTGGTGTCCGGCGGGTTCACGCTGACCACGTTCATCGACACGATGTCGTACCTGGCGTTCATCGCGCCGGTGGCGTACTTCGTGATCATGTACCGCTCGCCGAAGGTGACGGACGCGGAGCGCCCGCGCGTGCTGGCGTACATCCCGCTGTTCGTCGCGGCGATGCTGTTCTGGATGATCTTCGAGCAGGCGGCGACGACGCTGGCGGCGTTCGCGGCGAACCGCACGGAGCTGAGCATCGTCGGGGTGACGATCAGCCCGGAGTTCTTCCAGTCGGTGAACCCGCTGTCGATCATCGTGCTGGCGCCGGTATTCGCGTGGATCTGGTCGCGCACGCACGACCGCCCGGCGACGGCGACGAAGTTCGCGCTCGGGCTGGCGCTGGCGGCGGTGTCGTTCCTGGTGATGTCGGCGGCGTCGGCGATCATCGGCGACGGGCTCGCCCCGGCGTGGGTGCTGGTCGTGGTGTACGTCATCCAGACGCTCGGCGAGCTGTGCCTGTCCCCCGTGGGGCTGGCGGCGACGACGCTGCTGGCGCCGCGGGCGTTCCGGAACCAGGCGATGGCGGTGTGGTTCCTCGCCCCGGCGGCGGGTCAGGCGATCACCGCGCAGCTGATCAGCGCGACCGAGGGCACGAGCGACACGGTGTACTTCGGCGGGATCGGGGCGGTGGCGCTGGTGTTCGCGCTGGCGCTGCTGGCCCTGTCCCCCTGGGTCACCCGGCACATCCGGCACGCGGACGAGCTGGAGTCGTCGGCGGCGTGACGGCGGGCGCCCGGGACCTCCCGGGCGCCCCGCCCCCGCGCTCAGGACCGGGCGGTCTGGGTGTTGCTGACCTGCGCGCGCGGCCGCACGACGAGGGTGTCGATGTTGACGTGGTGCGGGCGGGTCAGCGCGAACGTGATGACGTCGGCGATGTCGTCCGCGACCAGCGGCTCGTAGCCCTCGTAGACCTTCGCGGCGCGCTCGGCGTCGCCGTCGAACCGCACGAGCGAGAACTCCTCGGTCGCGACCGCGCCGGGGGCGACGTCGATGACGCGCACGGGCTCGCCGATGAGCTCCAGGCGCAGCGTCGTGGTGAGCATCCGCTCGGCGTGCTTGACGCCGGTGTACCCGCCGCCGCCCTCGTACGGCGCGATGGCGGCGGTCGACGTCACGACGACGACGTCGCCGCGGCCGCTGGCCTTGAGGGCGGGCAGCAGCGCCTTGGTGACGCGCAGGGTGCCGAGCACGTTGATCTCGTACATCCGGCGCCAGCCGTCGACGTCGGCGTCCTCGACCCGGTCGAGCCCGAACGCGCCGCCCGCGTTGTTGACCAGCGACGTCAGGCCGCCGGTGGCCTCGACGTGCGCGGCGAGGCGGGCGACGTCGTCGTCGGAGGTGAGGTCGGCGGCGAACGCCTCGGCGCCGGTCTCCGCGGCCAGCGCCTCCAGGCGGTCGGCGCGGCGCGCGACGGCGACGACGTCCCAGCCCTCGGCGCGCAGCCGCCGGACGGTCGCGGCGCCGATCCCGGAGGACGCCCCGGTGACGACGGCGCGCGGGGTGGCGGTGGTGCTGCTGGACATGCGGGGGTCCTCTCGGGACGGCGGATGGAACCGGAACGACCCTACGACCGGGTCGAGGGCTGTGGGCGGCGGGCGCGGGTCAGAGGGAGGCGTCGAGGGTCGTCAGCGCGCGGTCGTACGCCGCGAGCGCCGTCGCGACCTCGGCGTCCGTGACGGTGCACGGCGGGACGACGTGGATGCGGTTGTCCTGGACGAACGGCAGCAGCCCGAGACCGAGGAGCTCGGCCTTGAGCGCCCCCATGGCGGCGGCGCCCACGGGCTCGCGCGTCTCGGGGTCGGTGACGAGCTCCAGGGCCCAGAACACCCCGGTCCCCCGCACCTCGCCGACGGACGGGTGGGCGTCTGCGAGCGCCGCGAGCCCGGGCGCGAGGACGTCGGTGCCGATGCGGGCGGCGTTCTCCACGATCTTCTCGTCCTCCATCGCCTCGATGGTGGCGACGACGGCGGCCATGGCGAGGGGGTGCCCGGAGTAGGTGAGCCCGCCGGGGAACACCCGGTCCTCGAAGTGCGCGGCGACGGCGTCGGAGATCAGCACGCCGCCGGCGGGGACGTACCCGGAGTTGACGCCCTTGGCGAAGGTGATGAGATCGGGGACGACGTCGTGCTGGTCGAGAGCGAACCAGGTGCCGGTGCGCCCGAACCCGGCCATGACCTCGTCGAGGACGAGGAGGATCCCGTACCGGTCGGCCAGGGCCCGGACCCCGGCGAGGTACCCGGGCGGGGGGACGAGGACCCCGGCGGTGCCGGGCACGGTCTCCAGCAGGATCGCCGCGATGGAGGCGGCGCCCTCGGAGACGATGACGCGCTCCAGGTGGTGCAGGGCGCGCTCGCCCTCCTGCTCGACGGACGTGGACCAGAACTCGGAGCGGTAGGCGTAGGGGCCGAAGGCGTGCACGTGGCCGCGGGCGTACTCGTTGGGGATGCGCCGCCAGTCCCCGGTGGCGACGACGGCCGCGCCGGTGTTGCCGTGGTACGAGCGGTAGGTGGACAGGACCTTGTCCCGGCCGGTGACGACGCGGGCCATGCGGAGGGCGTTCTCGTTGGCGTCGGCGCCGCCGTTGGTGAAGAAGACCTTGCTGAACCCGGCGGGGGCGTGCCGCAGGACCGCCTCGGCGGCGCGGCCGCGCGGGAGCACGGCGTGCTGCGGGGCGATGGTGGCGAGGCGCCCGGCCTGCTCGGCGATGGCCGCGGTGACCCGGGGGTGCTGGTGCCCGATGTTGGTGTTGACGAGCTGGCTGCTGAAGTCCAGCAGCGTGCGCCCGTCGGCCAGGTGGACCTCGCACCCGGAGGCGCCCGCGACGACGAGCGGCGACAGGGCGCCCTGGGCGGACCAGGAGTGGAAGACGTGCGCGCGGTCGAGGTCGAGCGCGAGCCGGCCGTCGGCGTCGGGTGCGGTCATGGTGCGGGGCCTTCCGGGTGGCGTCGGGGTGCGGGTGCGCGGCCCCGGACCGGCGGTGGTCCGCCGGTCCGGGGGTGGTGCGTCAGTTGCCGCCGGGCTGGAGCTCGACCTCGACGGGTGCGTAGTCCGCGCCCTCGACGTCGACGCCCTCCTCGGCGAGCTCGTCCAGGGCCTGCTGGACGTACTCGTTGGAGTAGGCGGTGTCCGGCGGGTCGGCGGTGATGATGGTCGCGCCGGTCTCGTTCGACGTCTGCTTGGCCATCTCGACGGTCGCGTCCCACGCGGCGGTGTCGATGAGGCCGATGCCGCCGGAGGTGGACGGCCAGATGAGCTTGTTCACCTCGTTGGCCATCCAGAGCTGGTGGCTGGTGCCGAGGGTGGACCCGGCGGCGGTGACGATGTCGGCGGCCTCCTGCGGGTTGTCGCGGGCGTAGATCCAGCCCTGCAGGGACGCCTTGATGAACGCCACGGTGGTCTCGGCGTACTCGGGGTCGTCGGCGAGGCGGCCCGCGTCCGCCCAGATGGCGTCCTGGAGCATGGCGGTGCCCTCGTCGTTCCAGTCGATGACGGAGAAGTCCTCGGGCTGGTAGAGCTCGCCGGTCTCCGGGTTCTCGGTCTCGAGGAGCTGGGCGTACTCGTTGTAGGTCATGGCCTGGGCCGCGTCGATGTCGCCTGCGAGGAAGGCGTTCATGTCGAACGCCTGCTGCACGATGCTGAAGTCCTCGACGCCGGCCTGGTTGAGCCCGGCGAACAGCTCCCACTCGTTGCCGTAGCCCCAGGAGCCGATGGACTTGCCCTCGAGGTCGGCGACGGAGTCGATCCCGGCGTCGGCGAACGACACCTGGAGGGTCGCGGAGCGCTCGAAGATCTGGGCGACGTTGGTGATCTCGGCGCCCTGCTCGATGGAGCCGAGCACCTTGGGCACCCACGCGATGGCGTAGTCGACCTCGCCGTTCGCGAGCGCGTCCTGCGGGACGATGTCGCCGCCGCTCGGGATGATCTCGACGTCGAGGCCGGCCTCCTCGTAGTAGCCCTGGTCCAGCGCGGCGTAGTAGCCGGAGAACTGGGCCTGGGTGAGCCACTGCAGCTGCAGCTTCACGGGCGTCAGGTCGCCGGAGCCCCCGGTTCCGCCCGAGCCCCCGGAGCCCGCGGTGGCCTCGTCGTCGCCGGAGCCGCCGCCGCAGCCCGCGAGCGCGAGCGCCGCCACGAGCCCGATCGCACCGGCACCCAGCCGGGTCCGCCTGGTGGTCCTCATGTCATCCCCTTCCGTCCTGCGTCGGTTGGTCCGCCCGGCGTCGTCGGCAGGCGAGGTGGTGCGGTGGTGCGGTGGTGCTGCCCGTGGCGCCCCCTCGGTCACGGGACGGGCGGCGGGTGCGCTCAGCGGCGCGCCCCGGGGGTCCCCCAGCGCTCGAGCGCGGTGGTGGCCCCGTAGAACAGCAGCCCGACGACGACGCCGCCGAGCACGTACGCCCACGCCCGGGCGTAGTTGGACCCGGCGGCGGCGGTGGTGATGAACGACCCGATGCCGGACCGGGGGCCGCCGAAGTACTCGGCGACGATCGCGGAGATCACCGCGAGCGAGGACGCCAGCCGCAGACCGGTGAAGACGAACGGCAGCGCCGTCGGGATCGTGACGGCCCGGATCGCCTGCCGCGGGGTGGCGGCGTAGGCGCGCATGAGGTCGCGGTGCACGGGCCGCACCTGGCGCAGCCCGCGCAGGGTGGTGACGAACACCGGCACGGCGACCGCGACGGCGACGACGATCTGCCGCCCGGTCTCCACCGAGGCCCCGTACATCGTGTAGAGCACGGGGGCGAGCGCCACGATCGGCACGACCGCGAGGCCCGCGACGACGGGGTTGAGCAGCGCGTCCACGGTGCGCACCGCCGAGGCCAGCACGGCGGCGGCGATGGCGACCACGGAGCCGAGCACCAGGCCGACGAGCGCGTTCGTCCCGGTGACCAGGGCCGCGGACGCGATGGTCGGCAGGAAGTCGACGAGCTCCCCCAGGATCGCGAGCGGGCTGGGCAGCAGGTACGCGGGCACCTCGGCGACCACGACGACGGCCTGCCACGCGCCGACCAGCACGAGGGCCAGCAGCACGGGCGCCGCCCGGTGCAGGCCGCGCCCCCACCGCGCCCGCGCCGCGGCACCCCCGGCCGAGCGTCCCGGCGCGACCACGACGCCGCTCACCGGGTCTCCACCCCGCGCGCGGGCACGGCCGACGCGCCGCCGTGCAGCGCCTCGCGCACCGCGGTGACGGCCGCGAAGTACGCCCCGTCCTCGCGCAGGTCGTCGCCGCGCTCCCCCGCCCGGCCGAGGCCGACGTCCACGATCCCCGCGATCCGGCCGGGCCGGGCGGACATCACCACGACGCGGTCGGACAGGAACACCGCCTCCGGGATGGAGTGGGTGACGAACACGACGGCGGCCTGCGTCTCGGCGCAGATCCGCACGAGCTCGGACTGCAGCCGCTCGCGGGTCATCTCGTCCAGGGCGCCGAACGGCTCGTCCATCAGCAGCAGGCTGGGCCGCTCGGCCAGGGCCCGGGCGATGGCGACGCGCTGCTGCATGCCGCCGGACAGCTGGTCGGGGAAGTGCTCGGCGAAGTCGGTCAGACCGACGAGCGCGAGCATCTCGTCCGCGCGCTCCCGGCGGGCGCCGCGGCCGACGCCGTGCAGCGACAGCGGCAGCTCGATGTTGGCCCGGACCGTGCGCCAGGGCAGCAGCCCGGCCTGCTGGAACGCGATGCCGTAGTCGTGCGCGAGCCGCGCCTGCTCGGCGGGTCGGCCGAACACGGAGATCGCGCCGCTCGTCGGCTGGTCGAGGTCGGCGATCAGCCGCAGCAGCGTGGACTTGCCGCAGCCGGACGGGCCGATGAGGGACACGAACTCCCCCGCGCCGACGGTCAGGTCCACGTGCTCCAGGGCGGTGACGGTGCGCTCCCCGGCGAAGACGCGGCCCACGTCGGTGACCTGCACGGCGGCGGCGGTCATGCCGTCACCTCCGCGCGGCGGTAGCGGCGCAGGCCGGTGCCGAGCAGGGCGACGGCGCCGGAGGCGACGAGGCCGAGCAGCACGGCGCCGAAGATCGGTGCCCACGGCTTGGCGGGGTCGCTGCTGGCGAAGTTGGCGAACTCGAGGATCATCCGTCCGATACCTCCGGGCATCCCGGTCGAGACCTCCGCGACGACGACGCCGAGCACGGCGCTCGTGGCCGCCAGGCGGAGAGCGGGCAGCAGGTGCGGCACGCTGGCGGGCAGCCGCAGGTGGACCAGCTCCTGCGACCAGGAGGCCGCGTAGCCGGCGAACAGGTCGCGGTGCAGGGCGTCCGGCGAGGTGAGGCCCCGCAGCGTCCCGACCGCGACGGGGAAGAACGCGAGGTAGGACGCGATCACGGCGACCGACATCCACGGCTCCCAGGTGAGCACCTCGATCTTGGCGCCCCAGCCCTTGACCAGAGGGGCGAGGGCGATGAGGGGGACGGTCTGGCTGAGCACGACGAGCGGCAGCACCGCGGACCGGGCGATGCGGAACCGGGTCATCAGCAGGGCGAGCAGCAGGCCGACGACCACGCCGATCAGCCAGGACACCGCGGCGATCCGCAGGCTGGTGCCCCCGGCGCGCAGCACGGCCAGCCACAGGGGGTCGGCGCCGGGCTGCGCGGTGAGCGGGTCGCCGAGCCGCGCGAGCATCTCGGTGACGTGCGGCATCGCGAGGTCGGTGGTACGCGGCAGCACCCGCAGGTCGCCGATGCTCCACCCGTCGTCGGGGACGAGGGCCTTGACCGCCTCCCAGAGCAGGGCGAGCAGCAGGACCGCGGCGATCCCGAGCCCGACCGGGCGCAGGGCCTGCAGCGGACCGGGCAGCGCACGCCGGCGGACGGTCCGGGGCGGCATGACGCCCGAGGCGGCGACCGCCGCCTCCCCGGCCACCCCCGTGGTCATGCGGTCGCCACGACGTGCTCGGCCATCGCGGGGATGACGCGCTCGCCGTACATCCGCAGGGTCTCGTCCTTGTTGTCGTGCTGCAGGTACCCGGCGAACTGGGTGACGCCGAGGTCGCGCAGGGCCTGGAGCTTCTCGACGTGCTCGCGCGGGGAGCCGATGAGGCAGAACCGCTCGACGATCTCGTCGGGGACGAACTGGGTGTGGCTGTTCCCGGCGCGGCCGTGCTCGTTGTAGTCGTAGCCCTGCCGGCCCTCGATGTAGTCGGTCAGCGCCTTCGGGACCTGCGAGCCCTGGCCGTACTTGGCGACGATGTCGGCGACGTGGTTGCCGACCATGCCGCCGAACCACCGGCACTGCTCGCGCATGTGCGCCCGGGCGGCCGGGGAGTCGCCGTCGCCGACGTACATCGGGGCCGCGACGCAGAACTTGATCGCGTCGGGGTCCCGGCCCGCCGCCTCGGCGGCGTCCCGGACCGTGCGGATCATCCAGGACGCCACGTCGGGGTCGGCGCACTGCAGGATGAACCCGTCGCCGACCTCGCCGGTCAGCTTGAGGGCGAGCGGGCCGTAGGCGGCGACCCAGACCTCGAGCGCCGAGCCCCTCGACCACGGGAACTGGACCTTGCGCCCGTTGTGCTCCACCGCGCGGGAGTTCGCGAGCTCGCGGATGACGTGGATCGACTCGCGCAGCGTGGCGAGGTTGGACGGCTTGCCGGCCAGGGTCCGCACGGCGGAGTCGCCGCGGCCGATGCCGCACACGGTCCGGTTGCCGTACATCTCGTTGAGCGTGGCGAACGACGACGCCAGCACGGTCCAGTCCCGGGTCGCCGGGTTGGTGACCATCGGGCCCACGACCACCTTGCGGGTCGCGGCGAGGATCTGGGAGAACACCACGAACGGCTCCTGCCACAGCAGGTGCGAGTCGAAGGTCCACACGTAGTCGAACCCGTGGGTCTCGGCCTGGCGGGCCAGGTCGACCACCCGGGACGCGGGCGGGTCGTTCTGCAGGACGACGCCGAACTCCATGGCGCGGCCTCCTTCCGGTCGCGAGGGGGTGGGGTCTCAGATGAGGTACTGCGAGAGGCCGCGCTTGACGTACTGCCCGTGCCCGGCCCGGCCGAGGAACAGACCGCCGTCGACGACCACCGACCCGCGGGACAGCACGGTGTCGACGTGGCCGTCGACCTCGAAGCCCTCCCAGGCGGAGTAGTCCATGGCCATGTGGTGGGTCTTGCCCACGCCGATGGACGTGTGGCCGTCCGGGTCGTAGATGACGACGTCCGCGTCCGCGCCGGGGGCGAGCACGCCCTTCTGGCCGTACATCCCGAACATCCGCGCGGGGGTGGTGCAGCAGATCTCCACCCAGCGCTCCAGGCTGATCTCCCCGGTGACGACGCCCTGGTACAGCAGGTCCATCCGGTGCTCGACCGAGCCGATGCCGTTGGGGATCTTGGAGAAGTCCCCGACGCCCATCTCCTTCTGGTCCTTCATGCAGAACGGGCAGTGGTCGGTCGACACGAGCTGCAGGTCGTTCGTGCGCAGCGAGTTCCACATCTGGTGCTGGTGGCCCTCGTGCTTGGAGCGCAGCGGGGTGGAGCACACGTACTTCGCGCCCTCGAAGTCGCCCCACTGCGCGCTGCTCGCGCCGAGGTGGTCCTCCAGCGACAGGTACAGGTACTGCGGGCAGGTCTCCCCGAAGACGTTCTGGCCGCGGTCGCGGGCCTGGGCGATCTGCTCGGCGGCCTGCTTCGCGGACACGTGCACGATGTACAGCGGCGCCCCGGTCAGGTCGGCGAGCATGATCGCGCGGTGCGTCGCCTCCTCCTCGGCCTGCCACGGCCGGGAGACGCCGTGGTGGTACGGGGACGTCTCGCCCCTCGCGACGTGCTGCTGCACGAGGGTGTCGATGACCGACCCGTTCTCCGCGTGCATCATGATCATCGCGCCGTTGTCCGACGCCTTCTGCATGGCCCGCAGGATCTGCCCGTCGTCCGACAGGAACACGCCCTTGTAGGCCATGAACAGCTTGAAGCTGGTGACGCCCTCGGCGATCAGCTCGTCCATCGCGTGCAGCGACGAGTCCTGCACGTCCGACAGGATCTGGTGGAACGCGTAGTCCACCGCGCAGTTCCCCGCGGCCTTCTGGTGCCACAGGGCGTACTGGTCGACGGGGTTCTCGTGCGGGTACTGCACGACGAAGTCCACGATCGTCGTCGTCCCGCCCCACGCCGCCGCGGTCGTCCCGGTCTCGAACGTGTCGCTGGCGAACGTCCCGCCGAACGGCATCTCCATGTGGGTGTGCGCGTCGATGCCGCCCGGGATCACGTACTTCCCGGTCGCGTCGATCACGCGGTCCACCGTGCTGGTCAGGTCCACGCCGAGCGCCGTCGACCCCGGCTGGAGCAGGGCCACGATCGTCTCGCCGTCGATGAGCACGTCCGCCGCGCCCCGACCGGTCGCGTTGACGACGGTGCCGCCGGTGATGAGGGTCTTCATGGGTCGTCCTCCCGGGCCGGTCAGGGCGCCACGATCGGGCCGTAGGCGTCCGGGCGGCGGTCCCGGAAGAACTGCCACCGCTCCCGCGTGGTCCGGATCAGGTCCAGGTCCAGGTCGCGGATCAGCAGCTGGTCGTCGGTGGTCGAGCCGACCTCGCCGACGTAGTCGCCGTCCGGGCCGACCGCGTACGACGAGCCGTAGAAGTTCACGGCCTCGTCGCCGTACTCGTTGTCCTCCAGCCCGACGCGGTTGTTCGCGATGACGAAGTACCCGTTCGCGATGGCGGCCGCGGGCTGCTCGACCTCCCACAGCTTGTTCGAGATGCCCGGGGCCGTGGCGTTCGGGTTGAACACGATCTCCGCGCCGTTCAGCGCCAGCACCCGCCAGCCCTCCGGGAAGTGCCGGTCGTAGCAGATGTTCACGCCGATCTTCCCGACCGCCGTCTCGAACACCGGGTACCCCTGGTTGCCGGGACGGAAGTAGAACTTCTCCCAGAACTTCGGCAGGTGCGGGATGTGGTGCTTGCGGTACGTGCCCAGCAGCGTCCCGTCCGCGTCGATGACCGCCGCGGTGTTGTACAGCACCCCGGGCTGGTCCTCCTCGTAGATCGGCAGCACGATCACGATGCCGAGCTCCTTGGCCAGCGCGCTGAACCGGTCGGTCGTCGGACCGGGGATCGTCTCGGCGTACTCGTAGTACCTCGTGTCCTGCGTGATCCCGAAGTACGGGCCGTAGAACAGCTCCTGGAACCCGATCACCTGCGCGCCCTCGGCGGCCGCCTTGCGCGTCCAGTCCTCGTGGAGCGCGATCATCGACTCCTTGTCGCCCGTCCAGGTGGCCTGGGTGAACGCGACGCGCACGACTGACATGGAAGACCTCCGCAGGGTTCGTGGGGCAGGACTGTGGCCTGGGTACGGACCCCCTGGCGGGGCTGTCACGCCGCCTGCCGGGACCCGATGGGAATGTGACTGTGGGGGTTGAACATTTCTGCGGCGTTTCTGCCCGTAACGACCGCGAGAACGCTCGTGACGGGGCTGTAAACACTTCGCCCGACGCCCCGCCGGTGGTCAGGGGCGGTCCGGGGCGCCCGGCACGATGGCTGCCATGGACGTGGCCCAGCACGTGGAGGACCGCAGTCCTCGCGGGATCGCCGCCGCCGTGTCGCGCCTCGTGCGCAGCGGCGAGCTGCGACCCGGGGACCGCCTGCCGACCGTGCGCCGGCTCGCGGCCGACCTGGGCGTCAGCCCCGCCACCGTCAGCGGGGCGTGGCAGGCGCTCGCCGCCGTCGGGCTGGTCGCCTCGCGCGGCCGGGCCGGCACGGTGGTGCTGCCCGAACCCGCCGCGTGGCTGCCGCCCCGGTACCGGGACATGGCCTCGGGCGGGCGGGTGGACGCCGACGGGGCTGCTGGACCCGGGTCCGGGCCTGGTGGGCCTGGTGGGCCCGGCTCGTCGGGACCGCACGGCACGGACGGCCCGGGCGCAGGGGGCCCGGGCACCCGTGCCGTCGCGGGGCCGGCCGCGCGCTCCGGACGCGGCCCGCAGCTCGACCTGTCCACCGGCACCCCCGACCCCGCGCTGCTCCCCCCGCTGGAGCGCGCGCTCGGCCGGGTCGCCGCCCGCACGCCCGCCGCGGGCACCGGCACCTACCTCGGCGCCCCCGTCGTCGAGCCGCTGGAGCGGCTGCTGCGCGCGTCCTGGCCGTTCACCCCGCAGCGGATCACCGTCGTGGACGGCGCCGTCGACGCGATGAGCCGCACCCTGGAGCAGCTCGCCGGGTTCGGGGACCGGGTCATCGTCGAGGACCCGTCGTTCCCGCCGATCTTCGACCTGTGCGACCAGCTCGGCCTCGTCCGGGTGCCCGTGCCCCTCGACCGGCACGGCATGCGCCCCGACGCCCTGGAGGCCGCGCTGCGCACCGGTGCCCGGGTGATCGTGCTGCAACCCCGCGCGCACAACCCCACCGGCGTCTCGATGACCTCGACCCGCGCCCGGGAGATCGCCGCCGTCGTCCGCCGCCACCTCGCCGCCGACCCCGCCGCCGACGTGCACGTCGTCGAGGACGACCACTCCGGCGAGATCGCCTCCACCGCCGACGTCTCGCTCGGCACCCACCTCGCCGACCGGGTCGTGCACGTCCGGTCCTACTCCAAGTCCCACGGCCCCGACCTGCGGATCGCCGCCGTCGGAGGCCCGGCCGCCGTGCTGGACCGGGTCGTCGCGCGCCGGATGCTCGGACCGGGCTGGACCAGCCGCCTCCTGCAGCACCTGCTCGCGGACCTGCTGGAGGACGGCGAGGCGCTGGCCGCCGTCGCGCAGGCCCGGCGCACCTACTACGCCCGGCAGCGGGCCCTGACGACGGCGCTCGCCGAGCACGGCCTCGTCGTCCAGCCCGGGGACGGGATCAACGTCTGGGTGCCCGTCGCCGACGAGGCCACCGCCCTGGTCCGGCTGGCCGCCGCGGGGATCACGGTCGCGCGCGGCCGCCCCTTCCGCGCGGGCCCCGACACCCCTGGCGACGCCGACGACCCGGGCGGGGCGGGCCACGTCCGCGTGACGGTCGCCGCCCTGGCGGGCGGCCCCCCGGAGGTCGCCCGCGCAGCCCGAGCCCTGGCGACCGCCGCGGCTCCCTGACCCGCCCCGTCTCGGGCGAGGGCGCGGGAGGGCGTGTGACCTGCGGGGCGGCGGGCGTAGGGTGGTCGTGGACCGGGCCGGACGTGGCCCGGACGTCGCCGCCCGCGCTTGGGCGGCGCAGCCACCGGGCGCGACGTGCACCCCCTCCCCCTTCCGGCCCGCGCCGCCCCTCCGGCTCCCGCGCGGGACGGCGACCAGACGTCCACCGGCGGACCGCGGCGTCCCCGGACGTCGCCGCCCGCACCGGCCCGCGCCGCGGCCCTCCCGCCCGGCGCCGGCCCGCCCGTGAGGAGCACCCGTGCGCAGCACCCGACCCACGACCCCCCGCGTCCTCCTGGCGCTGCCCGCCGCCCTGGCGGTCGTCGCGCTGACCGCCTGCGGTACCGCGTCCGCCGACGGCGACGCCGTCCCCGACGCCGGCACCGCGAGCAGCACCGCCGGCACCGGGTTCGAGCCCGTCACCCTCGACAACTGCGGCACCGAGGTCACCGTCGAGGCCCCGCCCGAGCGGGTCGTGGCGATCAAGTCCACGTCGATCGAGACGATGCTCGCGCTCGGGCTGGAGGACCGGCTGATCGGGACGGCGTTCCTGGACGGGCCGGTGCGCGAGGACTGGACGGCCGCGTACGACGCGGTGCCGGTGCTCTCGGACAAGGTCCCCGGGCAGGAGGCGCTGCTCGCCGCGCAGCCGGACTTCGTCTACGCGGGCTGGGAGTCGAACTTCTCCGCCGACGGCGCGGGCGAGCGCGACGCGCTCCAGGGGCTCGGCGTCGGGACGTACGTGTCCCCCGCCGCGTGCAAGGAGCCGGACTACATGCCGGACCCGCTGACGTTCGAGGGGCTGTTCGACGAGCAGCGCGAGATCGCGTCGGTGTTCGGCGTCGAGGACCGCGCCGAGGACCTCATCGCGGAGCAGCAGGCCGCCCTCGACTCCGTCGAGCCGCCCGCCGAGGAGACCACGGCGCTCTGGTACTCCTCGGGGACGGACACCCCGTACGTGGGGGCGGGCATCGGCGCGCCGCAGATGATGCTGGACGCCGCCGGGCTCACCAACATCTTCGCGGACGTGCACGACACCTGGACGTCCGCCGGGTGGGAGCAGGTCGTCGCGGCCGACCCCGACGTCATCGTGCTGGTCGACGCGACCTGGAACACCGCGGAGAGCAAGATCGCCCTGCTGGAGGGCAACGCGGCGACCCACCAGCTCACCGCCGTGCGGGAGCACCGCTACCTGACCGTGCCGTTCCCGGCGGCGGAGGCCGGGGTCCGCAACGCGGACGCCGTGGTCTCCCTGACCGAGCAGCTCGCCGCGCTGGGCGGCTGACCCACGACATGACCGCACCTCCCCCGCCCGGACCGGCAGCCGCCCCCGGGACGCGACCCGGCGACCGGGCCGCGTCCGGGGCCGGCCGCGCGCCCTGGCGGCCGCCGCTGCTGCCGACGCTGCTGGTCGGGGTGGTGCTGCTGGTCGCCACGGTCCTGGTGTGCGTGACGATCGGGCCCGCCGACCTGGCGGTCGTCGACGTCGCCCGGAGCATCGCCGGGCACCTGCACCTCGGGCCCGCGGCCGGCGAGCCGGGCGGGGTGCCGGTGCTGACCGACGCGATCGTGTGGGAGCTGCGGCTGCCGCGGGTGCTCACCGGCGCGGCCGTCGGCGCGGGGCTCGCGCTGGCGGGTGCGGTCATGCAGAGCCTCACGCGCAACCCGCTCGCCGACCCCTACCTGCTGGGGCTGTCGTCGGGGGCGTCGCTCGGGGCGGTCGCGGTGTTGGTCCTCGGGGTCGGGCTGCTGCTGCCGGTCGCGGCGTTCGCCGGGGCGCTCGCCGCGCTGGTCGCGACGCTGAGCCTCGCGCGGGTCGGCGGGGTGCTCACCCCCGGGCGCGCGGTGCTCGGCGGGCTCGCGGTGTCGCAGCTCGCGGCCGCGGGCACGTCGTTCGTCATCTTCTGGTCGGCCACCGGCGACTCCTACCGGGAGATCCTCAACTGGCTGCTGGGCTCGCTCGCCGGGTCCACGTGGCAGTCCGTGGCGATCTCGACGGTCGCGCTGGTCGTCGTGGGGACGGTGCTGGTCGGCTCGGCGGTACGGCTGGACGCGTTCGCGTTCGGGGACACCGCCGCGGCCGCGCTCGGCATCGACGTCGACCGGACCCGGTGGGTGCTGATGACGCTCGTCGCGCTGCTCACCGGGGCCATGGTCGCGGTCAGCGGGTCGATCGGGTTCGTCGGGCTGGTGCTCCCGCACGCGGTGTCCGCGATCACCGGGCCCGCGCACCGGCGGCTGCTGCCGGTCGCGGCGGTCGTCGGGGCGATCTCCCTGGTCTGGGCGGACACCGGGGCGCGCACCCTGTTCGACCCGCGCGAGCTGCCCGTCGGGATCGTCACCGCGCTGATCGGCGTCCCGGTGTTCGCCGTGCTGCTGCGCCGCGGCCGGGGGTCGGCGTGGACCTGAGGATCAGCGGCGTCGGCACCCGCCTCGGCGGCCGGTGGGTCGTGGACGGCGTCGACGCCACCCCGCCGCCCGGCGCGCTCACCGGGCTGCTCGGACCCAACGGCGCGGGCAAGACCACCCTGCTGCGCCTCGTCGCCGGGCTGCTCGACCCCGAGGCCGGGGCCGTGCTCGTGGACGACGTGCCCGTGCACGCGGTGCCGCGCCGTGAGCGCGCCCGCCGCATCGCGCTGCTGGAGCAGGAGTCGTCGTCCACCGTGCCGCTCACGGTGCGCGAGGTCGTCGCGCTCGGGCGCATCCCCTACCGGACCCTCTGGGGCACCGACACCGCCGAGGCCGAGGCCGTCGACCACGCGCTGCGCTCCGCCGACGCCGCGCACCTCGCCGACCGGCCCTGGGCCGCGCTGTCCGGCGGCGAGCGGCAGCGCGTGCACATCGCCCGGGCGCTCGCCCAGGAGCCCGAGCTGCTGCTCCTCGACGAGCCGACCAACCACCTCGACGTCAGCGCCCAGCTGTCCCTGCTGGCGTTCGTGCGGGACCTCGGGCGCACCACCGTCGCCGCGCTGCACGACCTCAACCTCGCCGCCGCGTACTGCGCGCACGTCCTCGTGCTCGCGCACGGCCGGCTCGTCGCCGCCGGGGACCCGCGCACCGTGCTCACCACCGACCTGGTGCGGGAGGTCTACGGGGTCGACGCCGTCGTGCTGACCAACCCCCGCACCGGGCGGCCGGTCATCGCGTTCGGCGAGGCCGCCCCCGCACCGACCCCAGGAGCACCATGAGGATCACCGTCCTGTCCGGCGGCGTCGGCGGCGCCCGGTTCACCCGCGGGCTGCTCGCCCTGCTGCGCGACCGGCACCCCGACGGCCACGGCGGCACCACCGCCGAGGTCACCGTCGTCGCGAACTCCGGCGACGACATGTGGCTGCACGGCGTCCGCGTCTGCCCCGACCTCGACACCCTCATGTACACGCTCGGCGGGGCCGTGCACGAGGAGCAGGGCTGGGGACGCCGCGACGAGACCTCCCGGGTCAGCGCCGACCTCGCCGCGTACGACGTCGGCTGGGACTGGTTCACGCTCGGGGACCTCGACCTCGCCACCCACCTCGCCCGCACCCAGTGGCTGCGCGAGGGGCTGACGCTGACCGAGGCGACCGAGCGGCTGGCGCGGCGGTGGGACCTCGCCGGGCAGGGGGTGCGGCTGCTGCCGATGTCCGACCAGCCGGTCGAGACGCACGTGGTCGTGGCGGACGCCGAGGGCGGCGGCGAGCGGCTGATCCACTTCGAGGAGTGGTGGGTGCGGCACCGCGCGGCGCTGCCGGCGCTGCGGTTCGAGCAGGTCGGGCTGGCTGCCTCGACGCCGGCGCCGGGGGTGCTCGACGCGCTGACCAGTGCGGACGTCGTCGTGCTGCCGCCGTCCAACCCGGTGGTGTCGGTGTCGACCATCCTGGCCGTGCCCGGGGTCCGGGAGACGCTGGCGGCGAGTCCCGCACCAGTGGTGGGCGTGTCGCCCATCGTCGGCGGCGCGGCCGTGCGCGGGATGGCGGCGCAGTGCCTCGCGACCGTCGGCGTCGACGCCACCGCCGAGGCGGTGGCGCGCTACCTCGGGCGCCGGGGCCCGGACGGCACGCCCGGGCTCGACGGCCCGGGCGTGCTGGACGCGTGGCTCGTCGACGACGTCGACACGGACGCCGCGGCGGCCCTCCGCGCGGACGGCTGGCGGGCGTCCGCTGCCCCCACTCTCATGCACGACGTCCCGACGACGGCCCGCATCGCGGCCGCGGCCCTGGCCCTCGTGGGGGCGTGAGCCCTACGGTTTCCGCATCCGCCCACGGTGATCGGCGGGGACGCGGAGCGTAGGCGCAGACGGGAGGGCTCGGGTGGCGAGGCGACGGGTCGTGGTGGGTGCGGTCGGCGGGTGCGCCGCGGTGGCGCTCGGCTGGGCGCTCGCGACCGCCGCTCCCCCGCCGCCGAGCACCCCGCAGCAGCCCGGACCGTGGTCGGTCGCGGTCGGGCCAGGCCACGACGACCTCGGCGGGTGCGTCACCGACCCGGCCGTCGCCAGCGCACTCACCGCCCCGGTCGACCCGCCCGTCGCGACCACCGTGGCGCTCGTGCCGGACGCCGAGCGCGCCGACCTCGACCGGGTCGTCGCGTGCCTCAGGTCCCGCGCGGGCGACGTCCCCGTCGAGGTGCACGCCTCCTAGGCGACCGGGTCAGCGCAGGCGGTGCAGCAGCGCGCCCGTGCGGCCCGGGACCTCCCGGGCCGCGAGCGCGGCCAGGTCCTCCGGGACGTCCACGTCGTGCCGGAGCGTGGACGCCTCCGGCAGGTCCAGGACCACGTGCCCGAGCGCCGCGTGCGCCGCGGCCGACCCACCCCCGAACGCCGGGGTCAGCACCTGCCCGGCCCGGGCGGTCAGCAGCGTCGTGCCGGTGCCCTGGGCGTCGGGCAGCACCGCGCGCGGGTGCTCCTCAGCGAACGCGAGCGCCCCGTCGAGCTCCGTCGGGTCGAGCCCCGGCAGGTCACCGAGCAGCACGGCGACGTGCGCCGTCGGCGCCTCCCCCCGGGCGGCCGCCACCCCCGCCGACACCGCCCGGTCGAGCGCCGCCCAGCCACCCGCGCGGTCCCCGGCGACGGGAGCGGGCTCGGGCAGCACCCGCACCCGGGGCAGCGCG
>NZ_RFFI01000051.1 GCF_003696205.1 Cellulomonas triticagri
GCGGGACGCGCGCTGCTGCTGCGGCGCGGCCGGGGGCGCCGGGGCGACGTGCGGGGCGACCTCGCCGACGAGCGCGGCGACGACCGGCGACCCGGGCGCGACGCGCTGCGGGGTGACGGTGATCTTCGCCTTGCGGGTGAGGTCGCGGACGTCCCCGGCCTGCTCGGGCAGCTGGACCGTCACGACGTCGCCGCCGGAGCCCGCGCGGGCGGTGCGGCCGGAGCGGTGCAGGTACGCCTTGTGCTCGGCCGGCGGGTCGACGTGCACGACGAGCTCGACGTCGTCCACGTGGATGCCGCGCGCGGCGATGTCCGTGGCGACGAGCACCTTGACCTCGCCGGACGTGAACGCGCCGAGGTTGCGCTCGCGCGCGCCCTGGCCGAGGTTGCCCTGCAGGTCGACGGCGGGGATGCCGTCCTGCGTGAGCTGCTTCGCGAGCTTCTTCGCCTGGTGCTTGGTGCGGGTGAACAGCACGCGGCGGCCGGTGCCGGAGGCGAGCTCGTGCACGACCTGCTTCTTGGCGTCGGCGTCCGCGACGACGAGCACGTGGTGCGTCATCGTGGAGACGGGCGCGACGGCCGGGTCGACCGAGTGCGTGGTCGGCTGGTCGAGGTACCGCTTGACCAGGATGTCGACGCCGTTGTCCAGCGTCGCCGAGAACAGCAGGCGCTGGCCGCCGCGCGGGGTCTTGTCGAGCAGGCGCTTCACGACGGGCAGGAAGCCGAGGTCGGCCATGTGGTCGGCCTCGTCCAGCACCGTGATCTCGACGGCGTCGAGCGAGCACAGGCCCTGCTTGATGAGGTCCTCGAGCCGCCCGGGGCAGGCGATGAGCACGTCGATGCCACCGTTGAGCGCCGACACCTGGCGGCTCTGCGCGACGCCGCCGAAGACGGTGGTCGAGGTCAGGCCCGCGGTGGTGGCCAGCGGCTCGACGGTCGCGTGGATCTGGGTCGCGAGCTCGCGGGTCGGGGCGAGGATCAGCGCGCGGGGGCGGGCCTTGGCGCGCTGGGCCTTCGAGTCGGACAGGCGCGCGACGACGGGCAGCGCGAACGCCACGGTCTTGCCGGAGCCGGTGCGGCCGCGGCCGAGGACGTCCTTGCCCGCGAGGGTGTCGGGCAGCGTGGCGGCCTGGATCGGGAACGGCTCGGTGATGCCGCGCCCGGCGAGGGAGCGGGCGAGCGAGGAGGGCACACCGAGATCGGTGAAGCTGGGCATACGAGAGCGCCTTTCCGGCGTCGGGTCGGGACCCGCGACGTCCGCGCGAGGGCGGCGACCGGCGCCGGCGGCTCGGTCAGGCGAGCGTCTGCTGGCGGCGCAGGGCGCCCTGCGTGCGCAGGACGTAGCGGAAGAGGGCGTCCGTCTCCCGCGGGGAGGTCTCGACGAACTGGCAGCCGTAGTGCGTCCCGGTGCGCGAGGGCTGGGCGCGGACGACGACCGCCTGCAGCCAGAACGCGTCCGACAGCTCGGGGAAGACGAACCTCACCGTGCTGCCCGGAGGCAGCTCGGTCTGACTCATCATACGCATCCCGTGCGCGGAGACGTCGAGCACGGTGAAGCGCATGCGCACCTCGTCGGCGTCCTTCTCGGCGTCCTGCGGGTCGGACTCGTGGTGCGCGTCCTCGGCGTCGGGGTCGGCGGCGAGCCTGGCGAAGCCCTCGCACTCGACCTGCACGGCGACGCGCGCGACGGCCCGCTTCTGCAGCGTCGACAGCAGCTCGACGCCGGTGAACGCCACGGTGTCGGCCGAGATCCGGGCGACGTCGCCCTGGTACACGCACTCGCCGCGGGCGTCGTCCAGCACGCGCAGGAGGTAGGTCTCGTCCTCCGCGACGCCGCGCACGATGCCCTCGGTGCCCATCCACAGCACGCCGTCCTCGAACGTCCGGACGTAGCCGTCGAGGACGGTACGACCGTCCTGCTCGACGGAGCAGAGGGCGAGCTCGTGCATGCGGGGTGGTCCGTCCAGGGGGTGGGGGGGCGGGCAGGGGCGCTCGGAGGCTATCCCGGGGACGTGGTGACGGGCGTGCGCCGACCGGGTGCAGCAGCCCCCTGGGCTGCGATTTCATCCACCGGGCAAACCGGGCGAAACGCCGCAACGGGGATCTTCTCGCCATTTCCGGCATCCCGACCGTAGTGTCGGCGGGGACGACCGGGAACCCGGCGTCACCCACCCTCCAGGACTCGAGGCCCGAGCTGGCAACCGCACACCGCCGCTGGCCCCTGACCCGGTACTTCGCCGTGGTCAGCATCGTCGCCATGCTCGCGCTCGGCGTCACGCTCGTCCTGGTCACCTCGAACGTCATGCAGGACCAGGCGCGCCGGGACGGCATCGCCCTCGCCCGGTCGATCGAGTCCTACGCGACGTCCTCCGTCCCCGACCAGGCGTTCACGGTCGGTGTGCTCTCCCCCGCCGAGCGCGCCGAGGTCAGCGAGCAGGTCGAGGGGTTCCGGGACCTGCGCAGCCTGCGGCTGTGGACCGTCGACGGCACGCTGCTCTACGACTCCAACGACGCGACCACCGGGTTCCCCGACGGCGACCGGCTGGACGCCGCCACCCGGCAGCGCGAGCCCGACGCCGAGGTGGTCACCGAGGTGCGCGGCTCGGAGGTCGGCGGCACCGAGTCGACCCTGCTGAGCGTGTACGTGCCCGTGCAGCACGACGGCGTCGTGGTCGGCGCGGCCGACGTCATGCTCGACTACCAGGCCACCACCGACGCCGTCGCCTCCGCCACCCGCACCGTGACCCTCGTGGTCGCCGGCGGCCTCGCCCTGCTGTGGCTGCTGCTGTTCCGCACCGTGTGGAACGCGTCGCGGCGGCTGCAGTCCTCGGCCCTGGAGAACGCCCGGCTCGCGCTGCTCGACTCCCTGACCGGCCTGCCGAACCGCCGGATGCTCGCCGACCGGCTGGAGCGCGCCCTCGCCGACGCGCACGCCGGGGGCACCACCGTCGGTCTCGCGCTGCTCGACGTCGACCGGTTCAAGGACATCAACGACTCCCTCGGCCACGACCGCGGCGACGAGCTGCTCGAGCAGGTGGCGCACCGGCTGCGCGACGCGCTGCGGCACGACGACATGGTCGCCCGGCTCGGCGGCGACGAGTTCGCGATCCTGCTGCCCGACGTCGGCACGGTCGCGGACGCCGAGGCCGCCGCCCGCCGGGTCCGGCAGCTGTTCGTGCCGCCGTTCATGCTCGGCGACCTCGCCCTGCACGTGGACACCTCCATCGGCGTGGCGTGCCTGCCCGACCACGCCGAGGACGCGTCCTCGCTGATGCGGATGGCCGACGTCGCGATGTACACCGCGAAGACGCACCGCCTCGGCGTCTCCGTGTACTCCCCGGAGGAGGACGACTCCTCCCCCGCCCGCCTCGTGCTGCTGGGCGATCTGCACCGCGCGCTCGGGGTGGACGACGAGCTCGAGCTGCACTACCAGCCCAAGATCGACCTGCGCACCGGACGGACCGTCGGTCTCGAGGCTCTGATGCGCTGGCGGCACCCCACCCGCGGGATGCTGCCGCCCGACCTGTTCGTGCCGCTCGCCGAGCAGTCCGGCCTCATCCACGACCTCACCCGGTACGCGCTGCGGGCCTGCGTCGCCCAGCTCGCCGTGTGGTCCCGCACCGGGGAGCCGGTCCCGGTCGCGGTCAACCTGTCGGCGCACGACGTCACGTCGCACGGCGTCGTGGACGTCATCGAGGACCTGCTCGACCGGCACGAGGTGCCCTCCGCGCTGCTGGAGGTCGAGATCACCGAGACCGCCCTGGTCAGCGACCCGTCCCGCGTCGTACCCGTGCTCGCGCGGCTCGGCGACATGGGCGTGCGGGTCTCCATCGACGACTTCGGCATCGGCAACACCTCGATCTCCCAGCTGCGCGACCTGCCGGTGCACGGCCTGAAGATCGACCGCCTGTTCGTCGCGGACCTCGCCACGCGGGGCGGGTCGAGCTCCGTGGTCGTCGTCAAGGCCATGGTCGACCTCGCGCACTCCTTCGGGCTGCAGGTCGTCGCCGAGGGCGTCGAGGACGAGGTGGTCGTGGACGCGCTGCGCCGGCTCACCGTCGACCAGGCGCAGGGCTACCTCTACTCCCCCGCCGTGCCGGCGGACCGGCTGCGGCCCGAGGACCTGCCCCGACCCACGGCTGACTCGGGCACGCGACACGCCGTCACATCCGTCACCCGAGAATCGGGCGTTTCGCCTCAAGGTGCGCGACCATCTGACCGATAACCCCTGATAAGCCCCGTTTCGACTCACCCGTGAGGACGACCACCCGGATGGACGAGCTGCTCCGCGAGATGATCACGCCGCCCGCACCGCGGCGCGACCCGGCCCGCCGCCGGCGCCTGATCACCACCGTGGCGATCCTGGGCATGGCCGGCCTCGGCATGACCTCCCTGGTCACGTCGGCGATCTTCACCGACAACGACGACACCGGCCGCTCCGGCATCACCACCGGCACCGTCGACATCGCCGCGGGCGAGGACGCCGCGTTCGTGCTGCCCCCCGGCGACCTCGCGCCCGGCGACCAGGTGTACAGCCCCGTCACCGTGCAGAACGCCGGGTCGCTCGCGCTGGTCTACGGCGTCCAGTACGCCGCCACCGACACCCAGGGCACCGGGCTCGCCGGGCAACTCACGCTCGACCTGTTCGCCGTTCCCGCCGCGTCCTGCACGGAGACCGGGCTCGCGAGCGCGACGCCGATCGGCACCTCCGGCCCCGGCATGTCCGGCTCCGCGACCCAGATCGTGCCCACCGACCGCCGCCTCATCGCCGCGGGCACCGAGGACCTGTGCGCCCGGGTGTCCGTGCCGCTGGAGCTCGGCAACGAGTTCCAGGACGCCAGCGCCGACCTGGCGCTGACCTTCCTCGCGGAGCAGGACCCCACGGACCCCCACGCCACGAGCTGACCCGCCGACCCGTCGACCACCCGAGGCCCCGGAAGCCGATGACACCGCACCCGCCGGTCGAGCGCCGGGCGCCGCACCCCGAGCGCCCTCGGCACGCGACCCCGGTGAGCCCGCGCCGCCGGGCCCTGCGCAGCGCGCTGTGGACGGTGATCGTGGTGTGCGGACTCGCCTACGCGACCTCCCTCGCGGTGCCGCTGTGGTTCCAGGCGAACGGCCAGCGGCTGCTCATCGTCACCTCCGGGTCGATGGCCGGGGACGACCAGGGCGCGTTCGACGCCGGTGACGCCGTCGTCATGCGCCGCATCGACGACCCCTCGCAGCTGCGGGTCGGGCAGGTCGCGACGTTCTGGCCCGCCGGGTCCGACCAGCTCGTCACGCACCGGATCATCGCCCTGCGGAACCTGCCGGTCATGCAGCAGGACGAGGCCACCGGGAAGATGGTCCAGACCTACGACCCCGAGACCGGCGAGGCCCTGACCCGGCCGTACATCTTCACCAAGGGCGACGCGAACCTCGAGCCCGACCCGGACGCGACGCCGCTGTCCCAGGTGCGCGGCATCATCCTCGACGTCTACCCGCGGTGGGGCTGGGTGCTCGACTGGGCGGGCTCCGCGCAGGGCCGCGCCGCGATGCTCGTGCCGCCGCTGGCCGCGCTGGCGGCGCTCGAGGTCGTCTCGCTGCTGGACGACCGCCGCGCCCGCCGCGCCGCCGGTGAGCAGCGCCGCCCCTCCGCCCGCGAACGGCACGACGATGCGCTCCTCCTCGGCTGAGGCGCGGGTCACGGACCCCGACGACGCCCGGCTCCTCGGGCCGTGGGGGCGGCTCGTGCTCGGCACCCTGCTGGTCGGGGCGGCCCTGCTCGGCCCGGCGGTCGGCTACGCCTCGGCCCAGTTCGGCGACTCCGCGACGGTGACGATCTCCATCACGGTCCCGGCGACGAGCCCGAGCGCGCCCTCGTCGCCCGCCCCGACGGCCACGCTCGCCGCCCCGCCCGCCGTCCCCTGACGCGGCGCGGGCCCGCCGAGAGGACGACGTCGGCCTGCCCGCACCAGGGTCCGCGCAGGCGAGACCTGTCCTTCGGCGCCGCCGGGCGCGGGCGACGCCGCGCTGGGCGGCGCAGCGTCTGGGGTCAGCTGAAGCCGATGGCTCGTTGGGCGACGCGGTAGGCCAGGACGCTCACGCGCCGGCCCGCCGGGCCCGGGAGGTTGGAGAGGTGGCCGAGGACGGTCCACCGGACCTTGCGGTACAGCCAGAAGTCCTGCCGGCGCAGCTCGGACCAGAGCCGGTCGCGCTCGGCCAGCGACTCGGGGGTGCCGGCCCGGATGAGCAGGATCGAGGACACCGTGCAGATGATCTCGACGTAGTGCAGCCGGTAGGCGCGCAGCCGCCGGTCGGTGACCCGCACCCGGGAGACGTGTTCGAGCATCAGCCGGTTGACGCGCAGCTGCTGGTCGATGCGGCGGAGCATGACCGCCTCCTGCACGGACTGGTCGGCGCGGCCGATGAAGTACCGGTACAGGTCGACGTCCAGGTAGTACAGCGTGGAGACGTGCGCGAGCGGCACCAGCGCGTAGAGGCTGTCGACGTAGAACGTGTGCTCGGGGAGCCGGAGACCGGCCTCGCGCAGCACGGCGGTGCGGTAGATGAGCGCGTGCATCATCAGGTACTGCCGCTTGCCGAACCCGCGGGTGCCGGACCACGGCACGACCTGCCCGGTCGGCAGGGCGCCGCGGTACCGCACGGCGGTCTTGGTGCGCTTGCCGACCTTCTCGTACACGAAGTTGGAGACGAGGAGGTCGACGGGCCGCTCGTCCGCGAGGAACCCGCGCAGGGTGTCGAGGACGCGGGCGAGCGCGTCCCGGTCGAGCCAGTCGTCGGCGTCGACCACCTTGAGGTAGGCGCCGCGCGCGTGGTCCAGGCCCGTGTTGATCGCGGAGCCGTGGCCGCCGTTGGGCTTGCGCAGCAGCCGCACCTCACCGGGGTACCGGTCGACGTACGTGTGCGCGAGCGCGGCGGTGCCGTCCGTCGAGCCGTCGTCCACGACGACGACCTCGACGTCCGGCCCCCAGCCGACGAGCGTGTCCAGCGCCCGCGCGAGGTAGCCCTCCGCGTTGTACGCGGGGACGACGACGGACAGCACCGGGCTCGCGGCTGGCCTCACGCCGAGCGCACCTCCGTGGGATCACCGGCCGCGGCCGGTGCGGCCTCCTCGGGCTCCTGCCGGAAGATGACCTTGAAGATCGGGAAGAACACCCAGAACGAGATCGCCGAGTTGATGATCATGGTGACGACGTCGGCGAGGGTCTCCCCGGTGCCGCCCATGTTCCAGGTGTCGATGAACAGGTCGTAGATCGGTGCCTTGTACAGACCCTGCAGCGCCGCCGCGACCAGGGTGATGATGACATAGGCGATGGCGTACCAGGACGCCGCCTTCGCCACGGACGAGTTGGACTTGAACGTGATGTTCCGCTGGGCGAAGAAGTTGATCACCTGGGCGATCAGCAGCGTGATCTGCACGGCGAGGAAGTACGCGAGCCCGCCGCCGCCCGCCGGCAGGGCCCCGGCGGCGTAGTCGAAGACGAAGTACTGCGAGCCGTCCGGGTTGGACCCGATGGGCCACACCTGGAACGAGGTGTCCACGAGCGACGTCATCCCGAAGACCCACTTGATCGCGGGCATGAGGGCGAGCTGCAGCACGGTGATGCCGTTGGACAGCACGAAGAACACGACGAACTGGGCGATGCCGGGACGCTTCTCGGCGAACGAGCGCCAGGCGGCGCGCATGCGGGTGAGCACGGGGGTTCTCTCTTCTGTGAGCTGGTCTCAGGCGTCGCCGCGCAGCTCGCGCGCGGTGCGGCGGTTGGCGCTGCGGTTGCGGAAGAACGCGCCGACCACGGCGCCCGCCCCGGAGAAGAAGCGGCCGTTGACGATGCGGACGATGCCGTCGACCATCTCGGTGCTGACCATGCCGTTCGTCATCTTCCCGATGGCGCGGAACGGCATGTTGAGCAGGAACAGGATGTTCAGGTCCGGCTTGCCCTTCTTGTCCGCGCGGTCGCGCTGCCAGGCCAGGACCCGGTAGGCGAGGCGAGCCAGCGGCGAGCGCGCCGTCTGCATCCGGCCGAGGGCGTCGTTCACGCCGAGCGGGCCGGACCAGGACGACGGCGGCACGGGGCGGCCGAGCAGCGCGGCGAAGTCGGCGTCGGGGACGCGGCGGACGTCGGCACGGGCGTACCGGGCCAGGGCGGGGTCATCCGTCGCGGGCGCCATGGTGCCGGTCACGGCGACGGGGACGGACAGCGGCAGGTCGTCCACGTGGGCGCCGGCGAGCACGGCGTAGGTGCCCTGCTCGACCTGCCACGCGCCGGTGACGGTGTCCCAGTGCCGGAAGGCCGCGTCGCCGAGCGGCACGGTGACCGTGGCGGACTCCCCCGGCTCGAGCTCGACGCGGGCGAACCCGGCGAGGGTCCGGTCGGGGCGGTGCACGCCCGGGGTCTCGCGGCGCACGTACACCTGGACGACGTCGGCCCCGCGCACGGCGCCGGTGTTGGTCACGGTGACCGTCGCGGAGTCCGCGGTCGCGGTGAGGTCGGCGTACGCGAAGGTCGTGTACGACAGCCCGAAGCCGAACGGGAAGGTCACCGGGACGTCCGCGGTCGTGTAGTACCGGTACCCGACGTACAGGCCCTCGCGGTACTCCGCGGTGCGCTGGCGACCCGGGAAGGTCTCGGCGGTCGGGGTGTCCGACAGGCGCACCGGCACGGTCTCGGCCAGGCGGCCCGCGGGGTTCGCGACGCCGGTGAGCACGTCGAGCAGCGCGCCCGCGCCGGCCTGGCCGGCGAGGTACCCGTGCACGACGGCCTTCGTGGCACCGAGCCACGGCATCTCGACCACGCCGCCGGCGGACAGCACCACGACGACGTTCGGGTTGACCGCGGCGACGGCCTCGAGCAGCTCGGTCTGCGCGGCGTGCAGGCGCAGGTGCTCGCGGTCCAGGCCCTCGGACTCGGCGATCTCGTCCAGCCCGAGGAACAGCAGCGCGACGTCGGCGCCCTGCGCGGCGGCGACGGCCTCGGCCCGCAGCCCGGCGTCCGGGGTGCCGTTGCGCTGGAAGCCCGCGGCGAACGCGGTCATCTCCAGGCCGGACTCCCCGATGACGTCCAGGACGGAGTCGAGGCGGGTGGGGTTCACGGCCGACGACCCGGCGCCCTGGTAGCGCGGGGTGCGGGCGAAGTCGCCGATGACCGCGACGCGGGTCCCGGCGGCCAGCGGCAGCACGGACTCCTCGTTGCGGAGCAGCACCGCAGTCCGCGCCGCGACGCGGCGCGCCAGGGCGTGGTGCGCCTCGACGTCCACCGCGGCAGCGGTACCCGGCTCCCGGGCCTCCCGCACCAGCTGCAGCACCTCGGCGGCGCGGGCGTCCAGGTCGGCCTCCGCGAGGCGGCCCTCGCGCACGGCGGCGACGAGCTGGCGGGCGGAGTCCAGGCCCGCGGCCGGCATCTCCAGCGTGCCGCCCGCGGCGGCCGCGGCGACCACGTCGTTCGAGCCGCCCCAGTCGGAGATGACCGCGCCGTCGAAGCCCCACTCCTCGCGCAGGACCTGCGTCAGCAGGAAGGGGTCCTCGTGCGCGTAGACGCCGTTGACCAGGTTGTACGCCGACATGATCGTCCGGGGCTGCGCCTCGGTCACGACGATGCCGAACGCCGTCAGGTAGATCTCGCGCAGCGTCCGCTCGTCGACCACGGAGTCCGACGCCATCCGGCGCAGCTCCTGGGAGTTCGCCGCGTAGTGCTTGGGGCACGCCGCCACACCGGCCGACTGGATGCCGCGCACCAGACCGGCGGCGACCTTCCCGGCCAGCAGCGGGTCCTCGGAGACGTACTCGAAGTTGCGCCCGCCCAGCGGGGAGCGCTTGATGTTCAGGCCCGGGCCGAGCAGGACGTCGACGTCCTGGGCGGCGGCCTCGGCGCCGAGCGCCCGCCCGACCTCCTCGGCCAGCTCGGGGTCCCAGGCGCTCGCCAGACCGGCGGCCGTGGGGAAGCAGGTGGCGGGCTGCGACGCGGCGATGCCGAGGTGGTCGGCCGCACCGAGCTGCTTGCGCACGCCGTGCGGGCCGTCCGCCAGCCACAGCGAGCGGACGCCGTGGCGGGGCAGGTCGTGGGTCTCCCAGACGGTCTTGCCCGTGAGCAGGGCGGCCTTCTCCAGGAGGGTCAGGTTCTCGGTCATCGCGTGCGGCGTCCTTCGCAAGGTGCGGCTCGGGAGCCGCCGCCGGGGCGCGGGGAGGGAGCCCCCACGACCCGGCGGCGACCGGGTCCCGGCCGGTCCGACGTGCGGACCGGCCGGGAGGTGGGGCTCAGCGGGTGGGGGTACCCGCTGCGTCCTCGGTGTCGACGGACGCCTCGGGGGCGGCCTCGTCCTGCGGCAGGTCCTTGTGCTTGCGCACCCGGCGCACGACGTAGACCACGCCGAGCACCAGCAGGATGCCGAGCACCACGTCCACCGCGATCTGCACGTAGCGCCAGGTCGGCGGCGTGTAGTCGACGGTCGTGCCGGTCGCGAACCCGTTCATCGCGTTGGAGTTCGCGACGGTGTACAGGATGTTGTGCGTCGACTTGCGGATGTTCGTCACGGCCTCGGCGGAGGTCGTGTCGGCGAGCACCTTCATCGGCTGGAACGTGAGCATGAGGTCCGAGCCAGCCTTGATGGCCTGGTCCGGGTACATGTACTCGTACAGGTTGAAGTCGGTGATCGCGTAGCCGCGGAAGCCCCACTCGTCGCGCAGGACGTTCGTCATCAGCGCCTCGGAGCCACCGGCCCACGTGTTGCCGATCCGGTTGAACGAGGACATGACGGCCGTGGCGGCCCGCATCTCCTGGGTGCCGACCGTGCCCTCGTCGTCGGTGATGTAGGAGATCTCCATCATCGCGTTCTTGTAGGGCAGCTCGAACGCCTTGAGGTAGATCTCGCGGATCGCCTGCTCGTTCGCCCAGGTGGCCACACCGTGGTTGATGCGGTTGGTCTCCTGGTCGTTCATCGCGAAGTGCTTCATCGCGGTGTAGACGCCCTTGGTGGCGGCACCCTCGACGACCTCGGTCGCGAGCGCGCCGGACAGCAGCGGGTCCTCCGAGTAGTACTCGAAGTTGCGGCCCGCGAACGGCGAGCGGTGCAGGTTGACCGCCGGCGCGTACCAGCCGTTGGCGTCGAGGGTCAGCGCCTCGTTGCCGATGGACACGCCCATGGCGTGCGCCAGGTCCTTGTTCCAGGTCTGGCCCAGCAGCACCTCGGACGGGTACGCCACACCGGAGATCGCGTCGTTGATGAACGAGCTGAAGCCGGCGGGGCCGTCGTAGTCGTTCGCGACCTCCTTGGCGATCGAGTTGATCGCGCCGGAGTTGTACGCGCCGTTCAGGATGACGGAGGTCATCTCGGAGACGGTGATCTGGTCGAGCAGCGCGTCCCACTGCGGGTCGTCGTACGCGAGGCCGCGCATGTCGATCAGGGAGAGGTCGCCCTCGGCGCCCTGCGTCGGCATCTCGGCGTCGGACGCGCCGTTCACGGCGGCGGCGTCGTACGGCTCGAACGCCGCGACGGTCTCCTCGGAGGCGACCATGTCGGCCGCGGTGGGCGCCGTCGGGAAGGTCCCGGCGAAGTCCGCGCGGGACATGTTGAGGATCTTGCCCTCCTCGGCGGTGTCGACGAACGCCGCGTTCACGTCGTCGAACTGGTTCGTGACCTCGACCTCGTCGGAGGCGCGGTGGTCGTCGCCGGAGTACGTGACGGTCTCGTCGACCGTGTAGGTGATCGGCTCGGTGCCCGCGGTGACGGTGTGCGAGTCGTCCTGGACGGTCAGCACGTAGTCACCGGCGTCCAGCACGTAGGCCGCGGCGACGGCGTAGTCGTACGAGGCCATGTCCTCGACCGCGAGGGTCAGGGTCACCGTCTCGGAGGCACCCGGCTCGATGACGCCGGTCTTCTCGAACGCGCCGAGCACGACCGAGGACTTCTCGATGCCGCCCGGGGTGTACGGGGCCGAGTAGTAGAGCTGCACGACCTGCTTGCCCGCGACGTCACCGGTGTTGGTGACCTCGACGTCCACGGAGATCTCGCCGTCGACCTCGCCGAGCTGCTGCCCGGTCACGGCCTGGGAGAACGTCGTGTAGGACAGGCCGTAGCCGAACGGGTACACGACGGCCTGGTCGTAGTCGATGAAGCCCTCGACGGCCGCGGTCTCGTAGTACCGGTACCCGACGTAGATGCCCTCCTCGTACTGGACGAAGTAGGCGCCGCCGTCGACACCGCGCGAGTCGTCGGTGCCGAGGCCCGAGATGTTCGAGTACGCGTAGTTGCCGAAGTTCTGGAACGTCGGGTCGGCGGTGAAGTCCGCCGCGTAGATGTCGACCGTGCGGCCGGACGGGTTGACCGCACCGGTCAGCACCTCGCCCAGCGCGTTCAGGCCGGACTGGCCCGGGGAGCCGAGCTGCAGCACCGCGTCGACGCCGGCGTCCTCGGCGACCGGGCCGAGCTCCATGCTGGTGGACGCGTTGACCGCGACCACGACGGTGTCGAAGTTCTCCTTGGCGAGCGCCAGGAGGTCCTTCTCGTCCTGGTTCAGCTCGAGCTGGTGCTGACCCTCGGTGTACTTGTCGTCCCAGCCCTCCATGGAGGTCGCCAGGTCACCGCCCTCGCCACCGGCGCGGCCGATGACGACCACCGCGGCGTCGGAGTAGTCCGCGAAGCTCGCGCGGGCGTCGTCGGAGTAGTCCGCGACCGGCATCTCGCCGATGTTGTAGACCGACTGCGACGGCTGGTCCATGACGATGTTGGTCTTCGGGGCGTCCGCCGCGAAGTCCGCGAGCTCGTCGTAGACGGTGCCGTTGACGCCGATGCCGGCGTTCTCCAGGCCGTCGCGGAAGTTCACCGCGGTGCTGGTGTCGGTCGAGCCGGAGCCCGAGCCGCCGTACACCGGGTCCGCGGCGGTGCGGCCGAGCAGGGTCACCTGCGGGGCGTCACCGGTCAGCGGGAGGGCGCCGCCCTCGTTCTTCAGCAGGACGATGCCCTCGGCGGCGATCTCCTGGACGAGCGCGTCGGCCGCGGCCTCGGCGTCCTCGGCGGTGTCGTAGTCCGCCGTGTTGTACGCGGTGTCCCAGTCCTCGGTGCCGTCGGCGTTGTTCACCGTGTAGGTCCCGGTGCCGAGCTGCGAGGCCACCCAGTTGGAGTAGACCCCCAGGAGGATGTTCGCGACGACCGCGATGACGAGCACGAGCCCCAGCACCGGGGCCCAGATGGAAACGAACTTCTTGTTGGACATCGGCCTCTTCGCCGCTCTGCTGCTCACGAGGAGTCTCTCCTTCGAGTCGTGGGTGTGGCCGCCCCACCCGACGTCTCGGGCAGCGAGGAGGCCCCCTCAGGGAACCGTCCGGCCGGTGCAGCACCACGGCCCTGCGCACGATCTGTCGGTTCGGGCGCACGTTCTGTCGGCGTTCGGTGGAGAGCCACCGCGCGCACACCCGCACGCCCTACACTCGCAGCGCCCGTGCGGCCACCGCGGCCGCCACCCCCACCGGAAGGCGCGTCATGGACCTGCTCGTCGTCGGAGCCGGGCTGTTCGGTCTCACGATCGCCGAGCGCGCCGCCGAGGCGGGCCTGCGCGTCACCGTCGTGGACCGCCGCGAGCACCTCGGCGGCAACGCGTACAGCAGCGTCGACGCGGACACCGGCATCGAGGTGCACCGGTACGGCTCGCACATCTTCCACACCTCGAACGAGCGGGTCTGGGACTACGTGCGCCGGTTCACGGCGTTCACCGGCTACCAGCACCGGGTCTACTCGACGCACGCGGGCACCGTGTACCCGCTGCCGATCAACCTCGGCACCCTCAACCAGTTCTTCGGCACCGCGATGGGCCCCGAGGCCGCGCGGGCGCTCGTCGCCGCGCAGGCCGCCGAGCACGGGGACGGCACGGCGCCGACCAACCTCGAGGACAAGGCGATCTCGCTGATCGGCCGCCCGCTATACGAGGCGTTCATCCGCGACTACACCGCCAAGCAGTGGCAGACCGACCCGCGCGCGCTGCCCGCCTCCGTGATCGCCCGGCTGCCCGTGCGGTACACGTACGAGAACCGGTACTTCTCCGACACCTACGAGGGGCTGCCCGCCCACGGGTACGCCACCTGGTTCGAGGCGATGGCCGCGCACCCGCGCATCGACGTGCGGCTCGGCACCGACTTCTTCGAAGACGGCCAGCCGCTCAGCAAGGGCTCCGCCCGGGGGCAGCTGCCGATCGTCTACACCGGCCCCATCGACCGGTACTTCGACCACCACGCCGGGCCGCTCGGCTGGCGCACCCTCGACCTGGAGACCGAGACGCTGCCCGTCCGGGACTTCCAGGGCACCAGCGTCATGAACTACGCCGACCTCGACGTGCCGTGGACGCGGATCCACGAGTTCCGGCACTACCACCCGGAGCGCGAGGCGCAGCACGCGCAGGACCGCACCGTGGTCATGCGGGAGACGTCGCGGTTCGCGCTCGCCGGGGACGAGCCGTACTACCCCGTCGCGACCCCGCAGGACCGCGAGCGGCTGCACGCCTACCGGGACCTCGCGGACGACGAGCCCGACGTGCACTTCGGCGGGCGCCTCGGCTCCTACCTGTACCTCGACATGCACATGGCCATCGCGTCGGCGCTGTCGCTGTGGTCCAGCGGCGCGGTGCTCGAGCGGTCCGCGGGCTCGTCCGCCGCGGCGGCCCGGGCGGCGGCGGTCGCGACGGCCTGACGCGGGTCGCGGGGCCGCGCTCAGGCGGGCGCCCGCTCGACCCCGACCGGCAGCGGGACGAGGATCCGCAGCACGAACCAGCGCTCCTCGACGTTCACCGTCATCGAGCCGCCGTACTTCTCCGCCGTGTACCGGATCGACTTCAGGCCGTAGCCGTGCCGGTCGCGGTCCGCGCGCCGGGTCACGATCGCCCCGTCCTCGGTGCGCAGCTCCCCCGTGAAGTAGTTCTCGAACGTCATCATCACGAACCGGTCCCGGGAGTACACCGCGACCTTGATCAGCCGCTTCTCCGGGTCCGGCACCGCGAGCACCCCGTCGATGGCGTTGTCCAGGGCGTTGCCGAACACCGCCGAGACGTCCATCGCCGACATGAAGTCCAGCAGCGCGCCGTCGGCGACGTACGTCAGGTCGATGCCCCGCTCCGCGCACTCCAGGCTCTTGGTCGTGAGGATGACGTCGAGGACGCCGTTGCCGGTGTCCGCCTGCGCCGCGTACCCCGAGACGCTCGCCTCCAGGCTGTCCAGGTAGGAGGCCCGCAGCGACGGGTCCCCCTCCGACCGGATCACGCCGATCTGGTGCTTGAGGTCGTGGTACTTGCGGTTGACGATCTCGATGCTGCGCTTGGACTGCAGGTACTGCTCGTGCTGGCGCCGCAGGATCTCGTCGATCGCCTTGACCTCCGCGCTCGCCCGGTGCTGCAGCCGCTGGCCCTGCTGGGCGTACAGCGCGACGAACCCGCACAGGTCCACCAGCGTCCGGATGTAGAAGATCTCCAGCCCCAGCCGCCCGCTGAACGGGGTGTTCGCGTTGAGGAAGCTGATGTTGCTCATGAAGAACGTCACCAGCGCGATGGCCACCGCCGACGCGAGCTCGCCCGGGGTGACGTCCAGGGGCTGGGTCGGGCGGAAGTGCCGCGACTCCAGCCAGGACGCCAGCCCGAACGCCGCCGCGTAGACCCCCGCGCCGAACACCACCTGCCACACCAGGCCGGGCCGGCCCTCGGCGAGGAAGAAGAAGCAGTGCATCTGCCAGTGCAGCGCCGCGACGAGCTCCGCCAGCACCAGCGCCCGCGCCGCGAAGTACCCCGCCTCCCGGGCCGGGACCCGCGCGGCCGTGACGATGAAGCCGAACATGCACGCGGCCGACGCCGCCATGCCCAGCGACCACAGCGTCAGCGGCAGGTGGTCGGCGAGCACCTGCACGGCGACGAGCACCCCGAGCGCCGCCGCCGCGACCGCGACCAGCCGGGGCACCGCGAGCCGCTGGCGGCGCAGCAGCACGTACACCAGGCAGGCCGCCCACTCCGCGAGGCCGGTCAGCACCCGGGGGATGTCCGGCAGCGTCTCCATGATCACGACGGCCGCGCCCCGAGGTAGTCGGTGAGCGCGGCGAGGAACGCCTTCTTGCGCGGGCGGCTGATCAGCAGGTCGTGGCCGCCGACCAGCAGCGCGCTGCTGCCCTGCACGCCCAGCACGTGCCGCAGGTTCACGACGTAGCCGCTGTTGCTGCGGAAGAACGTCTTGCCCTCGAGCTCGGCCTCCAGCGCCTTGAGCGGGCCCACAACCGAGTACTTCCCGTCCACGGTGTGCACGGTCGTGCGGTGCTTGGCGCTCTCCAGGAACACGATGTCGTCCGTGGCGACCCGCACCAGCCCGCCGTCGACGGTGAGCAGGAGGTAGTCCACGGACCGGCGCCGCAGGCGGGCCACCGAGCGCCGGATCTCCTGCGAGAACGCGAAGTACGGGACCGGCTTGAGCACGTAGCTCAGCGCGTCGACCTCGTAGCCCTTGATCGCGTACTGGGTCATGTTGGTGATGAACACGATGACGACGTCGCGGTCGACCTGCCGGATGCGCTCGGCCGCGCTGAACCCGTCGAGCTCGGGCATCTCGACGTCCAGCAACAGGATGTCGAACACGGGGCGGTAGCCCGCCACGACCTCGGCGCCGTCCCGGAACAGGGTGATGTCGAACGGCTCGTCGTGCTCGCGCTCGTAGCGCCGCAGGTGCTCCACGAGCAGCGCGGACGCCGCCGGGTCGTCCTCGACGATGCCGATCCTGATCACTGGTGCCGCTCTCCGGGGTTGACGCACCCCGGCGGGGTACGGCTGACGGGCCGGAGCCGAGGTGTGGCCCGACGGTCCCCTGGTCCCGGGCGGCTCCGGTCGCGCCGATGCTACGAGAGTCCCGCCTGACGTGTCATCCACGCAGGCAGGGGCCGGAGCCGACCGGGTGAGGCGGCCGTCACGTCGGGACGGCCATGGCCTCCTCCGCGTCGGCCTCGCCCTGGACGGCGGCGAGGACGGCCGCCGCGAGGTCGTCGGGGCGGCTGAGCTGCGGCCAGTGGCCGGTGGGCAGCTCGACCACCGTGACGTCACGGACCCGGGCGAGCTCGCAGACGTACGGGTGGTCCTTGGCCATGAGGTCGCGCAGGACGGCCTCCGGCATCGTGCTGGTGATGACGGTGACCGGGACGTCGTACCGGCGCTCGTCGTGCAGCCGCTGCGGGCCGTTCGCGACCAGCGGCGGGACGCTGAGCGCCCGGGCGCGGAAGTCCGCGCGGACCTCCTCGGTGAGGCCCTCGAGCTCCTCCGCCTCGAAGACGCCCCAGTCCGGCAGCGGCACGACGCCGTCGACCACGGGGAGCTCGTCGTTGACGACCCCGCCGTCGGCGAGCGGGCCGCTGTCAACGTAGACCACCTGCTCGACCCGGTCGGGGCGGGCGTCCGCCACGGCGTGCGCGACCGCGCCCCCGCCGCTGTGCCCGACGACGACGAACGGGCCGTCCATGCCGTCGACCATCGCGACCACCGCGGCGGCCTGGTCGGCCAGCGTGATGCCCGCGACCTCGTCCGCCGCACCGCCCGCGCCCAGGGGCGTCACGGGGTGCGGGGTGTGACCGGCGGCCGCCAGGGCCGCGGTGACCGGCGCCCAGGAGGACGCGTCGAGCCAGAACCCGGGGATCAGCACGATGTTCATGGCTCGACGGTAGAGGTGACCTGTGACACACGCGAGAGGGTGCGGAGACCCATCCTCGTCGGGCGATGGTTGAGACTTCAAGCGTAGGGTGGCTGTATCCACCAGACACCGGGGGTCGTCCCGGAGGAAGAAGTGATCCGCCATGAAGGCTCTGCAGTACCGCACCATCGGCGCCCGCCCCGAGCTCGTCGAGGTCGAGAAGCCGGCCCCCGGGCCCTCGGAGGTGCTGCTGCGGGTCACGGCCGCCGGGGCGTGCCACTCCGACGAGTTCATCATGGGCGCCTCCGCGGAGGACTACTACTTCAAGCCCCTCCCCCTGACCCTGGGCCACGAGGTCGCCGGCGTCGTCGAGGAGGTCGGCGCGGGCGTGCACGGCGTCGAGGTCGGCGAGAGCGTCCTCGTCTACGGACCCTGGGGCTGCGGCCGCTGCTACGCCTGCGCGTCCGGCGAGGAGCAGAACTGCGAGCAGGGCATGCGCGCCCCCGGCATCTTCAGCGACGGCGGCATGGCCGAGTACATGATCGTGGACGACGCCCGGCACCTCGTCCCGCTCGGCGACCTCGACCCCGTCCAGAACGTGTCGCTGACCGACGCGGGCCTCACCCCTTACCGCGCCGTGAAGTCCGCGCTCCCCCGCCTCACCCCCGGCACCACCGCCGTCGTCATCGGCTCCGGCGGCCTGGGCCACGTCGCCATCCAGATCCTCAAGGCGCTCAGCCAGGCCACCGTCGTCGTGCTCGACGTCGCCGAGGACAAGCTCGCCCTCGCCCGCGAGGTCGGCGCCGACCACACCTTCGTCTCGGACACCGACGCCATCGGCTCGGTCAAGGACCTGACGCGGGGCCTCGGCGCGGACGTCGTCCTCGACTTCGTCGGCATCCAGCCCACCGCCGACCTCGCCGCCGGGATGGTCCGCGTCGGCGGGCAGGTCGTCGTCGTGGGCGTCGCCTCCGGCGCCGTGCGCATCGGGCAGACCACCGTGCCGCTCGACGTGACCGGCCGGGCGATCAACTGGGGCTCGCGCACCGAGCTCATGGAGGTCGTGGAGCTCGCGAAGCGCGGCGCCATCACGATCCACGTCGAGGAGTTCCCGCTCGACCGCGCGACCGAGGCGTACGACCGCCTGCACGCGGGCCAGGTCCGGGGCCGCGCAGTCATCGTCCCCTGACACCGCGCACCGGCTGGGCCGCCCACCCCGGGTGGCTCAGCCGGTGATCGTGAACCCCGCCGCGCCCTCCGGCGGGACCTCGCGGTCGTCGACCGCGGTGACCTCCGCGAACGCCGGCCCGCCCCGCGCCCACGCGAGCAGCGCCGCCACGGCGTCCGGCGCGCCCTCGACGTAGGCCTCCACCGCCCCGTCGGGGCGGTTGCGCACCCAGCCGACCACCCCGAGACCGCGGGCCTGCGCGGCCATCGACGCGCGGAACCCCACGCCCTGGACCCGTCCGTGCACGACGACGCTGCGAGCGGTCATGCCGCCAGTCTGGCCCGGCGCCCCGCTCGCCCGCGAGGGGGAGCCCCGCGATGCTGGGCCGGTGACCGCCCACCTCCCCGTCCCGCCGCTGCGCCGTGGCGCGCGCGCCGTCGCCGCCGCCTTCGTCGTGTCCGGCACCGTCCACCTCGTCCGGCCGCGGGTGTTCGAGCCCGCCGTGCCGCGCGCCCTGCCCGCGCCCCGGGCGCTGGTGCTCGCGTCCGGGGTGGCCGAGCTCGCGTGCGCCGTCGGGCTGCTGGTCCCCCGCACCCGGCGCACCGCCGGGGCCGCGAGCGCCGTGCTGCTCGCGGCGGTGTTCCCCGCGAACGTGCAGATGGCCGTCGACGGGGTGCGCGGGCTGCGGCGGTCGACGGACCGGGCCGCGGTGGCCCGGGCCGTGCTGACGGTCGCGCGGCTCCCGGTGCAGGTGCCGCTGATCCGGTGGGCGTGGGGCGCCGGACGAGGCTGAAGCGACGGGCCGCGTGCGGGTCGGCCCCACCCCCTGCCAGGGGTCGGCCCGCACCCGGCGGCGTCAGGCGAGCCCCGGGTCCTGCGGGGCCGGGCCCAGCGGGCGGTTGCCGCGCACCAGCCCCTCGGGGTCGACGGCGGCCTTGACGGCGCGCAGGCGCGCGATCGTCTCGGGCGGGTAGGCGCGGGCGATGCCCTCGTCGCGGTCGAGGAAGGTCAGCGGGGCGGTGCCGCTGCCCCAGGGCCCGGCGAGGGCGAGCAGCCGGTCCAGGGCGGCGGTCAGGGCGGCGGCGGCCTCGGGGACGGGGACCACGACGCGCCCCGGACCGGCATCGCTCCGGGCGGGTGGCCGGTGGCGGACTGACGGCCCGCCACCGAGGTCGGGGGATCGGCACGAGGTCGGGGGTACCGATGCACCGACCTCGTCGCGTTCCCCCGACCTCGTGCCGGTCAGGCGCCCGGGTGCCGCAGCGGGATCCCGAGCACCGCCGGGGCCGGCGGGGTCAGCGTGTCGGCGGTGTCGTCGCCGGGCGGCGGGCCGCCGTCGGGGACGTCGCCGACCCACACCCGCCACAGGTCGCCGTCGTGGTGCAGCAGCCCGCGGGTGGCGACGCGGGTGCGGCGGTCGAGGCCCCGGGCCCGGGCGAGCAGCGCGTCGACCTCGGCCGTCCGGTCCACGGGGACGAAGCCGACGACCAGGTTGCGCACCAGCACCACCCGCGCCGGGTCGCGCCCGGCGTCGAGCACCGCCTCGACGGGCACCGGGGCGAGCGCGACCCGCTCGGCGGGGGTGAGCGCGGCATGCAGGCTCGTCTGCAGCGCCCGGGCCTCGGCGGCGGCGAAGCCGGGGCGGACGTCGACGTCGACGCGGGGTGCGCGCAGCGGTCTCACGCCACCCAGCGTGCCACGCGCGGTGCCAGGTGCGGGGTCAGCCGGCGGAGGGTTCGCGGTGGACGGTCCGCCGGGCGGCGTGCGCGACGGTCCGGGCCGCGGGCAACGAGCGCAGCACCGTCGCCGCGAGCGGACCGCTCCCGGCGACCAGCAGGTCCACGTGCTCGCGCGCGACGGGGAACAGTCGGGCACCGACCGTGTACCGGGCGTCGAACGCCGGGTCGAAGAACGCCGCGTCCGTCGTCCCGAACAGGTACGTCATCGTCGCGAGGCGACCGAGGGAGCCCGGGCTGTACCGGCCGTGCTCCTGCGCGTAGGCGTCGAGGAACCCGAAGTACCCGGAGCCCGAGCGCAGCGCGTACCCGATCCACAGCGTCTGCCCGCCCGCCGCGAGCCGCAGCGCCAGCAGGTCGCCGTCGTGCCGGAACCCGGCCGTGACCCGGCGGAACCACCGCTCGGCGACGGGGTCGAGGCGCAGCGCGGCACCGCCGCGGGCGCGGTCGCCCTTCCACCCGGCGGCCTGCAGGTCGAGGAACTCGTCGTCCACGCCCGGGTCGGCGCTGCGGTCGTGCAGCTCCAGGGGTCCGCCGGTGACCTTCGCGAGCCCGCGGGCGGTGCGCCGGACGTTGCGGGCCTCGTCGGTCCGCAGGTGCGCGGTCGCGAGCGGCGGGTCCACCAGCGGTCCCGGCCCGGTGGGCAGGGGCGGGACGTCGAGGTCTGCGCGGGTCGCGTACGCCCCCGTGGACCGGCGCCGCTCGTGGACCCGGGCCCCGCCGACCGCGCCCGCGACCTCCGTCAGCGCCGTGGCGACCGCGCCCCCGTCCGGGAGGTGCTGCAGCTGCACGAGTCCGGGCAGCCCGGCGGCGCGCGTGCCGCGCAGCAGCGCGTCGAGCGCCTCGGCGGTGCGACCGGCGCGCAGCAGGGGGTGGTGCCGGTCGGCGTGCGAGGTCATGAAGCCGCCGCCGGTGGTCGTGGCGTGCAGCGGCAGCCGCGGCGCGACCCGCTTGACCGTGACCGCGAGCGCCCCGAGCCACTCGCCGCCCTCCTGGACGACGAGCAGGCGCAGGTCGGCGGCCTCGTGGCCGCGGTCGCGGGCGGGCAGCAGGAACCGGGGGTCGAGGTACATGTTCGGCTCGGCGGCCTGGTCGGCCAGCCGCTGCCAGGCGACCGCGTCGGCGGTGGTGACGGCGGCGAGCGGCAGCAGCCGCACGTACGGCGAGCCGGGGGTGCGGGCGGTGTCCACGTGTCCTCCTGGGACGGGTAGACGGGCTGGCTCTCGGGCAGCGCGAGCGTAGTGTCCGGTTTGGGCTGTTTTGATGGGGTTTTCGGGTGAACTGGGCCGACCACGTGGGCGGTGTTCGGGCGGACGCCCGAGGGCCCCTGGCGGGGCGGCACGTCGTCCCTGCTCAGCAGCACCGCGGCTCGTCGCGCCGCGTCAGCGGACGATCGCGGCGGCGGCGCCGGGGGCCCGGTCGGTCCCCCGCGCGGGCGACACCCGAACGGGCGACACCCGCGTGATCGTCACCCGGACGGCACTTCCCACGCCCCTGACCGGCGCGCGCGTCTCGCCGCACCGCGGGGGTCGAGACGCCGGCGGCGAGGTCTGGCGCCGGAGCGGACGCGGGGTGAGACTGGGCCCGCGACGACGACGTCGCGTCAGGGGGTGCCGCGTGCCGACCGACCGGCTCGACCCGTCGCACCCCGAGCGTGCGCCCCACGCCCTGCCCGGCGCGCTGCCCAGCACCCTGTCCGGCGCGCTGCGCCCTGCCCCGCACTCTGCCCTGCCCCGTGCCCTGCCCGACGCGACGGCCGTCGCCCGGACCCGCGCGGCCCACGAGCGGTTCGTCGGCACCGGGGCCGTCTCTGTCGGCGTCCGGGCGGTCGTCGCCGAGTCCTGGCGGCGCAGCCTGCGCAGCGGCGTCGACCCCGAACGCCCCGCGCCGCCCGTCGCGCTCACCGACGCCGACCTGCACGCCTACCGCGACGAGCACCCGCTGCGGCACGCCCTGCCCGTGGTCCGGGGGCTGCTGCTCGACGCGGCGGTGACCGAGGGGTTCCTCGTCGCGCTCACCGACGTCGACGGGCGCCTGCTCTGGATCGCCGGGGACGCCGCCGTGCGGCGGGCCGTCGAGGGCGTCGGGTTCGTCGAGGGCGCCGCGTGGGACGAGCGGCACGCGGGCACCAACGCCCCCGGGACCGCCCTCGCCACCGGCAGCGCCGTGCAGGTGCTCGCCGCCGAGCACTTCACCCGGGCGGTGCAGCCGTGGAGCTGCACCGCCGCCGTGCTGCGCGACCCCGGCGGGCGCACCCTCGGCGCGCTGGACGTCACCGGGCGGGAGGCCGCCGCGTCGCCGCTCATGCTGTCGCTGGTCCGCGCGACCGCCGCCGCCGTCGAGGCCGAACTGCGTGCCCGCGACCTCGCCCGGGCGCCCGGCGCCGGCGACCTGGGCGCTCGGCCGCGGCTCGACGTCCTCGGTGCGCGGTCCGGGGTGCTGCACCGGCCCGGCGCCCCCGCGCACCCGCTGTCGCTGCGGCACGCCGAGCTGCTGCTCCTGCTCGCCGAGCACCCGCGCGGCCTGCACGCCGACGAGCTCGCCGTGCTGCTGCACCCGGAGGCGATGTCCGACGTCGCCGTGCGCGCCGAGGTGTCCCGGCTGCGGCGCACCGCCGGGCCGCTCGTCGCGCACTCCCGCCCCTACCGGCTCGCCGCCGCGCTCACCACCGACGCCGCCGCCGTCCGCGACGCCCTGGCCGCGGGGGACGTCCGGGGCGCCCTCGACCGCTACCCCGGCCCCGTGCTCCCCCGGTCCCGCGCCCCCGGCGTCGAGCAGGTCCGCGACGCCCTCACCTCCGACGTGCGCGCCGCCGTGCTGCACGCGACCGACCCCGGGGTGCTGGAACGGTGGCTCGACCACGACGAGGGCGCCGAGGACTGGCAGGCGTGGGAGCGCCTCGCCGCCCTCAGCGCGCCCGGCTCCGCGGCGGCGACCCGCGCCGAGGGGCGGCTCGACCTGCTGGTACGACGGCTCGGCGGCACCAGCGGGCCGTACGGCTGGCGCTGAGGCCACCGGGCCACCCACGGCATGACCCCCGCTTCTCCTCCCGGTGCCACCCGACCGCACGGGGCGACCCCCGCCTGCAACGCAGGTGCAACCCTCGGCGACCTAGCGTCGCGAGCACGGCGCACCGCAACGACGCGGTGCCCCCGGGTGCGGCCGCACGACGGCGCACCCGGTCGTCCCTGCACGGAGGCGCGCACCCATGACCGTCTACGCAGCACCGGGCCAGCCCGGCAGCATCGCCACCTACCGCGAGCGCTACGACCACTGGATCGGCGGGGAGTACGTCGCCCCCGCCGCCGGACGCTACTTCGAGAACCCCACCCCCGTGACCGGCCGCACCTTCACCGAGGTCGCGCGCGGCGACGCCGCCGACATCGACCGGGCCCTCGACGCCGCGCACGGCGCCGCACGGTCCTGGGGCAAGACCTCCGCGACCGAACGCGCGCTGGTGCTGAACAAGATCGCCGACCGCATCGAGGCGAACCTCGAGATGCTGGCCGTCGCCGAGACCTGGGAGAACGGCAAGCCGGTCCGCGAGACCCTGGCCGCCGACCTGCCGCTCGCCGTCGACCACTTCCGGTACTTCGCCGGGGCGGTGCGGGCGCAGGAGGGTTCGATCTCGGAGATCGACGCCGACACCATCGCGTACCACTTCCACGAGCCGCTCGGCGTCGTCGGGCAGATCATCCCGTGGAACTTCCCGCTGCTCATGGCGACGTGGAAGCTCGCCCCCGCGCTCGCCGCCGGGAACGCCGTCGTCATGAAGCCCGCCGAGCAGACCCCCGCGTCGATCCTGCTGCTCATGGAGCTCATCGCGGACCTGCTGCCGCCGGGCGTCGTCAACGTGGTCAACGGGTTCGGCGTCGAGGCGGGCAAGCCGCTGGCGTCCAGCCCCCGCATCCGGAAGATCGCGTTCACCGGCGAGACCACGACCGGGCGGCTGATCATGCAGTACGCCAGCCAGAACATCATCCCCGTCACCCTGGAGCTCGGCGGGAAGAGCCCGAACATCTTCTTCGAGGACGTCGCCCGGGCCCAGGACGACTACTACGACAAGGCCCTCGAGGGGTTCACGATGTTCGCCCTCAACCAGGGCGAGGTCTGCACCTGCCCGTCCCGGGCGCTCGTCCAGGAGTCGATCTACGACGGGTTCCTCGCCGACGCGATCGCCCGGACCGAGGCCGTCAAGCAGGGCGACCCGCTCGACACCGAGACGATGATCGGCGCGCAGGCGTCCAACGACCAGCTCGAGAAGATCCTGTCTTACATCGACATCGGCAAGGCCGAGGGCGCCAAGGTGCTCACCGGCGGCCACCGCGCCGAGCTCGACGGGGACCTCGCCGGCGGGTACTACGTGACGCCGACGATCTTCGAGGGCAAGAACGCCATGCGGATCTTCCAGGAGGAGATCTTCGGGCCCGTCGTCGCCGTCACGTCGTTCTCCGACTACTCCGACGCCATCCACACCGCCAACGACACCCTCTACGGGCTCGGCGCCGGCGTCTGGTCCCGCGAAGCCGCCATCGCCTACCGGGCCGGGCGCGACATCGAGGCCGGACGCGTGTGGACCAACTGCTACCACGCGTACCCCGCCGCGGCGGCGTTCGGCGGGTACAAGGGCTCCGGCGTCGGCCGCGAGAACCACAAGATGATGCTCGACCACTACCAGCAGACCAAGAACCTCCTGGTCTCCTACTCCGGCCAGAAGCTCGGCTTCTTCTGAGCCCCACCACCCACCACAGGCCCCCGCGCGCGACCGCCCCTCCCTCCGGTCGCGCGCGGGGCCGGGACGGACCCCACCATGGACGACGACACCCCGGCGGTCGGCCGGGTCGACCTCACCCCCGCCGCCGGCGACCTGCTCCGCACGCTGCGCGCCCAGCACGGCGAGCTGATGTTCCACCAGTCCGGCGGCTGCTGCGACGGGTCCTCCCCCATGTGCTACCCCGCCGGGGAGTTCCTCACCGGCGACGCCGACGTGCACCTCGGGGACCTGCACGTGCCCGCGCGCACGGACGACGACGCCTTCGCCGTCCCGGTGTGGATGAGCCGCAGCCAGTTCGCCTACTGGCGGCACACCCACCTGACCATCGACGTCGTCCCCGGGCGCGGGGCGGGGTTCAGCCTGGAGGCACCCGAGGGGGTGCGGTTCCTCATCCGGTCCCGGCTGCTCACCGACGCGGAGTGGGCGGCGGACCCGACGGCCGGCGAAGGGGTGCGGGTCGGGCCGGTGTGACCGAGCGCGATGCGTCAGGTCGGGCCCGTTGCGAGGCTGCCGACCTGACGCATCAGGAGTCGGCGCGCACCACGTCCGGGAGGCGCTCACGCGCGGACGGGTCGTCGCGGTAGCGCTCGATCAGCGCCGCGACCGCGGCCGGGTCGGCCCCGTGGAGTGGGGCGGCGATCACGACGGGATCACCGCCCACCGGGCCCGCCAGGCGGTGCACCAGGACCCGCCGACGACTCCGCTCCACGACGACCGCACCGATGTCCCGCCACGGGACGAGGACGGCGGGGATCCGGTGTCCGGCCTCACGCAGCAGACCGTCCGGCCCGAGACCGAAGCGACGCGGGCCGCGCGTCCCGCGGACCAGGCCGACGAGCAGCGGGACGCACGCCGCTGCTCCGCCGACCGAGCCACCCAGCAGCAGGAACGGGAACGCCCTGCCCCGCCGGGTGTCGGTCCCGAGGCTCAGGAGGGCTCCGAGGCCGTCGACCACGAGTCCCGTGACGACCACGACGCCGAGCAGGACGGCCATCCCCGCCAATGCGACGAGCCCGACCCGCGGCACCGGCGCGACCGGCAGCCAGAGCCGCCCGTCGGCCACGACGACCGGGAGCCGACCGCGTCGCGGCACCAGGGCCAGCCAGACGACGAGCGCCGCGCCGACGACCAGGACGGTGAGGCACACCGCCGCGACGCCGACGCCGAGCACACCGCCCGCGTCGAGCATCGCGAGCGCGAACACGACCCAGCCGAGCCCGACCACCGGCACGAGCGCGACCAGCCGCGCGGTCGGGCGCGAGATCGCGCGCTGCTTCATCCCCACGCTGCGGAAGCGTACGTGCAGGCGCAGGGACGGCCCGGCGGCTCGACCTGGGGTCGGGACATGCGCAGCGTGGTGAGACGTCTCGTCGTACGACAAGCCACGCGTCTCGATCGCCCAGTCCACGAGCGCCTTGTCCGAGTCGCGCGCGACGTCGAGCACCGGTCGGGCCGGTAGGAGCCGGGAGCGAGGTCGAGGGTTCCACGCGACGCGCCGGTGCGACACGCCGACACCGTGCCAGAACCCTCGACCTCGCGGAATGTGCCCCGGGGAGCGGCGCGGCGACCTAGGGTCGGGGCATGCGCAGCGTCGTCAGGGTCGGGGTCGTCGCGCTGGTGCTCGGCGTGGCGGCGTGCACCGCACCCGCGGAGGCGTCGGACGCGGAGGTCACCGAGTGGATGGGCGCACGCGAGGAGCCTGCGGGCGACGACGTGATCGGTGCCGCGACCGCCCGGATCAGCCCCGACGACCCGGTGACCACGGCGGAGTCCGGGATCACGACCTCGACCGAGGACGGCGTCGCCGTGCACGTCGAGCGGGTGCTGCTGTCCTGCCTCGGCGGCACCGTGGACTTCACGGTCGAGACGACGACGGGGACCCACGAGGCCAGCACGAGCACGGCCACCCGGGTCGAGGTGCCCTGCGGCGAGGAACCGGTCACTCTCGACCTGGACGTCGCGGAGGTGACGGGGTTCCGCGTCGACGCGGACCACGCCGACCAGGCGGGGGCGTGGCACGCGGTGTTCCTCGGCGGGTGAGGACGGCGGGGCCGCCCCGGTGCCACCGGGGCGGTGCGAGGCACCCCAACCCCAGGGCGGTCCCCAGGCGCTTCGATCGGTCTTGACGGCGCTCAGCGGCCTGCTCGTAGGTTGGTCCCAGGTCGACTGCCCGCCGCAGCCCGTCGACTGCCCGAGCCGCTCCGTGCTCGTGGCTGTCCCGTGCCCCGAGGAGTCGCCCCGTGCATCTGGTCCACGCCGCCGCTGCCGAGCCCGCTGTCCTGGACCGCCAGACCGCGGCCCAGGACGACCGCGACCTCGTCGCCGCGGCGTCGCTGCCCGACGGCGCACCGGAGCACGCCCCGGATCAGCAGGAGCAGCCGTGAGCGACCACTACTACCGGCGCCGTCCGGTCTGGGACGACCCGAGCTATGAACGGTTCGAGGCACCGCCGATGACGGACGAGCAGCGGCAGTCCTTCCTCGACCTGGCGCAGTGGATCACCGAGGACGTGGCCCGCCAACGACGCGAGGACGCCGAGGCTGCGGCGCGCGCGGCGCCGTCGACGATCACCCTGCGGGTCCCGCGGTGGCTGCACCGGATCCTGCGGGGCCGCACCTGACCGCCCGCTCGACGTACACCAGGTGCCCGCTGTGAAGCGCTCTCCGCGCATCCGACCGGGCGACCGCCCGCGAAACCCCCCTCGCGGCCCCGCACCCTCCCCCTAGAGTCGTGACCAGCCCACCTGACCGACCGACCGCGCTGGACCGCGGTCGGACCTGATCGAGGAGTCCCATGGAGCTCGCTGGAACCGCGCTCGCCGTCGTCGCGGCCGTCGTCGTCATCGTGGTCGTCGCCGTCGTCGGCGCGATCTACGCCAAGGTCCGGTTCAAGATCGCGACGCCCGACGAGGCGCTGATCATCACCGGCCGCAAGAGCGGCAAGCCGGTCATCAACCCGGAGACCGGGGACGAGACCACCGACCTGTCCGGGCAGCGCGTCGTGATCGGCGGCGGCACGTTCGTCAAGCCGATCTTCGAGCAGGTCGTCCGGCTGTCGCTGGCGTCGCAGAGCTTCCCGGTCGCGGCCGAGGACGCCACCACCAAGTCCGGCGTCGGCGTCACGCTGCGGTCCATCGCGGTCGTCAAGGTCGGCGGCACGGAGCGCATGGTGCGCGCGGCCGCGCAGCGGTTCGCGGGGCGCAGCCAGGAGCAGGTCATCGAGCAGCAGACCTCCGAGGTGCTGGTCGGTGTGCTGCGCACCATCGCGGGCACGCTGACCGTCGAGTCGATTCTCTACGAGCGCCAGGAGTTCTCGAAGGAGGTCAAGGACATCGCCGTCCCGATGCTCGCGGAGCGCGGCCTGATCCTCGAGAACTTCGAGATCCAGACCGTCGAGGACACCGGCGAGTACATCCGCAACCTCGGTCGACCGCGCGCCGCCGCCGTCGCCCGCGACGCCGAGATCGCCGAGGCGCAGGCCCGCCAGGAGAGCACCGAGCGCTCCAACGAGGCCGCCGTGCAGATCGCCGAGTCCAACAAGGCGCTCGCGCTGCGCAACGCGACCATCGCGCAGGAGACCGCGAGCGCCCAGGCCGACGCCGAGGCCGCCCGCGAGCGCGCCGAGGCCGAGGCCCAGCAGGAGGTCCTGGTCCAGCAGGAGCAGGTGGCGCTCCGCCGTGCGGCCCTGCGCGAGCAGGAGCTGCAGACCGAGGTCCGCAAGCCCGCCGAGGCCCGCAAGTACGAGGCCGCGCAGGAGGCCGATGCCCGCAAGTACGCCGCGGAGCAGGAGGCCGAGGCCGCCAAGACCACGGCGATCCGCAAGGCCGAGGCGGAGGCGCAGCGCACCACCGCGCAGGCCGACGCCGAGGCGTCCGCCGCCCGGTCCCGCGCCGAGGCAGCGCTGGTCGAGCAGCAGCGTCGCGCCGAGGGTGCCCTCGCGCTCGCGAAGGCGGAGGCCGACGGCATCCAGGCCCGCGGTGAGGCCCAGGCCGCCGCGGAGCGGGCGCAGGGCGAGGCCCGCGCCGCCGCGATCAAGGCGGAGTCGGACGCCTACCAGGCGTTCCCCGAGTCGGCCCGCCTGCAGATGGTGCTGGAGGCCCTGCCGAAGGTCGCGCAGCCGTACGCCGACGCGCTCGGCGCGATCGATGGCATCACCATCATCGACAAGGACGGCGCCTCGCGGCTGCCCGGCCAGGTGTCGACCGGTGTGCAGGAGCTCGCGACGCTGCTCAAGGCGCAGACCGGCATCGACGTCCTCGACCTGATCGGCGGGCTCGGCGGCGGGAGCACGTCGCCCGCGCCGGCGACGGTGCCCGCGGCGACGGCGGCGCGCTCGCGACGGTCGACCACCTCCGCGAAGTCGGCCGACGCCGACGGCACGATCGGCGACACCACCGACGGGGCGAGCTGACCCCGTGGCCTGGCTGAAGCGGCTGCTCCGCGGCCCGGAGGCGCCGGTGCTCGGCGCCTCCGGGCCCG
>NZ_RFFI01000052.1 GCF_003696205.1 Cellulomonas triticagri
GGGCCGCGGCGCTCGCGGGCGCGCTGCCCGCGCTGGGCGTCGACGGGGCCCGCCGGCTCGGGCTGGTCGAGACCGCCGGGGCCGGCGGGGACGACGCGGTGCGCGCGCGGGTGGACCTGCGCCCGTACGAGGCCGTCGACGGCGCCGGGACCGTCGACTGGTGGATCGCCTCCGACCTCGGGGAGCTCGCCACGGGCGGTGCCCTGCGCACCGACCACGTGCTCGGCGTCGGCGGCGCGTCCACGACGCTCGCGCAGGTCACGGTCCGCCCCCAGGTCGGGCGCACGCTCGACCTCGGCACGGGCTGCGGCATCCAGGCGCTGCACGCCTCCCGGCACAGCGCGGCGGTGGTCGGCACGGACATCTCCGGGCGGGCGCTGGCGTTCGCGCGGTTCAACGCCGCCCTCGCGGGTCTGGGCGACGCCGCCCTCGACCTGCGGCTCGGCTCGATGCTGGAGCCGGTCGCCGGCGAGCGGTTCGACCTCGTGGTCAGCAACCCGCCGTTCGTCATCACGCCGCGCGCCGCCGCCGACGTGCCGACCTACGAGTACCGCGACGGCGGCCGGACCGGCGACGCCATCGTGTCCGACCTCATCACCTCGGTCGGCGACGTCCTCGCGCCCGGCGGCGTCGCCCAGCTGCTCGGCAACTGGGAGGTCCGGCGCGGCGAGTCCTGGGACGAGCGCGTCGGGGCGTGGCTCGACGCGTCCGGGCTGGACGGCTGGGTGGTGCAGCGCGAGCTGCAGGACCCCGCGCAGTACGCCGAGACGTGGATCCGCGACGGCGGCACCACCCCCGAGCGGGACCCCGCCGCGTGGCGCGCCCGGTACGCGGCGTGGCTCGCGGACTTCGCGTCCCGCGACGTCGAGGGCATCGGGTTCGGCGTCGTCACGCTGCGCCGCCCCGAGGCCGACGGCCCGCGGCTGCGGCGGCTCGAGGAGGTCACCGGCACGGTCCGGCAGCCCCTCGGCCCGGCGATCGGCGCGAGCCTCGCCGCCCAGGACTGGCTGCGGGCGCGCGACGACGCGGCGCTCGCCGCAGAGCGGCTGGTCGTCGCCGAGGACGTCACCGAGGAGCGGTACCTGCGCCCCGGCGGGACCGACCCGCAGGTCGTGCTGCTGCGGCAGGGCGGCGGGCTCGGCCGGACGGTGCAGGTCGGGACCGCCCTGGGCGGTCTCGTGGGCGCGTGCGACGGCGAGCTGACGGTCGGCCAGATCGTGGGCGCGCTGGGGGCGCTGCTGGACGTCGGTGCGGACGCCGTCGCCGCGGACGTGCTCCCGGAGGTCCGGGGCCTGGTCCGGGACGGGCTGCTGCTGCCGTCCTGAGCCCCGTGGGGGGTGGCGTTGAGTGGTCGCGGCGCCCACCTGGGTGCTCGTGCTGGCTGCTACGTTCCCGGGTCAGGAGCGATCAGGCGCTCCGACCGACGAGGGTGGCCGTACCGGACAGGCGACAAGACGGCCTCGTTGGAGGTAGTCATGCCGGAGCACGGGCACGACGAGCAGCCGGACCACGTCCACGCGGACGACGACCACGGCGGACGCGGGTACACGCACTCCCACGGGCCCGGGGGTCGCCCCCACACCCACGGTCCCGGCGGGCACTCGCACAGCGACGCCTTCGCGCAGAAGGAGGGGCGCTGGGCGCAGGAGGCCGAGGAGCGGATCTCGCTGTTCCGGCACGACGAGGAGATCCAGCGCGGGCTGGCCTACGGGCTCCAGGGCTCGCCGACCCTCGTGGACCGGAACATCCCGACGTTCTCGCGGGGCGAGCTGCCGCACTTCGCCGGTGAGCGCGGGACGTTCCTGAACTCCCCGTACCTGGAGGACGTGAACGCGGTCGAGGACGCCGAGGTGGCCGTGTTCGGCGCCCCGCTGGACTCCGGTGCCACCTACCGGCCGGGCGCGCGGTTCGGTCCGCAGGGCATCCGCCGGTCCACCAACCTGTTCGGGACGTACTGCTACGAGCTCGGCGTGGACCTGCGCGAGCAGCTGAACATGGTCGACATCGGCGACGTGTTCACCATCCCCGGCAACCTGGAGAAGTCGTTCGACCAGATCAGCCAGGCGATGGCGCACGTCTACTCGCGGGGTGTGTTCCCCGTCATCCTCGGCGGCGACCACTCGATCGGCTACCCGACGATCCGCGGGATGGCGCCGTACGTCGACGGCAACATCGGCATCATCCACTTCGACCGGCACGTCGACACGCAGGAGACGGACCTCGACGAGCGGATGCACACCACGCCGTGGTTCCACGCGACGAACCTGAAGAACGCCCCCGCGACGAACCTCGTGCAGATCGGCATCGGCGGCTGGCAGTCGCCGCGCGCCGGCGTGCAGGTCGGGCGTGAGCGGGGCACGACGATCATGACCGTCGGCGACGTCGAGCGCGTGGGCATCGAGAAGATCGCGGAGACGGCCCTGGAGATCGCGTGGAAGGGCGCGAAGGCCGTGTACCTGTCGTTCGACATCGACGTGATCGACGCCGGGTTCGTGCCCGGGACGGGCTGGCCGGAGCCGGGAGGGCTGCTGCCCCGGGAGGCCCTGAACCTCATCCGGATGATCTCGCAGCCCGGCCTTGCCGGGCTGGAGGTCGTCGAGTGCGCGCCGCCGTACGACTGGGCGGAGCAGACCGCCCTGCTCAGCTCCCGGGTCATCCTCGACTCGCTGGCGGTCCTGGTGCGCGAGGGGCACCTCGGCCGCAAGGCCTCCACCACGGGGCGGCACGCCTGGGGGCCCCAGCCGGTCTAGCCGCCGTCCGCGCGATCCGCGCGGACGTCCGGGCGACGCGGTGCCGGTGGGGCGATCCCCTGCCAGCACCGCGTCGGTCCGTGCGTCCGGCACGCGGTGTGCCGCCGCCACACCCGCTCGCGCTCGTCGTGCGTCGTCCGCCGCCGAGCCGGACCAGGAGCCCAGGTCTGCCATGACGTCCCCCACCCGCGAGGCCGTCGCGCGTCCCGACGGCGTCGGTGCGCTGCTCCGGCGGCGCGCCCGCGCGCTGCGCTGGTCCGCCGTGCTGGTGGTGCTGCTGGCCGCGAGCGTCGTGGTGGCGGTGGGGACCGGGCCGGTGCCCGTGCCGGGGCACGAAGTCCTGGAGGTCCTGCTCGCGGCCCTCTCGGGCCGGGAGCCGGTCGGCGTCGGCACCGCGGAGGCCGCCATCGTCCGGGACGTGCGGGCACCGCGCGTGCTGCTCGGTGCGGTGGTGGGCGGCGGGCTGGCCGTGTGCGGGGCGGTGCTGCAGGCGATGGTCCGCAACCTGCTGGCGGACCCGTACGTGCTCGGCATCTCCGGCGGAGCCTCGACCGGGGCGGCGGCCGCGCTGCTGTTCGGCTTCGGCTCGGCCTGGGGCGCCGGCGCGCTCCCGGTGTCGGCGTTCCTGGGGGCGTGCGCGGCCTCGGCCCTGGTCTTCCTGGTCGCGCGGTCGGCGGGTCGTCTCACGTCGGTGCGCCTGCTGCTGGCGGGGGTGGCGGTCGGCTACGCCCTGTCCGCCGCGACCAGCTTCATGATCGTCGCCTCCGACTCCGCCGAGGGGTCCCGCTCGGTGATGTTCTGGCTGCTCGGGTCCCTGGGTCTGGCGCGGTGGGACGCCGTCCTCGGCGCGGCGGTCGCGGGCGTCGTGCTCGCGCTGGTCGTGCTGCTCGTGCTCGCCCCGCGGCTCGACGCGCTCGCGAGCGGCGACGACACCGCTCTCTCGCTCGGGGTGGCCCCGGAGCGCACGCGGCTGCTGCTGCTCGCCCTGGTCTCCCTGACGACCGGGGTGCTCGTCGCCGCGGCGGGGGCGATCGGCTTCGTCGGTCTGGTCGTCCCGCACCTGGCCCGGCGGCTCGTCGGCTCGGTGCACCGGCAGGTGCTCCCGGTCGCCGCGCTGCTCGGTGCGGTGCTCCTGGTCTGGGCAGACGTCCTGGCGCGGACCGCGATGGCCCCGCGCGAGCTGCCCATCGGCATCATCACGGCGCTCGCCGGGGCGCCCTTCCTGCTGCTCCTGGTGCGGCGCATGCACGCGCAGCACTCCTGACCGTCCGAGGAGGACGTCATGCTCCGTCGTACCGCCACCGCGCTCCTCGCGGTGCCCCTGGTCCTGGTCGGCTGCGCCCCGGCCGCGACCGGTCCGGACGCCGAGGTGCCGGTGGCCCCGGTGACCGTGACGAACTGCGGGCAGGACGTGGTGTTCCCGTCGGTGCCCGAGCGGGTCGTCCTGCTCGAGTCCGCCCCGGTCACCGTCCTGGACGCGCTCGGCGTGCTCGACCGCGTCGTCGCCCGCGCCGGGACCTTCCCCGACGTCTACTACGACGACGCCCTGAACGAGCGGCTCGCCGCGATCCCGATGCTGTCGGAGGACATCGACGCCTCCGGGCACCTCATGCTGTCGTCCGAGGTCGTCGTGGCCCAGCGTCCGGACCTGGTGCTGGGACTGCCGGACGGCGTGACCCGGGAGGGCCTGGCCGACGTCGGCGCCCGGGCGCTCGTCCAGCCGACCTACTGCGGCGAGGGCGTCGGCCCGACGACGTTCGACTCCCTGTACGACCAGCTGCGCACCTACGGCGAGGTCTTCGAGCGGCAGGAGGAGGCGGCGACGGCGGTCGACGCCCTGGCGGCGCGGGTGCACGCGGTCGAGTCCGCCGGGGTGGGGCAGGACCGGACGGCGGCCGTGCTCTACCCGTCGGTCGGCGGCGGCGCGCTGTACGCCTACGGCACCGCCTCGATGGCCCACCCGCAGCTCGCGGCGGCGGGGTTCGCGAACGTGTTCGGCGACGTCCCCGAGCGCGTGTTCGAGGTCGGCGTCGAGGACCTGATCGCGCGGGACCCCGACGTGCTGGTCCTGCTCACCCAGGTCGACGACGAGACGGGCGTCCTGGACGAGGTCCGGACGCTGCCCGGAGCCGAGGCGCTGAGCGCGCTGCGGACCGGCAGCACGCTGGTGCAGTGGTTCAACTTCACCGAGCCGCCGTCGCCGCTGGTGGTCGACGGCCTGGAGCGGATCGTCGCGCGCTTCGGCGCCGACGCGTCGTGATCGAGGCGCACCACCTGCACCACGCCTACGGTCGGCGGCCGGTGCTGCGCGGGGTCGACCTGCGGGCGGGCCAGGGGGAGGTCGTCGGTCTGGTCGGGCCGAACGGCAGCGGCAAGAGCACCCTCGTGCGGGCGCTGTACGGGGCGATCACCCCGGACCGGGGCAGCGTGGTGCTGGACGGCGTCCCGCTGGGCGCGCTGCGGCGGCGGGAGGTCGCCCGGCGCGTGGCGGTCGTCGTCCAGGACGCGGCGCAGGAGCTCCCGCTGAGCGTGGCGGACGTCGTCGAGCTCGGGACGCTGCCGCACCGCCGTCCGGGCCGCGCCCGGGACGACCGCGTCGTGGCGCAGGCGCTGCGCCGGGTCGGGGTGGACCACCTCGCGGACCGGATGGTCGGGGCGCTGTCCGGGGGCGAGCGGCAGCGTGTCCTGGTCGCCCGGGCGCTGGCGCAGCAGACCTCGCACCTGCTGCTGGACGAGCCGACGAACCACCTGGACATCCGGTACCAGCACGAGGTGCTGGCGCTCGTGCGCGACCTGGGCCTGACCACGGTCGTGGTGCTGCACGACCTCAACCTCGCCGCGCGGTACTGCGACCGGCTGGTGCTGCTCCGCGAGGGGCGCGTGCACGCGGCGGGGCCGGTGGCCGACGTGCTGGCCGTGGTGCCGGACGTCTACGGCCTGCGGGCGCAGCGGGTCGACGCGGACGACGGGACGCGCCAGCTGCTGTTCCGGCGGGGCGACGCACGGACGGAGCCGCACGGTGCGGCTCCGGGGAGCACGGAGGGACCGGGATGACGAGGCACGAGGACGGGACGGTCCAGGACGCGCTCGACGCCTACTGGTCGGCGCGCGCGGTGGACTACGACGCCCACCAGGTGCGGCGGGAGGGCGAGGCGCGCGTGCGGGAGGCGTGGCGGGAGGTCTGGGAGCGGGCGCTGCCCCCGGGGCCCTGCCGGGTGCTGGACGTCGGGACGGGCGCGGGCGGCGTCGCGCACCTGCTCGCCGAGCTGGGGCACGAGGTGGTCGGCGTCGACCACGCGGAGGGCATGCTGGAGCGGGCGCGGTCGAGGCGACCGGCCCGGGGGACCCCGCCCACGTTCCTGCACGCCGACGCGGTGGACCCGGGGCTGGCCGCGGGCTCGTTCGACGCGGTCACCGCCCGCCACGTGCTGTGGACGCTCCGCGAGCCCGACCGGGCGCTGGCGGGCTGGCGCCGGCTGCTGCGTCCCGGGGGCGTCGTGGTCGCCGTGGACGCGCTCTGGTACCCGGAGGGGCTCCGTCCGGTGCACGAGGCGGCATCCGGGCCGCTCGACGCGCCCATGCTGTCCACCTACTCCGACCGGGTGCTGGCGGAGCTGCCGCTGGCGCAGGCCGCGGGGGTGGCGGAGTACGCCGCCCTGCTGGTGCGGGCGGGGTTCGTCGACGTGACGACGGAGCCCCTGACGCGGCTGCACGACCTCGACCGCGAGCTCGGCGTCGCCCCCGGGCACCGGCTGCGCCAGCAGCACCGGATCCGGGGCACGGTGCCCGCGGCGTGACCGGCATCGTCCGCACAGGTGGGGCACAGGGGGGTGCTAAGGGTGGTCCAGTTCGGCTTCCTACGGTCTGACCAGGCGCGACGCGACGTCGCCTGGACCGTGAGGAAGAGACCGGATGCTGAGGCTGTGGAGGCGCACCCGACCGTGGGTGCGGGTGGTGGCCGTGGTGCTGCTCGTCGGGGTGGCCGGGACGGGGGTGTACTGGTTCGGCTTCCGTGATCAGCGGGCCCAGGCCGCGACCCCCGCCGAGCAGACCCAGGCGGTGGCGGCGAGCCTGACGACGATCGAGCAGTCCGTGTCGGCGTCCGGCACGCTGACCCCGACCGTGCAGCAGGACGTGAGCTTCGCGGTCAGCGGCACCGTGACCTCGGTGGACGTCGCCGCGGGCGACACGGTGACGGCCGGGCAGCGGCTCGCGACGGTCGACACCCTGACCTTGGACGCCGCGCTGCTGCAGGCGAAGGCCGACTTCGCGAGCGCGCAGGCGTCGCTGTCGAACGCCCAGGACGACGCCGACGGCAGCACCGCCTCGGACGCGCAGGTCGCGGCCGCCGCCGCGCAGGTCGAGGTCGCGCAGTCCGCGGTGGACGACGCCGAGGCCGACGTCGCCGGCGCCACTCTCGTGTCGCCGGTGGCCGGGCTGCTCACCACCGTGGACCTGGAGGTCGGCGACGTGGTCAGCGGCTCGGGCTCGTCCGGGTCCTCGTCCGGCTCGTCCGGCACCGGGTCCGCCACCGGCGGCGCGATGTCGGGCGCGACCGGATCGACCGGCTCGACGACCACCGCCAGCAGCGCGCAGTTCACCGTCATCGGCACCGACGCCTGGCAGGTGAGCGTCACCGTCGGCGAGTCCGACGTCGCGCTGCTCACCGTCGGCGACCAGGTCGAGATGACCTCGGACAGCCGCACGGACACGCTCTACGGCACCGTCTCCGAGATCGGGCTGCTGTCCAGCAGCACCGGCGGCGTGGCCGCGTACCCCGTCGTCGTCGACGTGACGGGCAGCCCCGAGGACCTGCACGACGGCGAGTCGGTCGACGTCTCGATCATCTACGAGCGCCGCACCGACGTGCTGACCGTGCCGAGCGCCGCGGTGACCACCGTGGACGGCCGGTCCGTCGTCACGCAGGAGGGTGCGGACGGCGAGCAGACGACCACGGTGGTCACCACCGGTGCGACGTCGGGGAACCTGGTGGAGATCACCGACGGCCTGGCCGAGGGCGACGAGGTGCTGGTCACCACGTTCAGCCCGCGGACCTCGGGCTCCGAGGACGGCTCCACCGGCGGGACGGGCCAGCAGGGCGGGCAGATGCCGGACTTCGGGAGCGGCGAGATGCCCGACTTCTCGCAGCTGCCGGGTGGCGGCTCCGGGTTCCCGGGCGGCGGCAATGGCTGAGCTCGTCCTGGACCGGTCCGTGCCCGGCACCCCCGGCACCGACGCGACCCCCGTCATCGAGCTCGTCGGCGCCCGCAAGACGTACCGCACGGGCAGCCTCGAGTTCGAGGCCCTGCGGGGCGTGGACCTGGCGATCGGCACCGGCGAGTACGTCGCGATCATGGGGCCGTCCGGCTCCGGCAAGTCGACGCTCATGAACATCGTCGGCTGCCTGGACGTCCTGACCCACGGCGAGTACCGCCTGGCCGGCGAGGACGTCGGGGAGCTCGACGAGGAGGAGCTCGCCGACGTCCGCAACCGGCGGCTCGGCTTCGTGTTCCAGCAGTTCCACCTGCTGCCGTCGCTGCCCGCGTGGCGCAACGTCGAGCTGCCGCTCGTCTACGGGCGGGTCCCGGCGGCCGAGCGCCGGGAGCGCGCGGTCGCCGCGCTGGAGCGCGTCGGCCTCGGCGGCAAGCTCGACAACCGCCCGGGCGAGCTGTCCGGCGGCCAGCAGCAGCGGGTCGCCGTGGCCCGCGCCCTGGTGGGTGAGCCCGCGCTGATCCTCGCCGACGAGCCCACGGGCAACCTCGACTCCCGGTCGACCGAGGACGTCCTCGCGCTGCTGGACGAGCTGCACGCCCAGGGCCGCACGATCGTGCTGATCACCCACGAGCTCGAGGTCGCCGAGCACGCCCGGCGGATCGTCTTCGTCCGGGACGGCCTCCTCCAGTCCGACGAGGTGAACCCCCGATGACCTGGTCCGAGACGCTGCGCACCGGCTGGGCCGCTGTGCGCGGGCACAAGCTGCGCTCGATGCTGACGGTCCTCGGCATCCTCATCGGGATCGCCGCGGTGATCCTCACCGTCGGACTCGGCCTGGGGACGCAGAAGGACGTCAGCCAGCAGATCAGCGCGCTGGGCTCCAACCTGCTGATCGTCACGCCGGGCTCCTCGACGGACTCCGACGGCGTGCGCGGCGGCTTCGGCACCGCGGCGACGCTCACCCGCTCCGACGCCGAGGCGCTGGCGTCCTCGGTGAACGCCCCGGACATCGGCGCGGTCGCGCCGGAGAAGGAGTCGTCGCTGTCCGTCGAGGCCAACGACACCAACTGGACGACCACCGTCGTGGGCACCACCGTCGACTGGTTGGACGTGCGGTCCCGCTCCGTCGCCTCCGGGGAGTTCTTCTCCGAGGAGGACGACGCCGCGGGAGCCACCGTCGCCGTCATCGGCGCGACCACCGCCACCGAGCTGTTCGGCACCACGAACGTCGTCGGGCAGCAGGTCACGATCGCGGACACCCCGTTCACGATCGTCGGCGTGCTCGCCACCGCCGGTGCCAGCACCGACGCCGACCTGGACGACACGGTCGTGATCCCGCTGACCACCGCCGCCGACACCGTCTCCGGCGGGCTGGACCGCAGCTCCGTGTCCACCATCTACGTGCAGGCCGCCTCGGCCGACCAGCTGTCCGCCGCGTACCAGGAGGCGAACCAGCTGCTGCTCAACCTGCACGACATCACCGACGCCGACAGCGCCGACTTCACCATCGCGAGCCAGGACTCCCTGGTCAGCACCGCGACGTCCGTCTACCGGACCCTGACCGTGCTGCTCACCGGCATCGCCGGGCTGTCGCTGCTCGTCGGCGGCATCGGCGTCATGAACATCATGCTGGTGTCCGTCACCGAGCGGACCCGGGAGATCGGTCTGCGCAAGGCCCTCGGCGCCCCGCCGTGGGCGATCCGCCGGCAGTTCCTCGTAGAGGCCGCCGTCCTCGGCCTCGCGGGGGGCGTGCTCGGCGCGGCCCTCGGCATCGTCGCGGCGCTCGTCCTGCCCGGCCTGCTCGACACGTCGATCGTCGTGTCCGGCGCCGCCGTCGGCGGGTCCGTCGCCATCGCCCTGGCCATCGGCCTGGTCTTCGGGGTCTACCCCGCCACGCGGGCCGCCCGGCTCGCCCCCATCGACGCCCTGCGGTCCGAGTGACCGTCGTCGCCGCCCCGCGCCCGTCCCACCCGAGGAGAACCATGTCCCGCTCCCGCACCCGCCTGCTGGCGGCCCCCGCCTCCGCGGCGCTGCTCGTCCTGCTCGCCGCCTGCTCCGGCGGCTCCACCGCCGCGACCACGACCGACGAGCCCGTCGCCGACGCGAGCGCCGCGCCCGCGGGGCAGGACGGCGGCGGCCGGGCGCCCGGGGTCACCGGCGAGATCGCCGCCGTGTCCGACCTGCTCGCGCAGGTGCAGGGCGACGATGGCCAGACCGCCGTCACCTGGGACGACAGCACCGCGATCACCCAGACCGTCGCGGGCACGCTCGCGGACGTCACCGCCGGGGTGTGCGTCACGGCCGCCTCGGGTGAGGACGGCGCCGCGGCGACGTCCGTGGCGGTCAGCCCGGCCACCGACGGCGAGTGCGCGGGCGGGTTCGGCGGCGGCCCCGGCGGTGGGGCGGGTGACGGAGCGGGTGGCGAGCGCCCCGAGGGCCTGCCCGACGGCGCGCCCACCGACATGCCTGAGGGCGAGATGCCGGAGATGCCGGACGGCGAGATGCCGGACGGTGCCCCCACCGACCTGCCGGAGGGCGGCGGGTTCGGGTCGTTCACCGCGGGCCTCGTCACCGCCGTCGACGCCAGCACGATCACCGTGGAGTCCGCCGACGGCACCACGGCCACGCTCACCGTGGACGACGCCACCACGTACACCGTCACGGTCAGCGCGGACGCCACCGCCATCACCGTCGGCCGGTGCGTCACCGCGCAGGGCGAGGCCGACTCCTCCGGCCAGGTCGCCGCGACCAGCCTCGTGCTGTCCGACGCCACCGACGCCGGCTGCTCGACCGGGTTCGGCGGCGGCTTCGGCGGCGGGCCGCGCGGCGGCACGACCGAGGGCGAGGACGCCGATGCGTGACAGCCTCCGCCGCACCGGCTCCCCGAAGGCGCGCGCCCGTCGGACCGCCCGGCGACGCCGCCTCGTCATCGGCGGCGTCGCGGGCGTGCTCGCGCTCAGCCTGGTCGGCGGCGGGGTGGCGCTCGCCGTGACCGCGTCGACCGGCAGCGGCTACCGCACCACCACCGCCGAGCCCGGCACCGTCGCCCAGACCATCGACACCACCGGCACGGTCGCGTCCGCGACGCGCACCGACCGGTCGTTCTCCGTCGCCGGGACCGTCGCGACCGTCGACGTCGCGGTGGGCGACACGGTCACCCCGGGCCAGGTCCTCGCCACGATGGACACCGCGTCGCTCGAGGACGCCGTCGAGGCGGCCGAGCAGGCGCTCGCCGACGCCGAGCAGCAGCTCCAGGACGACATCGACTCCCAGACGTCGACGACGAGCAGCACGACGACCAGCGGCGCGACCGGGACGACCGGCGGAGCCGCGACCGCCACCGACGGCGCCGCACCGACCACGGGCGGCAGCGGCACAGACACCGGCTCCGGCACGGGCACGGACACCGGTGGCACCGGCGGTGCCGGGACGGGCGCGGGTGCGGCGGACCCGGCGGTGACGGCGGCGGTGGCCGCGGTGGCGTCGGCACAGCAAGCGCTGCTCACCCAGTACGAGGCCGCGCTGACCGCGCTCGCCACGTCGACCGCCGCGACGGCCACCGCGCAGGAGGCGTGCGCGGCGGCGCTGGACGACACGGGCGAGGACACGACGACCGAGCCCACCACGGACCCGGCGACCGAGCCCGGCGCGGAGCCGACGGACGACGCGGGGACGGATGCCGAAGCCGCCGCCGTCGTCACGGGCGCGTCCGTGGTCACGGCGTCGAGCACGGCCGACGACCTCACCGCCTGCCAGGACGCCGTCACGGCCGTCCTGACCGCGCAGACCGCGACCGACGAGGCGCAGACCGCCCTGATGGCCCTGGTCACCGACCTCGACGCCGCGGTGACGGCGGTGCAGCAGGCGCTGACGGCCGCCGCGCAGCAGGCGGGCAGCACCGGCACCGGTGCGAGCGCAGGCACCACCGACACCACCGGCACCGCCCCCGACGCGTCCGCGACCGGCACGAGCGCCGACGCCGGGTCGGGCGCGGTGCCCGCCGCCGACGCCGCAGGCTCCGACGGCACCTCATCCTCCGGGAGTACCTCGTCCTCCGGCGCCGCCATGGGCTCCGGCGGGGCGTCCGGCGCCTCGGCCGTCGCCACGGCGGCCGACCTCCTCGCGGACCAGGCGGTCATCGACCAGGCCACGGCGGAGGTCGCGCTCGCGCAGAGCAAGCTCGACCTGGTGTCCCTGACCTCCCCGGTCGCGGGCACGGTCGCGGCGGTGAGCATCGCGGCGGGCGATGACGTGGAGGCGTCCTCGACGTCGGCCGTGATCACGGTCATCGGCGACGACGGCTGGACGGTCTCGACGACCGTCCCGCTCAGCCAGGTGGACCTGGTGGCGACCGGGCAGTCCGTCGACGTCACCGTCGCGACCCTGGACGACGACGTCACCGGGACGGTCACCGGCATCGGCCTGCTGAACGCGTCCACGACGTCGTCCACACCGACCTACACCGTCGACATCGCCCTCGACGTCGACGCGGCGGCGACGCTGTTCAACGGGTCGTCGGCGCAGGTCGCCATCGCGGTCGCGGCGTCGGACGAGACGCTGACGGTCCCGTCCTCGGCGGTGCACCTCGACGGCTCGACCGCGACGGTCCAGGTGCTGCGCGGCGGTGAGGTCGAGGCCGTGGAGGTCGAGCGCGGGGCCGTCGGCTCCGAGCTCACCGAGATCGTCTCCGGGCTGTCGGAGGGCGACGAGGTCGTGCTCGCCGACCTCTCCCAGGCCATGACGTCGGACGACGAGTCGACCAGCACCGGTCTGTCCGGGCTGGGAAGCTCCGGGAACGACACCTCCGAGCAGTCCGGTGGCGGCATGATGATGCCCGGCGGCGGGGGCTTCGGCGGTGGTCAGGCCCCCGGCGCCCCTCCGGGGAGCTGAGCGTCCCCGCCCACGGTCGGCGCCCGGCCCGGTCCGCACCCCCTGCGCGGCCCGGACCGGGCGCCTTCGTGCGCCGCGCTGGGTAGGTGCTGGTGCGGTCGCCGGAGGGACGGCGCGGCGTGCCACGATCGATCTGCCCCGCGAGCTGATCGTCGGGGACGACGAAGACCCGAGACCCGTCCGGACGGTCGTGGCGCTCGGGTCGACGCATGCCGATCACGTGGCGATCACCCCGAGGAGGCCGACGATGTCCGCGCACCGGGTCGTGGTGGGAGCAGGTCGGTCCTGGTATCGTGAGTCTCCTAGCTCCCCACCGTCCTCCGGGACTGGTGGGGCTTTTTCTTGCCTGGCCCGGCGTGGGTGACCTGCGGGCGGTGGTCGTCGTCGACTACCAGAACGTCCACCTGACCGGTCACCACCTGTTCGACTCGACCCGGCACCTGCCGAAGCACGAGACGCTCGTCGACCCGCTGCTCTTCGGTGCCGCGCTCATCCAGGCCCGCAACGCCGCGCAGCGCCCCGGGATGGCCCACGCCGTGCTGCACAAGGTGCTCGTGTACCGCGGGCTCCCCGCGCCGTCGCAGGATCCCGACGGCTACGCCCGCAACCTCGCGCAGCGGGCGCACTGGGAGCGGGACCCCCGGGTCGAGGTCACGCTGCGTCCGCTGAAGTACGAGTACGCGCGCGCGGCCGACGGTCGCCCCGCGGCGGATGCCACCGGGCGCAGGGCGGTCGTGAGCGTGCAGGAGAAGGGCGTCGACGTCCTGTGCGCGCTCGCGCTCGTCCGGGAGTCGCAGGAGCCCGGGACGGATCTGGTCGTCCTCGCCTCGTCCGACAGCGACCTGGCTCCCGCGCTCGACGAGGTGCGTCGCCTGGGTGGCGCGAAGGTGGAGACGTGCTGCTGGTACGACCGGGAGCAGGGTCGCGGGTACCAGCTCCACCCCACCGACCGGTCCCGACCTGTGTGGAACACGCGTCTGGACGAGGAGGCGTTCCGGTCCGCCCGGGACCGGACACGGTACTGAGTCGCGGGGCTCGCGGCCCCGGTGTCGTCCGGCCCGGCCGCGCGGGCGGCGCTACGCTCGCGAGCAGCACACCCCGCGCCCCGTGGCTGCGCCGCGGCAGGGGTGCGCCCGCACCCGACGCACCCCCGGAGGAGCACGCATGACGGCGACGGCACGACCCCACACCGCGGTCCTGGGCGGCGGGGTGATGGGCGAGGCCCTGGTCTCCGCGCTGCTCACGGCGGGCTGGACGGCCGACGACGTCGACGTGACGGAGCGCAGCGCGGCGCGGGCCATGGAGCTGTCCGGGCGGTACGGCGTGCGCGCGGCGGACCCGAACCGCAAGGCCGTGAAGGGTGCGGACCTGGTGCTGGTGGCGGTGAAGCCGCAGGTGGTGCCGGAGGTGCTGGCGGAGATCGCCCCGGCGCTGCGTCCGGGGACGCTGGTGGTGTCGGTGGCGGCGGGTGTCCCGGTGGCGGTGTACGAGGCGGCGCTGCCGGAGGGCACCCCGGTGGTGCGGGTGATGCCGAACACCCCGGCGCTGGTCGGCAAGGGCGCGAGCGGGATCGCCCCGGGCTCGCACGCGACGGACGAGCACCTGGCGCTGGTCGAGGAGGCGCTCGCGGCCACCGGTCTGGTGGTGCGGGTGGCGGAGAAGGACCTGGACGCGGTGACGGCGATCTCGGGCTCGGGTCCGGCGTACGCGTTCTACCTGATCGACGCGATGGCGGAGGCGGGGGTGCTGCTGGGGTTGACGCGGGACCTGGCGACGCGCCTGGCGGTGGCGACGGTGGAGGGCTCGGCGGCGCTGGCGGCGCAGACCGGTGACCACCCCGTGGTGCTGCGGGAGCGGGTGTCGTCGCCGGGCGGCACGACGGTGGCGGGCGTGGCGGCCCTGGACGCGCACGGGGTGCGCGCGGGCGTGGTCGCGGCGGCACGGGCGGCGTACGACCGGTCCCGCGCCCTCGGCGCGGCCGCCCGGCCCACGCCGACGGCCGAACCCGGCCCGGCGCGGGACGAGTAGGGGGTGCCGGTGCCCGCCCCGGTGCGCCCGCCGGCGATGAGCGACGTCGCCGTGCTGGCGGGGGTGTCGCACCAGACGGTGTCGCGGGTGCTGAACGACCACCCGAGCGTGCGTCCGGAGACGCGCGAGCGGGTGCTGGCGGCGATCGCGGAGCTCGGTTACCGGCGCAACAGCGCGGCGCGGGCGCTGGTGACGCGCCGGTCGGGAGCGCTGGGGGTGGTGGCGACCTCGTCGGCGCACCACGGTCCGGCGAGCACGCTGCTGGGGCTCGAGCGGGCGGCACGGGAGGTCGGGTACTTCCTGAGCGTCGCGACGATCGACCGGTTCGACGCGGGGACGCTGCGCGGGGCGCTGGACCACTTCCTGGACCAGGCGGTCGAGGGGATCGCGGTGATCGCGCCGCAGGTGGACGTGGCGGACGCGCTGGCGGAGTTCGCGGCGCCGGTGCCGGTCGTGACGGTGACGTCGGGCGGCGTGGTGGCGGGCGCGGGTGCGGGCCGGGTGGTGTCGGTCGGTGTGGACCAGCGTGCGGGTGCGCGGGACGCGACGCGGCACCTGCTGGACCTGGGGCACCGGGAGGTGCTGCACCTGGCGGGTCCGCAGGACTGGTTCGACGCGCGGGAGCGCCTGGCGGGCTGGCGGGAGGCGGACGCGGGCGCGCCGGACCCGGTGGTGGTCGACTGGGAGGCGGAGTCCGGGTACCGCGAGGGGCTGCGGCTGGTGGACGCGGGGTTGCCGTCGGCGGTGCTGGCGGCGAACGACCAGGTGGCGCTGGGCCTGCTGCGGGCGTTCTGGGAGCGGGGCGTGCGGGTGCCGGACGACGTGTCGGTGGTGGGCTTCGACGACGTCGCGGGCTCGGCGTTCTTCGTGCCGCCGCTGACGACGGTGCGGCAGGACTTCCCGGCCCTGGGCCGGTCGGCGATCGACGCGCTGGTGCGGGTGATCGGGGGCGAGGAGGTGGCGCCGACGCTGCTGCCGGCGTCGCTGGTGGTGCGAGGGAGCAGCGGGGTGCCGCGCTGACCTGCGCGGCTTCCTCCCGCACCATGTGAGCGCTAACATCGAAGCAGGGCGACGGTCGGCCGACCGTCACCGGAGGTACCACACCGCCGGGGCGACGCGGACCCGCGGTGGCGACGGGACGGAGCGGTGCGATGACGCAGGACCAGCACGAGGGCGTGCGGGCGGCCCTCGCCGAGGGGCGCACGTCCCTCGGCATCGAGCTCGGCTCGACCCGGATCAAGGCCTGCCTGATCGGGCCGGACCACGCGCCGGTCGCCACGGGCAGCCACGAGTGGGAGAACGAGCTCGTCGACGGCGTGTGGACGTACTCCCTCGACGCCGTGTGGGCGGGGCTGCAGGCCGCGTACGCGGCGCTGCTGGACGACGCCGAGCAGCGGCACGGGGTGCGCCCGACGACGGTGGGTGCGCTCGGCGTCTCGGCGATGATGCACGGCTACCTGCCGTTCGACGCCGAGGGCACGCTGCTGACCCCGTTCCGCACCTGGCGGAACACCTCGACCGGCCGCGCCGCCGGCGAGCTCTCGGACCTGCTGGGCTTCAACATCCCGCTGCGCTGGTCCGTCGCGCACTACCACCAGGCCGTGCTGGACGACGAGCCGCACGTGCCGCAGGTCGACTTCGTGACGACCCTGGCCGGGTACGTGCACTGGCGCCTGACCGGCCGGAAGGTCCTCGGCGTGGGCGACGCGTCGGGCATGTTCCCGATCGACCCGGCGACCCGCGACTACGACGCCGCGATGCTCGACCGCTACGACGCGCACGTCGCCGCCCACCGCCCGGGCACCCACCTGCGCGACCTGCTGCCGCAGGTGCTGCCCGCCGGCGCGGACGCCGGCCACCTCACCGAGGAGGGCGCGGCCCTGCTCGACCCGACGGGCACCCTGCGCGCGGGCGTCCCGGTGTGCCCGCCCGAGGGCGACGCGGGGACCGGCATGGTGGCGACGAACTCCGTCGCCCCGCGCACCGGCAACGTCAGCGCGGGCACGTCGATCTTCGCGATGGTCGTGCTGGAGAAGCCGCTGACGAGCGTGCACCACGAGCTCGACGTGGTCACGACGCCCGCCGGCGACCTGGTCGCGATGGTGCACTGCAACAACGGCGCCTCCGAGCTGAACGCCTGGGCGGGCCTGTTCGGCGAGTTCGCGACCGCGCTCGGCGCCCCCGCGGCGCCCGACGACGTGTTCGGCGCGCTGTTCCGCGCGGCGCTCGAGGGCGACGCGGACGGCGGCGGCCTGCTCGCGTACAACTACCTGTCCGGCGAGCCGATCACCGGACTGGACGAGGGCCGCCCGCTGGTGGTGCGCACCCCGGACTCCCGCCTGACGCTCGCGAACTTCATGCGGACGCAGCTGCTGTCGGCGTTCGGCACGCTCAGCCTCGGCATGCACGTGCTGCACGGCGAGGGCGTCGCCATCGACGCGATGTTCGCGCACGGCGGCATGTTCAAGACCGCCGGGGTGGCGCAGCGGCTGCTGGCCGCCGCGATCGACGCCCCCGTGGCCGTCGGCGCCACCGCCGCGGAGGGCGGGGCGTGGGGCATCGCGGTGCTCGCCGCCTACCTGGACGCGGCGGGCGAGCAGGACCTCCCGACGTACCTGGCTGAGCGCGTGTTCGCCGACGCCCCGACAGACGTCGTCGCCCCCGACGCGGCCGACGTCGCCGGGTACGAGCGGTTCCTGGACCGCTACCGCGCGGGCCTCGCGGTCGAGCGCGCCGCCACCGAGAACGTCTGACCCCCCGACCGGAAGGACCCCTGAGATGACCCGGACCCTGGCCGACTACTCGGCCGCGGTGCAGGAGGCGGTCGCGCGCACCCGCGAGGTGGTCGCGACCCTGCACGCCGAGCTGCCCCGGTGGGAGCTGATCGTCTGGACGGCGGGCAACGTGTCGCAGCGCGTCGTCGTGTCGCCGGACGGCGTCCCGTCGGCGGACGACCTGCTCGTCATCAAGCCGTCCGGCGTGACGTACGACGAGCTCACGCCCGAGTCGATGGTGGTGTGCGACCTCGACGGCACGCTGGTCGACGGCACCCGCAGCCCGTCCTCGGACACCGCGGCGCACGCGTACGTGTACACGCACCTGCCGCACGTCGGCGGCGTCGTGCACACGCACTCGACGTACGCGACGGCCTGGGCGGCGCGCGCCGAGCCGGTGCCGTGCGTGCTGACGATGATGGCCGACGAGTTCGGCGGGGACATCCCGATCGGGCCGTTCGCGCTGATCGGCGACGACTCGATCGGCCGCGGGATCGTCGAGACCCTGCGGGACTCCCGCAGCCCCGCGGTGCTGATGCGCAACCACGGCCCGTTCACCATCGGCAAGGACGCCAAGGCGGCGGTCAAGGCCGCCGTGATGGTCGAGGAGGTCGCGCGCACGGTGCACATCTCCCGCCAGCTGGGCGAGCCGCACCGCATCCCGCAGGCGGACGTCGACTCGCTGTACGCCCGGTACCAGAACGTCTACGGCCAGGGCACCGCTGCCCCGGCCACCACCCCGAAGGAGCAGGACGCATGACGAAGCCGTACGCCGACCGCGAGGTCTGGTTCTTCACCGGCAGCCAGGACCTGTACGGCGAGGAGACCCTCCGCCAGGTCGCCGAGCAGTCGCAGGAGGTCGCGCGCCTGCTCGACTCCGCGTCCGACGTGCCGGTCAGCATCGTGTGGAAGCCGGTGCTCAAGGACTCCGCGTCGATCCGCCGCGCGATGCTGGACGCGAACTCCGACGACCGGGTGCTGGGCGTCATCACCTGGATGCACACGTTCAGCCCGGCGAAGATGTGGATCGCGGGCCTGGACGCGCTGCGCAAGCCGCTGCTGCACCTGCACACGCAGGCCGGGGTCGAGCTGCCGTGGGACAGCATCGACATGGACTTCATGAACCTCAACCAGGCCGCGCACGGCGACCGCGAGTACGCGTACATCGCGACCCGTCTGGGCGTCGCCCGCACGACCGTCGTCGGCCACGCGTCGAACCCGGCCGTGGCGAAGCGGGTCGGCACCTGGGCCCGCGCGGCCGCGGGCTGGGCGGCGACGCACGAGCTCACCCTCGCGCGGTTCGGCGACAACATGCGCAACGTCGCGGTCACCGAGGGCGACAAGACCGAGGCGGAGCTCCGGTTCGGCGTCACGGTCAACACGTGGGGCGTGAACGAGCTCGTCGCCGCGGTGGACGCCGTCGCCGACGCGGACGTGGACACCCTGGTCGCGGAGTACGGGGACCTGTACGACGTCGTGCCCGAGCTGCGGCGCGGCGGGGAGCGCCACGAGTCGCTGCGGTACGCCGCGCGCCAGGAGATCGCCCTGGAGACGTTCCTGACGTCCGTGGGCGCCAAGGCGTTCACCACGAACTTCGAGGACCTGGGCGCGCTGCGCCAGCTGCCGGGCATCGCGGTGCAGCGGCTGATGGCCAAGGGCTACGGGTTCGGCGCCGAGGGCGACTGGAAGACCGCCGTCCTGGTGCGTGCGGCCAAGGTGATGGGCGAGGGGCTGCCCGGCGGCGCCTCGCTCATGGAGGACTACACCTACGACCTGACGCCGGGCGCGGAGAAGATCCTCGGCGCGCACATGCTGGAGATCTGCCCCTCCCTGACCACGTCGAAGCCGAAGGTGGAGATCCACCCGCTCGGCATCGGCGGCAAGGAGGACCCGGTCCGCATGGTCTTCGACGCCGACCCCGGCGTGGGCGTCGTGGTGTCCATGGCGGACATGCGGGACCGGTTCCGGCTGACCGCGAACGTGGTGGACATCGTGCCGCCGACGCACGCGCTGCCGAACCTGCCCGTGGCCCGCGCGGTGTGGGAGCCCCGCCCGGACTTCGCCACCTCGGCGGAGGCCTGGCTGACGGCGGGCGGCGCGCACCACACGGTCATGTCGACCGGTGCGGGCATCGAGGCGTTCGAGATCTTCGCGGACATCGCCGGGACCGAGCTCCTCGTCATCGACGAGGACACCACCCGCCGCGGCTTCCGCGACCAGGTGCGCTGGAACCAGGTGTACTACCGGCTCGCGCAGGGCCTCTGACCCTCCGGCGCGACGGAGCGGACGGCCCGCCACCCCTCGGGGGTGGCGGGCCGTCGCCGTCCCCGGCCGCGTCCGCCGCACGGGACCGCCGGGAGAGGCCAGCCTTCGTCGGGGATCGTGACCAGATCGTGATCTGACGCGCGGGTGGTGCGCCACGGGTCGTTGTGACGGGGCTACTGGTGCGTCACGGCGGTCGTGCCCGACGGTCGGTCCCGGTTGTGCCGGAGCAATCCCCGAGGCGTGCCGCGGGCGCCGCGGCGGGGCCCGGGACACGCGGGCGGCGACGCGCCGGACCTGGGACCTCGGGCACCCGGGGCGCCGGAAAGGGCTTCCTACGGTGGGCCGATCCTCTCCGCCCCCCGAGAGAAGGCACCGATGAGCACGAACGCCCCCGCGCCCCTCGCCGAGCGCACCCCCGCGGCCGGACGACGCGTCCTGCACGACTGGAACCCCGAGGACCCTGACCGCTGGGACCCCCGCACCGCCTGGTCCACGCTCTGGGTCACCACGCTCAACCTCACCCTCGCGTTCGTCATCTGGTACCTGCCCGGCGCGCTCGTGCCCTCGCTGGGCACGCTCACCGGGTGGGACCTCAGCGAGAGCCAGTCCTACTGGCTCCTCGCGATGCCCGGGCTCACCGGCGGAGCGCTGCGCCTGGTCTGGATGCTGCTCCCACCGCTGATGGGCACCCGGCGGATGCTCGTGCTGTCCAGCGCGCTCATGCTCATCCCGTTCGCCGGGTGGGCCTGGGTGGTGACGCTGCCCAGCCAGCCGTCGTACGGGCTGCTCGTCGCGCTGGCGCTGGCCGCCGGGCTCGGCGGCGGTGTGTTCTCCGGCTACATGCCGTCCACCTCGTACTTCTTCCCCAAGCGGAAGCAGGGCACCGCGCTCGCGCTGCAGGCCGGGCTCGGCAACTTCGGCGTCTCGGTCGTGCAGCTCGTCGTGCCGTGGACCATCGGGTTCTCGATGTTCGGCCTCGCCGGCCAGATCTCCGTGGCGGACGACGGCACGCGATCCACCCTCTGGCTGCAGAACCCCGGCCTGGTCTTCCTGCCGTTCGGCGTCGTGGGCCTGGTGCTCGCCTGGACCGTGCTCCGGTCGGTGCCCGTGCGGTCCAACATCCGCCAGCAGCTCGACATCTTCGGCAACAAGCACACCTGGGTGATGACGGTGCTCTACGTCATGACGTTCGGGATGTTCTCCGGCCTGGCCGGCACGTTCGGCATGCTGCTGCGCACGCAGTTCGGGGCGGGGACGCTGACGTGGGTGTTCCTGGGCGCGTTCGTCGGGTCGCTCGCCCGGATCTGCTGGGGGCCGCTGTGCGACCGGTTCGGCGGCGGCGTGTGGACCGTGGTGTCGGGAGTGGGGATGTCGGCGAGCGCCGTGCTCGTCCTGTGGGGTCAGCTCACGGCGGACGGTGACCCGAGCTTCGCGGTCTTCATGACCGGCATGGTGCTGATCTTCTTCTTCGCGGGGATCGGGAACGCCTCGACGTTCAAGCAGATGCCGACGATCTTCCCGGCCCGGCAGGCGGGCGGGGTCATCGGGTGGACGGCGGCCATCGCGGCGTTCGGCCCGTTCCTGTTCTCGATGGCGTTCAACTACCTGTCGCGCCCGGTCGTGTTCGGCGGCGTCGCCGCGTACGCGCTCGGCTGCGCCGTCCTCGCCTGGTACTTCTACGCCCGGCCCGGCGCGGAGGCCCGCAGTTGACCGGCGGGTCCCGGTGCCGCCAGGTGCACGGTGCTGCGCCGCCCGACCGGTCCCGACGTCGCGCTGGTGACGCGCAGGGAGGAGCCCGCGGCCTCCAGCACCCCGTCCACCAGGCCGCGCTCGAGCGCCGCCACGGCCTGCGGGTCCCGCGCGGAGACGTGCAGCAGCGGGCAGTGGTGCAGGACCAGCCGGACCGTCCCGTCGTCGCCGTCGGGCAGGCGCTCGGGGGCGAACCACAGCGCGTCGAGCTTGGCCACCAGCCGGTCCACCGGGTCGTCACCCGTCGTCGGGCCGGCGCAGGCGGCGACGGCCCGCCCCCAGCCCCTCCCGACCGCGTCGAGGTGGAGCGCCGACTCCGGCGCGGACGCGAGCAGCGTGCTCACCAGCGACTCCGCGAGCAGCCGGAAGCCCTGCGCCCGCTCGTGCGCCTGGTTGGGCAGCACCCCGCGGTACAGGACGCGGGGGCGACCGGGTGCGCCTCCGGTGTCCCGGGTCCGGACCGCCAGACCGGCGTCCGCGAGCGCCTCCAGGTGGGCGCGCGCCGAGCTCAGGGCGACGCCGAGCCGCTCGGCGACGGCCGCGACCGGCAGCGGCGTGGGGGAGTCGCGCAGCAGCTGGATGACGTGCGTACGCCGGCCGCCGTGGTCGCCCCGGCCCGTCGTGCCGTCGAAGCCGGCGAGCGCGCCCGGCCCGGCGTCGGGCACCGCCCTCGTCCCCACCACCGTCCCACCGTCCCGTCCGTCCGCGAGGAGCACCGATGACCGCCGACCCGCTGTCCCCGCTCGTGCGCACGCTGCTCGAGGCGCGTGGTCGTCTGCCGGGCGCGGAGGTCCTGGCCGGCGACCACGCGGTCATCCGCACCGACGCTAGCGAGGGCGACGCCCCCTACCGGGACCGGTGGTCGCACGACAAGGTGGTCCGCTCCACCCACGGCGTGAACTGCACGGGGTCGTGCGCGTGGGACGTGTACGTGACGGACGGCCTGATCACCTGGGAGCACCAGGGCACCGACTACCCGACGACGGGCCCGGACTCCCCGGAGTACGAGCCCCGCGGCTGCCCGCGCGGTGCGTCGTTCAGCTGGTACACCTACTCACCGGGACGAGTGCGGTACCCGTACGTCCGCGGGGTCCTGCTCGAGATGTACCTCGACGCCCGGTGCCGCACCGGCGACCCGGTGGCGGCCTGGGCGGAGATCGTCGAGTCGCCCCTGAAGGCGACGCTGTACAAGCGCGCCCGCGGCACCGGGGGGTTCGTCCGCGCGGACTGGGACCTGGCCGTGGAGATCCAGGCGGCCGCGCACGTCCACACGATCAAGACCTACGGTCCCGACCGGTGCGTGGGCTTCACCCCGATCCCCGCGATGTCGATGGCGTCGTTCGCCGCCGGCACCCGGTTCCTGTCCCTGATCGGCGGCACCCTGCTGTCGTTCTACGACTGGTACGCGGACCTGCCGCCGGCCAGCCCTCAGGTGTGGGGCGACCAGACCGACGTCCCGGAGTCCGCCGACTGGTGGAACTCGGGGTACCTGATCCTCTGGGGCTCGAACGTCCCGGTCACGCGGACCCCCGACGCCCACTTCCTCGCCGAGGTCCGTTACAAGGGCGCCAAGGTCGTCGCGGTCAGCCCCGACTACGCCGAGAACGTCACCTTCGCCGACGACTGGCTCGCCCCCGCCCCCGGGACCGACGGGGCGCTCGCGCAGGCGATGGGTCACGTCCTGCTCACGGAGTTCTTCCGCGACCGCCAGGTGCCGTACTTCGAGCAGTACGTCCGCCGGTTCACGGACGCGCCCTTCCTGGTGGCGCTCGAGGAGACGGCGGAGCCCGGCGTGCTGCGGCCCGGCAAGTTCGTCACCGCGGAGGACGTGCCGCAGGTCGAGGGCGCCCTCGGCGAGCACCCCGCGTTCCGGCCGGTGCTGCTCGACGCCCGGACCGACCGGGTGGTGGTCCCGCCCGGAACGCTCGCCGACCGCTGGGCCCCCGAGGGCCTGGGCCGCTGGAACCTCGACCTCGCGGACGTCGAGCCCGTGACCACGCTGCACGGCGCGACGCACGACGGCGCCCCCGCGCAGGGCGTGGCCGTCGCGCTGCCGCGGTTCGACGCCGGCGACACCGAGGGCGGCGCGTCGATCACCCGCGGCGTGCCCGCGGTGCGGGTCGGTGGCCGGCTGGTCACCACCGTGCTCGACCTGCTGATGGCGCGGTACGGGGTGCCGCGCCCGGGCCTGCCCGGCACGTGGCCGACGGGGTACGACGACGCCGACGACCCCAGCACCCCCGGGTGGCAGGCCGCGATCACGGGCGTGCCCGTCGAGCAGTGCGTCCGCATCGCCCGCGAGTTCACGCGGAACGCCGAGGTGACCGAGGGCCGGTCGATGATCCTCATGGGCGCGGGCACCAACCACTGGTTCCACTCCGACACCATCTACCGCACGTTCCTCACGCTGCTCACGCTCACCGGCTGCCAGGGCGTCAACGGGGGCGGGTGGGCGCACTACGTGGGGCAGGAGAAGGCCCGGCCGGTCACCGGTCAGCAGCACATGTCGTTCGCGCTCGACTGGCAGCGGCCGACCCGGCACATGACCAGCACGTCGTTCTGGTACGTCGCGACCGACCAGTGGCGGTACGAGGGCTTCGGCACCGACGAGCTCGCCAGCCCGGTCGGGCGCGGCACCGCGGGGTCGCCGATGCCGCGCAGCACGATGGACTGCCTGGTCCAGGCGTCCCGGCTGGGGTGGACGCCCTCGCACCCGGGGTTCGACCGCAACCCGCTCGACCTGTGCGACGAGGCCGCCGCGGCCGGCCGGTCGGTGCCGGACCACGTCGTCGGCGAGCTCACCTCCGGCCGCCTGCGGTTCGCGGTGCAGGATCCCGACGCCCCGGCCAACGTCCCCCGGGTGCTGACCACGTGGCGAGCCAACCTCGTGGGCAACTCCGCGAAGGGCAACGAGTACTTCATCAAGCACCTGCTCGGCGCCTCGCACGCGCTCCGGCACACCGAGATGCCGCCCGAGCGCCGCCCGTCCGACGTGGTCTGGCGGGACGAGGCACCCGAGGGCAAGCTCGACCTGCTCACCAACATCGACTTCCGGATGACCTCGTCCTCGCTGTTCGCGGACATCGTGCTGCCGGCCGCCACCTGGTACGAGAAGCAGGACATCTCCACCACGGACATGCACCCCTACGTGCACGCCCTCAACGCGGCCATCGCCCCGCCGTGGCAGGCCCGCTCCGACCACGAGGCGTTCCTGCTCCTGGCGGACAAGGTCGCCGAGCTCGCCGAGCACCACCTCGGGACGCGGACCGACGTGATCGCCGCACCGCTGACCACCGACACCCCGGACGAGCTCGCGCAGCCGCACGGTGTCGTCCGCGACTGGGCCGCGGGGGAGTGCGAGCCCGTCCCCGGCCTGACGATGCCCCGGCTGGTCGTCATCGAGCGGGACTACACGGCGATCGGCCAGAAGATGCGGGCGGTCGGGCCGCTGATCAGCACGCTCGGGACCACGGTGAAGGGCGTCACGGTGATCCCCGAGGAGGCGGTCGAGCACCTGGGCCGCGCCAACGGGCTCGTCACCGAGGGGGTGGCCGCCGGGCGGCCGCGCCTCGACACCGCGGCGCACCTGTGCGAGGCCATCCTGGCGCTGTCCGGCACCACCAACGGGACGGTGTCGCTCGCCGGGTTCGAGCGGCTGCAGGAGCGGGTCGGTCGACCCCTGGCCGACCTCGCGGAGGAGAACGCCGGTCGGCGGGTGACCTTCGCGGACACGCTGCGCGGTCCCCAGCCCGTCTTCACCAGCTACGAGTGGTCGGGCTCGGAGCACGGGGGCCGTCGCTACTCACCGTTCGTCATCAACGTCGAGCGGGACAAGCCCTGGCACACGCTCACCGGGCGGCAGCACTTCTACCTGGACCACGACTGGCTGGCCGAGCTGGGCGAGCAGCTGCCGGTCTACCGGCCGCCCCTCGACATGGCCCGGCACTTCGGCGACCCCGCCGACGCCGCCGGCCGGCACGAGGCGCAGGTGACGGTGCGGTACCTCACCCCGCACTCGAAGTGGTCGATCCACTCCCAGTTCCAGGACAACCCGTACATGCTCGCGCTCTCGCGGGGCGGCCCGACGATCTGGCTGTCCGTGGCGGACGCCGAGGCCGCCGGCATCGCCGACAACGACTGGATCGAGGGCGTGAACCGCAACGGCGTCGTCGTCGCGCGGGCCGTGGTGAGCCACCGGATGCCCACCGGGACGGCGTACATGTACCACTCCAAGGACCGGAACATCGACGTGCCCCGCGCCGAGGCGTCCGGCATCCGCGGCGGCACGCACAACGCCCTGACCGCGATCCTGCTGAAGCCGACGCACCTGCTCGGCGGGTACGCCCAGCTGACCTACGCCTTCAACTACTACGGCCCGACCGGCAACCAGCGGGACGAGCTCACCGTGGTGCGCCGCCGCTCCCAGGAGGTGCAGTACTGATGCGCGTGATGGCCCAGGTCGCCATGGTGATGAACCTCGACAAGTGCCTCGGGTGCCACACCTGCTCGGTCACCTGCAAGCAGACGTGGACGAACCGCGACGGGGTCGAGTACGCGTGGTTCAACAACGTCGAGACCCGGCCGGGTCTCGGCTACCCGCGGGGCCACGAGGACCAGGAGCGGTGGCGCGGGGGGTGGGAGCTGGACGGCCGGGGGCGGCTGCGGCTGCGGTCCGGAGGACGGCTCCGGCGGCTCGCCCACCTGTTCGCCAACCCGGACCTGCCGACGCTCGACGACTACTACGAGCCCGCGACCTACGACTTCGACACGCTGGTCACGGCACCCGCGGACGAGTCCCGCATCCCGGTCGCCCGCCCGCGCTCGGCGCTCACGGGCGAGCCCATGGCGGTGACCGCCGGGCCGAACTGGGACGACGACCTGGCCGGGTCGCCGGTGCACGCCGCCGCGGACCCGGTGCTCGCCGCGATGACCGAGCAGGTGCGGCTGTCGTTCGAGGACACCTTCATGTTCCACCTGCCGCGGATCTGCGAGCACTGCCTCAACCCCGCGTGCGTCTCGGCCTGCCCGTCGTCGGCGATGTACAAGCGGGTCGAGGACGGGATCGTCCTGGTCGACCAGGACGCGTGCCGGGGGTGGCGGATGTGCGTGTCCGCCTGCCCCTACAAGAAGGTGTACCTCAACCACCGCACGGGCAAGGCCGAGAAGTGCACGTTCTGCTTCCCCCGGATCGAGGCGGGGCTGCCCACGGTGTGCGCCGAGACCTGCGTCGGGCGGCTGCGGTACCTCGGCCTGCTGCTCTACGACGCCGACCGGGTCGCCGAGGCGGCGGCCGTGCCGGCCCCGGCGGACCTGCTGGACGCGCAGCGCTCGCTGCTGCTGGACCCGTCGGACCCCGAGGTCGTCGCGGCGGCCCGGCGGTCCGGGATCGCGGAGGACTGGATCGACGCCGCCCGGCGGTCGCCGGTGTGGGACCTGATCGCCCGGTACCAGGTCGCGCTGCCCCTGCACCCCGAGTACCGCACGCTGCCGATGGTCTGGTACGTCCCCCCGCTGTCGCCGGTGCTCGACGCCACCGGCGCGCGCGGCGGCGACGACGCGGACGCCGACGACGTGTTCCACACCATCACCGGGCTGCGGATCCCGATGGAGTACCTGGCGGGCCTGTTCACCGCCGGCGACACCGACCGGGTCGCCGGGGTGCTGCTGCGGCTGGCCGCGATGCGCGCGCACATGCGACGGCGCTCGGTGGACGGCTCGGCGGACCCCGCGCTGCTCGAGCGGGTGGGGATGTCGGCCGAGGACGTCGAGGCGATGTACCGGCTGCTGGCCGTCGCCAAGGCGGCGGACCGCCACGTCGTCCCCGCCGCGCACACCGAGCGCGCGGCGGAGCTGGCGTCGTGGGCGTCGGGCTGCTCGCTGGACGGGCCCGGCGGCCCGGGCATGTCCCCGACCGCCAGCCGCGGCGGCGTCGTGCCGCTCACCCTGCGACGACGGCGACCCCGATGACGGGCCTGCTGCGACCGGTGCGGCGCTCGCGGCGCCGGGACCTCGTGGCCGTCCCCGCCCGGGCCGACGTGCTCGCGCTCGCCGCCCTCCTGCTGGCCTACCCGGACGACGAGCACCTCGCGGTCCGGGACGACCTGGGCACCGCGGTGGCGGCCCTGCCGGAGTCCGCCGCGGCGGGGCACCTGCGCGGGTTCCTCGACGCGACCGCCGGCTGGTCCGAGGCCCGCCTGCGGCGGCACCACGTGGAGACGTTCGACCTGCGCCGGTCGACCTCGCCCTACCTGACCTACTACCTGCACGGCGACACCCGGCGGCGGGGAGCCGCCCTGCTCGGGCTGAAGCAGACCTACCGGGCCGGTGGCTTCGTCCCGCCGGAGGACGAGCTGCCGGACCACCTGCCGATCGTGCTCGAGTTCGCCGCGCAGGCGGGACCCGGTGCGGGCGAGGCCGCGCTGCGCACCCACCGCGCGGGCTTCGAGGTGCTGCGGGCCGAGCTCGCGCGCCGCGAGTCGCCCTACCGCCACGTCCTCGACGCGGTGGCGGCGGTGCTCGGACCCGCCGGCGAGCGGGTGCACGAGCGGGCGCGGGCGATCATCCGGGCGGGACCGCCCCGGGACGACGTCGGGCTGGGGGCGCCGCTGCCCGGGTACGGGAGCGCCACCCCGTCGGGCACGCCGTACCCCCCGACCACGTGCGGCAGCACCTCGCACGCCCTCGGCCACCCCGACCGGCAGCGGGTCGCGCCGGTGGCCCTGGGGCTGCCCGCCGCACCCGGAGCCCCGAGCGCGACCCCCGCCGCCCGACCGGAAGGACCCTGACCGTGCGCGACACCCTGCTGTACGTCGTCCTGCCCTACGTCTGCCTGACCGTCTTCCTCGTCGGGCACGTCTGGCGCTACCGGACCGACCAGCTCGGCTGGACGACCCGGACCAGCCAGGTCTTCGAGAGGCGCTGGCTGGCCTGGGGCTCGCCCCTGTTCCACGTCGGTGCGCTGCTGGTCGTCCTCGGCCACGCCGCCGGCCTGCTGGTGCCGCAGTCCTGGACCCGGGCCGTCGGCATCTCCGACCACGCCTACCACGTGGTCGCGGTGGCGGGCGGTGCGGTCGCCGGGACGGTGCTGTGCGCGGGCCTGGCGATCCTGCTGCTGCGCCGGTTCGTGTTCTCGCACCGGGTCCGGCTGGTGACGACGCGGATGGACCGGGTGCTGTACGCCCTGCTGACGGCGGAGGTCGTCATCGGGATGTGGCAGACGGTCGGCGTCAACGTCCTCGGTGCCGGGTACGAGTACCGGGGCACGATCGCGGTGTGGTTCCGCGGCCTGTTCGTGCTGCAGCCGGACGCCGCGCTGATGGCGTCGGCCCCCGCGGTCTACCAGTGGCACGCCGTGCTGGCCTGCCTCCTGCTGGCGGTGTGGCCCTTCACGCGCCTGGTGCACGTGTGGTCGGTGCCGATCGGGTACCTGCGCCGACCGTTCGTCGTCTACCGCCGGCGCCCCGCGCGCAGCGGGGTGGCGTGATGAGCGAGCGGGAGCGGTGGTGCGCGGCGGCGGTCGCCGAGCTGGACCTGCCACCCCAGGTGCTGGCCGCCGTGGCCGACCCGGTCCTGGACCTGGTGCGCGAGGTCGCGCACGGGGTCGACCGGCCGTCGGCGCCCCTCACGGCGTTCCTCGTCGGCCTGTCGGCCGGGTCCGCGGTCGGCTCGGCCGCGAGCAGCGACGCGGACGTCCTGGTGGCGGCGGTGCTGGAGCGGGTCGCGCTCGCGCGGTCGGCGGCGGCGGGCTGGGAGCGCGACGGGTGAGGCGTCACGACGCCGCGTGGGCCCGGGCCTGGTCCAGGTCCGCCGGGTCGTCGACGTCCAGGCCCTCGTGTGCCGACACCGGGACCGGGACGACCGTCAGCCCGTCGGTGACGGACCGGACCCGGTCGCCCGGGCGCACCGCGGCGAGCCGGGCGCCGACCGCGCTGCGCCGGTAGGCGCCGAGCAAGGGCTGGAGCCGCCCGTCCGGGGTGCGGGCGAGGGCGGCGTCCGCGTCCGGGTCGGCCGCCAGGGCGGCGAGCAGCCGCGGCA
>NZ_RFFI01000053.1 GCF_003696205.1 Cellulomonas triticagri
GGCCGGGCTCGCCGGGGGCACGGCGCACGGCGGCGTTCCGGCGCGCGGCGGCGGACCTGGGGGTGGCCGTGGTGGAGGAGCTGCTGGTGGACGTCGGCCCGCGCTGGGGTCGCCAGGAGGGGGCGGTCGCGGCGGCGCGGCTGCTGGACGACGGCCCGCCCTTCGACGCGCTGCTCGCGCACAACGACGCCCTGGCCCTCGGCGCGCTGCGGGCCGCGCTGGACCGGGGGCTGCGGGTGCCCGGCGACCTCGCGGTGATCGGCTCGGGCGACACGGAGGACGCCCGGTACGCGGTGCCGTCGCTAACGTCCATCGCGCAGGGCACGTCGGAGGTCGCGGGGACGGCGGTGGCGCTGCTCGCGGACCGCATCGAGGGGTCGCCGCCGCGCGACGACCCGCGGGCCGCCGCCGGCGTGGACCTGCGGCTGCGGGAGTCGACGCTGGGGGTGGGGGTCGCGTGAGCGCGGTGACGATGGCCGACGTGGCGGTCGCCGCGGGCGTCAGCGTGAAGACGGTGTCCAACGTGCTCGCGGAGCACCCCGGGGTCCGCGAGGAGACGCGGGCGCGGGTGCTGACGGCGGTGGACGCGCTCGGCTACCGGCTGAACCCGGCGGCCTCCCGGCTGCGGTCGGGCCGCACGGGCGTGATCGCGTTCGCGCTGCCGCACCTGTACCAGCCGTACTTCGGCGACGTCGCCGAGCGGGTGATCGCGGAGGGGGAGCGGCACGGCTACACGGTCGTGATCGAGCCGACCGACGCGCTGCTCGCCCGGGAGCGCGCGGTGCTGTCCGGGGGACGGGCGCAGCAGGTCGACGGGGCGATCCTGTCGCCCGCCGCGCTGGGCGTCATCGACCTGCAGGGCCTGCATGTCGAGGGCCCGGTGGTGCTGCTCGGCGCCCGGCTGGACGACCCGCCCGCGGACCAGGTCGTGATGGACGACCGGGGGGCGTCGCGCACGGCGGTCGCGCACCTGCTGGCCGCGGGACGCACGCGCATCGCGGCGGTCGGGACGACGCAGGACGGCGGCTCGGCGGACGAGCGCGAGGCGGGCTACCGGGACGCGCTGACGGCGGCGGGGGTGCCGGTGGACCCGGCGCTGCTGCTGGACGCCCCGGACTGGGACCGCCGGTCGTCGGGCGCGGCCGCGGCGGTGCGGCTGCTGGACTCGGGTGCGCCGTTCGACGCGGTGTTCTGCTTCAACGACGCGATGGCCTTCGGGGTGCTGCGGGTGCTGGCGAGCCGGGGGTTGCGGGTGCCGGAGGACGTCGCCGTGGTCGGGTTCGACAACACCGAGCAGTCCCGGTTCTCGACGCCGCCGCTGACGTCGGTCGACCCGGGGCAGGAGCAGATCGCCCGCACCGCCGTGGATCTGCTGGTCCGGCGGATCGAGGGGCGCACCGGTGCGCCGGAGGTCGTGGTCGCGGACCACCACCTGGTGGTCCGGGAGTCCAGCGGGGGGCCGCGCACGCCGGTCGTGTGAGCGGCGCTCCGCGCCGTTCTCTATCGATGTCATGGGTGGGTCGACCCGTCCGTCCTGCTCAGAAGCCGGGTGATCCTGCGCCATCTGGGCAGGTGGCGGCGTCGTGGGCGTGCCTCGGGGGCTGTCCGGTGCTGTCCATCGGTTGACATCGTTGTAATCAACGATGCAGAGTGGCGTCGGCACGCAGAGACGCACCACCGCACAGGCAAGGGAGCCCATGTCGCACCGCACGTACGCCGGACCCGTCGCACCCCGCACGACCGACCGGCTGACCCAGCGCCCGCTGCCCGCGTCCGCGGTGCGCCTCGACCCCGCCGGGCACCTCGGCCGGTGGCAGGCGCTCAACGCCGCCGCGACGCTGCCGCACAGCATCGAGCAGCTCGAGACCTCCGGCGTGCTGCCCAACCTGCGCCGCGTGGTGGGGGAGTCGGACGCCGAGTACGTCGGCTACATGTTCGCCGACTCCGACCTGTACAAGACGCTCGAGGCGATCGGCTGGGAGATCGGCCGCACCGGCACCACGGCGTTCGACGCGTTCCTCGCCGACAGCCTCGCCCTGCTCACCCGGGTGCAGGACACCGACGGGTACCTCAACTCCTACATCCAGGGCACCCGCCCGGACGACCGGTTCGCCGACCTGCGCTGGGCCCACGAGCTGTACTGCTACGGCCACCTGATCCAGGCGGCCGTGGCCCTGCACCGCGGCGCGGGTCGCGACGACTTCCTCGCGCTGGCCCGCCGCAGCGCCGACCTGCTGGTGCGCCGGTTCGGCCCCGACGGCGAGGCCGGGTACTGCGGCCACCCCGAGGTCGAGACCGCGCTGGTCGAGCTGTACCGCGAGACCGGCCACGAGCCGTACCTCGCGACAGCCCGCCGGATGGTGGACGAGCGCGGGCAGGACCTCGCGCTGCTCGGCCCCGACCGCCTCGGGGCGCACTACTTCCAGGACCAGGCGCCCGTCCGCGAGTCGCACGAGGCCACCGGCCACGCCGTCCGCCAGCTCTACCTGAACGCGGGGGTCACCGACGTCTGGACCGAGCAGGGCGACGACACCTTGCTCGCCGCGATGGACGCGCAGTGGGACTCCGCGCACCACCAGAAGATGTACGTGACCGGCGCGATGGGCTCCCGGCACTTCGACGAGTCGTTCGGCGACGCCTACGAGCTGCCGCCGGACCGCGCCTACGCCGAGACCTGCGCCGCCATCGCCGACGTGCACTGGTCGTACCGGATGCTGCTCGCCGAGGGCGGATCTCGGTACGCCGACGCCGTCGAGCGCGCGCTGCTCAACGCCGTCGCCGCGTCGGTGTCGGCGGACGGCCGGGCGTTCTTCTACTCCAACCCGCTGCACCTGCGCGAGGGGCACCGCGAGGAGGAGAACGCGCCGTCGCGGCGCACCCCCTGGTACTCCTGCGCGTGCTGCCCGCCCAACATCGCCCGCCTGGTCGCGTCCCTGCACGCGTACGTCGCCACCGCCGACGCCACGTCGCTGCGGGTGCACCTGTTCGCCGCGGGGGAGGTCGACGTGCCCGCCCACCTCGGCTCCGGCACGCTGCGGATCTCGACGGCGTACCCGGCGGACGGCCGGGTCGTCGTGGACGTGGACGGCGAGCTCGCCGGGGCGCTCGCGCTGCGGCTCCCGGGCTGGGCGCAGGACGTCACGGCCTCCGTCGACGGAGCGGCCCCGGTGGCCGTCGGGTCGATGACCGTCGAGGACGGCTACCTCGTGCTGCCCGCCGGGACGCGCCGGGTCGAGCTCGACCTGCCGATGCCCGCCGTCGCCGTGTCCGCGCACCCCCGGGTGGACGCGGTGCGCGGCTCGGTCGCGCTGACCCGCGGCCCCGTCGTGTACTGCGTCGAGCAGGCCGACCACCTCGGCGGCCCGTCCGTGGAGGACGTGCGGCTGGTCCCGGGCGCGCCGGTCGAGGTCGTCGCGGCGGACGGCGCGCTGCCGCGCCTGGTCGCCGCCGGGGTCGCCGCGGCGACGACCGGGGACGCGCTCTACCGGGTCGGGACCGGGCCCGCGGACGGCGAGCCCGTGCGGCTCACCGCGATCCCGTACGCCGAGTGGGGCAACCGCACCACCGGCGCGATGCGGGTCTGGATCCCGCTGGCCTGACCGCCCGCTGGTTCGATCGCGGGGCGCTGGCCCCGCACCGGCCCCGACCGGGGCACCTCTGGACGACGAAGGGACGGCGCGACGATGCGCAGAGCGTGGAGGACGGCGGCGCTGGTCGCCGTGGTGGGGCTGGCGACGAGCGCGTGCGCGACGCTGGGGCTCGGCGGGCGCGGGGGTGACGAGAACACCGTCACGCTGTGGGTCCGCGACTACCAGAAGTCGATCATGGGCACGCTGGCGGCCGAGTTCAACGCCACCCACGAGACGCAGGTCGAGGTCACGCTCGTGCCCGCGACGTCCTTCGTGCAGAAGCTCGGCACGGCCGTCGCCGCCTACCAGGGCCCGGACATCGCGTCCCTCGACCTGGTGTTCGCGCCGTACTTCGCGTCCCAGGGCGTGCTCGCCGACGTCACCGACGAGGTCGAGGCGCTGCCGTACGCGGACGACCTCAGCCCCGCGCACGTCAGCCAGGTCACCTACGAGGACCGGATCTACGGCGTCCCGTTCACCGGCGACGTCTCGGTGATGTTCTACAACAAGACCCTCTTCGCGGAGGCCGGCCTCGACCCCGAGGCCCCGCCGACCACCTGGGCCGAGGTGCAGGCCGCGGCCGAGGCCGTCGCCGGGTCCGGCGAGGACCGCTCCGGCTTCGTGTTCTCCGGCGCCTGCGGCGGCTGCAACATCTTCTCGCTCACCCCGCTGGTGTGGGCCTCCGGCGGCGACGTGCTGAACGCCGACGGCACCGAGGCGCTGCTCGACTCGGAGGAGGTCGGCGGCGCGCTGGGCCTGTACCGCGACATGTATCAGGCGGGCACGATGCCGGAGCTCGTCCGCACGGACAACGGCCCCAACGCCGCGACGGCGTTCCAGTCCGGCACCGTCGGCATCCGGTTCGACGGCACGTCGTTCATGTCGACGCTGGTCTCGGACGGCGCCGTGGACTTCGGCGTCGCGCCCATCCCGGGCCAGGACGGCGGCTCCGCGTCGTTCGCCGGGGGCGACGTGCTGTCGGTGATGACCGGCGCCGCCAACCCCGAGGGCGCCTGGGAGTTCCTCGAGTGGGCCACCGACCGCGACGCGCAGCAGGTGCTCGCCGACAACGCGATCCTGCCGATCCGCATGGACCTGCTGGACGAGATCTACGTGCCCCGCGACCCCCGGTTCCAGGTGTTCGCCGACGCGCTCGGCGTCGGGTACACCCCCTACTCGGTCGTCGAGAACGAGCTGTTCAACGACAACAACGGCGTCTGGGCCGGCCTCATCCAGGACGCCGTCTTCGGGCAGGGCGACATCGCCGACGCCCAGCGCGCGGCCCAGGAGGACGCCCAGGCGATCCTCGACAAGGCCACCGACTAGCCCATCCCCCTCGGACGACGGAGTTCTGACGCGATGACCGCACCCGTGATGGCCCCACCCGCACCCGGAGGTGTCGCGCTGCCGCGCGGCGGACGCCCCCGGCGCCGCACCACCCTGTCCCGCCGCCGCACCCGGCTCGGCGTCCTCATGGTCCTGCCCGCCGCCGTGCTGCTCGGCCTGTTCTTCCTGTGGCCCCTGGCCCAGACGATCCGGATGTCGTTCTACGACTGGCCGATGCTCGGCGAGCACACCTGGGTCGGCCTCGCGAACTACACGAGCGCGCTCGGCGACGAGGACTTCCTCGCCGCCGTCGGGTTCACGCTGCGGTACACGCTGATCGCCACGCCGCTGCTGTTCGTCGTCGCGCTCGTGCTCGCGCTGCTCGTGCGCGGCGGGTCCCGCGCCGCCCGCGGGTTCCAGACGATCTTCTTCATCCCGGTCGTCATCGGCATGGCCGCCGCGTCCTACCTGTGGATGTACCTGTTCCAGCCCGACCTCGGGCCCGCCAGCGCGCTGGGGGAGCGCGCCGGGCTGCTCGACGCCTCCGAGAACCTGTTCGCCACCTTCACCTCGGCGCTGGTCATCGTGCTCGCCATGGTCACCTGGAAGGTCGTCGGCCTGCAGATGCTGCTGCTGTCGTCCGGGCTGCAGTCCATCCCGGTCGAGGTCAACGAGGCCGCCCGCATCGACGGCGCCGGACGGTGGCAGGCGTTCCGGCACATCACCCTGCCGCTGCTGCGCCCCACCCTCGCGCTGGTGCTCGTGTTCTCCGTCGCGGGCTCGCTGCTCGCGTTCGACCAGTTCTTCATCATGACGTCCGGTGGGCCGAACAACTCGACCATCACCGCCGTCTACCAGACCTACCGGACCTCCTTCATCCAGTTCGAGCTCGGCGCCGGTGCCGCGATGTCGGTGCTGCTCATGGTCGCCCTCGCGGCCGTGAGCGCCCTGCAGATGCTCCTGCTGAGGAACACGGACAACGCATGAGCGCCACCGACGTCTCCGCCCTCGCCACGCCCGACACCACCAGCCCGCGCGAGCCGCGGCGCCGGGGGCGGATCCCGCGCACGATCGGCGAGGTGCGCGCCTCCATGCCGCGCCTCGCCTGGTGGGTCGTGTGCCTGTGCCTCGCGATCCTGTTCCTCTACCCGCTGTACGTGATGCTCACGCAGAGCCTCAAGGCACCCGCCGAGGCCGCCGCCGTGCCGCCCACGATGTTCCCGCAGGACTGGTCGCTGGAGAACTACGCGGCGCTCGCGGACTCCTCGTCCGGCATCAGCCTGCTGCGCTCGCTCGGCAACTCCATCGGGGTGTCGCTGTCGGTCACGCTGCTCACCACGACGGTCGCCACGCTCGCCGGGTACGGGTTCGCGAAGCTGCCGTTCAGGGGCTCCGGGTTCCTGTTCTTCCTCGCGCTCGTCGCGTTCATGGTGCCGTTCCAGGCGATCATCACGCCGCTGTTCCTCACGCTGCGCAACCTCGGGCTGCTCGGCTCCCTGCCCGGCCTGGTGCTGGTGATCGCGACGTTCAGCCTGCCGTTCGGGCTGTTCCTCATGCGGAACACCTTCGCGTCGCTGCCCGGCAGCCTGGAGGAGGCCGCGATGATCGACGGGTGTGGCACGCTCGGGGCCATGCGCCGCGTGCTGCTGCCGGTCGCCCTGCCGGGCGTGATCTCCACGGCCCTGCTCACCTTCTTCACCGCGTGGAACGAGTTCTTCGCGACCCTCATCCTGCTCGTGGACCAGAAGCTCTACACGCTCCCGGTCAGCCTGCAGATGCTCGCCTCCGGCCAGAACAACCAGCTCGACTGGGGCGTCATGCAGGCCGGTGTCACGGTCACCGTCGTCCCGTGCGTCGTCATCTACCTGCTGCTCCAGAAGTACTACGTCAGCGGCCTGCTGTCCGGCGCCGTCAAGTAGCACCCGCACCGCCCGCACCACCCGCCTCAGGAAGGACCCCCGTGGCCAACGCCCGCCTCACCGTCGACCCCGAGCTCGTCGTCTCGCCGGTCCACCGCCGCACGTTCGGCTCGTTCGTCGAGCACCTCGGCCGCTGCGTGTACACCGGCATCCACGAGCCCACCCACCCCACCGCCGACGAGGACGGCTTCCGGCAGGACGTCCTCGACCTCGTGCGCGAGCTCGGCGTCACCACCGTGCGCTACCCGGGTGGCAACTTCGTGTCCGGCTACCGCTGGGAGGACGGGGTCGGCCCCGTCGAGGACCGGCCCGCGCGCCTCGACCTCGCGTGGCACTCCCTCGACCCGAACACCGTGGGCGTGGACGAGTTCATGCGGTGGACCCGCAAGGCCGGCGTCGAGCCGATGATGGCCGTCAACCTCGGCACCCGCGGCGTGCTCGAGGCCGTCGACCTGCTCGACTACTGCAACGGCACCGCCCCGACGGCGTGGGCGAAGCAGCGCGCCGCGAACGGCTCGGCCGAGCCGCACAACATCCGCATGTGGTGCCTCGGCAACGAGATGGACGGGCCCTGGCAGACCGGGCACAAGACCGCCCACGAGTACGGCCGCATCGCCGCCGAGACCGCCCGCGCCATGCGCCAGGTCGACCCGACCCTGGAGCTCGTCGCCTGCGGTTCGTCCGCGCCCGACCTGCCGACCTTCGGCTCCTGGGAGCGCGAGGTCCTCACCGAGACCTACGACCAGGTCGACTACATCTCGATCCACCGGTACTACGAGATCAAGGGCGAGGACACGCACTCGTTCCTCGGGTCCGCCGTCGACATGGACGCCTTCATCGACGACGTCGTCGCCACCGCCGACGGCGTGCGCGCGGCGCTCAAGGCCGAGAAGCGCATGATGCTCTCGTTCGACGAGTGGAACGTCTGGTACCAGTCCCGCGCCGCCTCCGTGCCCCCGGCGGGCGATGACTGGCCGGTCGCGCCGGTGCTGCTGGAGGACCGCTACTCCGCCATGGACGCCGTCGTCGTCGGCAACATGCTCATCACGCTGCTGCGGCACTCCGACCGCGTCACCGCCGCGTCGCAGGCCCAGCTCGTCAACGTCATCGCGCCGATCATGACCGAGCCCGGCGGCCGGGTCTGGAAGCAGACGATCTTCCACCCGTTCGCGCAGGCCGCCGCGCTCGCGAAGGGCTCCGTGCTGCGCGTCGCGCCGACGTCGGAGACGTTCCCGACCGCCCAGCACGGCGACGTCCCCGCCGTCGACGCCGTCGCCACGTGGGACGAGGAGACCGGCACCGGCGCGCTGCTCGTCGTCAACCGGCACCCCGAGAACGCGCAGGACCTCGCCATCGACCTGTCCCGGCTCGGCGACGTCCGGGTGGTCGAGGCCACGACGCTGCACCACGACGACCCGTTCGCGGCGAACACCGCCGACGCGCCCGACGAGGTCGCCCCGGTCGTCCGCGACGACGTCACGCTGGAGGACGGCACCCTGAGCCTGACCCTCCCGGCGATCAGCTGGAGCACGGTCGCCCTCACCCGCGCCTGACCACCTGGCGAGGTCGAGGGTTTCCGGCGAGGTCGAGGGTTTCCCCCTGCACTCAGAGGGGAAACCCTCGACCTCGTGCGCTCAGCTGCCCGTGCGGATGGCGGCGCGGCCCGCCTCCAGGCGCGCGACCGGGACCCGGTAGGGCGAGCACGAGACGTAGTCCAGGCCGACCTGGTCGAAGAACTCGATCGACTCCGGGTCGCCGCCGTGCTCGCCGCACACCCCGACGACCAGGTCCGGCCGGGCGGCCCGGCCCTCCTCGACGGCGATCCGCACCAGCCGGCCCACGCCCTTGGTGTCGATGCTCTCGAACGGCGACTCCGTCAGCACCCCGTTCGCGAGGTACTGCGGGAAGAACGCCGCCTCGACGTCGTCCCGGGAGAACCCCCACGTGGTCTGCGTGAGGTCGTTGGTGCCGAACGAGAAGAACTGCGCGGCCTCCGCCACCCGGTCCGCCGTCAGCGCGGCGCGCGGCAGCTCGATCATCGCGCCCACCGGCAGGTCGAGGTGCACCCCGCGCTCGGCGCCGACCTCCGCCATGATCCGCAGCGCCTCGTCGCGCACCAGGTGCACCTCCATCACCGAGCCGACCAGCGGCACCATGATCTCCGCGTGCGGGTGCCCGCCGTCGGCCAGCCGGTCTGCCGTGGCCTCGCACACCGCCCGGATCTGCAGCGCGAACAGCCCCGGCACCGTCAGTCCGAGCCGCACCCCGCGCAGCCCCAGCATCGGGTTCGCCTCGTGCATCCGCCGCACCGCGGCCAGCAGCCGGACGTCCTGCGGGTCCGCCTGGCCCCGCTCCTCGGCCAGCGCGACCTTCACCGCCAGGTCGGTGAGGTCAGGCAGGAACTCGTGCAGCGGCGGGTCGATCAGCCGGATCGTCGTCGGCAGCCCGTCCATCTCGGTCAGCAGCGCCGTGAAGTCCGCGCGCTGCAGCGGCAGCAGCTCCGCCAGCGCCGCGTCCCGCGCGGCGTCGTCCTCCGCGAGCACCACCCGCTCCACGAGCAGCCGCCGCTCGCCGAGGAACTGGTGCTCGGTGCGGCACAGCCCGATGCCCTCGGCGCCGAGCGCCCGGGCGCGGCGCGCGTCCTCGGCGGTGTCGGCGTTCGCGTGCACCCGCAGCCGCCGGGCCTCGTCGGCGTGCGTCAGCAGCCGGTGCACCGAGCGCACCAGGTCGGACGTGGCGTCGTCCTCGCCGGTCTCCGCGACCTGGGTCAGCGCCGCGTCCAGGCCCTGCTCCAGGTAGGTGCTGACGGGGGAGGGCACCACCGGCACCTCGCCGAGGAACACCTCGCCCGTGGACCCGTCGACCGCCACGGTGTCGCCCTCCGCGACCACGCGGTCGCCGACCGTCACCGAGCGCGCCGTCAGATCGATCTCCAGCCGGTCCGCCCCGACCACGCAGGTCAGCCCCATGCCGCGCGCCACCACCGCGGCGTGCGACGTCTTCCCGCCGCGCGCCGTCAGCACCCCGACCGACGCGATCATGCCGCCGAGGTCGTCCGGGTTGGTCTCCCGGCGCACCAGCACCACCGGCTGCCCCTCGGCCGCCCACCGCTGCGCCGTCGCCGAGTCCAGCACCACCCGGCCGACCGCCGCGCCCGGTGACGCCGCCATGCCGCGGGTCAGCAGCGTCCGGTCCGCGCGGGCGTCGAACCGCGGGAACATCAGCTGCGCGAGCTGCGCCCCGCTCACCCGGTCCAGCGCCTCGTCCTCGGTGATGAGGTGCTCGTCCACCAGCTGGGTCGCGATCCGGAACGCCGCGGGCGCCGTGCGCTTGCCCACCCGGGTCTGCAGCATCCACAGCGTGCCGCGCTCCACGGTGAACTCCACGTCGCACAGGTCCCGGTAGTGCGTCTCCAGCCGCCGCATCGCCGCGCGCAGGTCCGCGTACGCCCGCGGGTCCGCGGCCTCCATCTCGGTCAGGCTCAGCGTGTTGCGGATGCCCGCCACCACGTCCTCGCCCTGGGCGTTCACCAGGTAGTCCCCGTAGTCGCCCGTGTGCCCCGTCGCCGGGTCCCGCGTGAACGCCACGCCCGTCCCCGAGGTCGGGCCGAGGTTCCCGAACACCATCGAGCAGATGTTCACGGCCGTCCCCAGGTCGTCCGGGATGCGCTCGCGCCGGCGGTACAGCCGCGCCCGCTCCGTGTTCCACGACCGCAGCACCGCCACGATCGCCAGGTCCAGCTGCTCGCGCGGGTGCTGCGGGAACTCCCGCCCCGACTCGGTGCGCACGATCTCCTTGAACGCGTCCACCAGCGCCCGCAGGTCCGCGGCGTCGAGGTCGACGTCCTCGTCCACGCCCTTCGCGGCCTTCGCCTTGTCCAGCGTGTCCGCGAACAGGTCCCCGTCGATGTCCAGCACCGTCTTGCCGAACATCTGGACCAGCCGCCGGTACGAGTCCCACGCGAACCGCTCGTCGCCCGAGAACTCCGTCAGCCCCACCACCGACGCGTCGTTCAGCCCGACGTTCAGCACCGTCTCCATCATCCCGGGCATCGAGAACTTCGCGCCCGAGCGCACCGACACCAGCAGCGGCTCGTGGAAGTCGCCGAGCCCGCGCCCCAGCGCGTCCTCCAGCCGCCGCACCGCCATCGTCACCTCGACGCGCAGCTCCGGCGGCAGCTGCCCGGTGCGCATGTACGCCCGGCAGGCGTCCGTCGTGATCGTGAACCCCGGGGGGACCGGCAGCCCCAGCCGGGTCATCTCGGCGAGGTTCGCACCCTTGCCGCCCAGCAGGTCCTTCTGGTCCTTGCCGCCCTCGGAGAAGTCCTGGACATAGCGCGCCACGTCAGCCTCCGCGTCCCGCGGGGGCGCCGCTGCCCCCGGCGCTCCCGAGTCTCCTCCGGGGGAGCGGCCGTGACCACCCCCATCTGCGGGGTCAGCCGAGCAGGTCCAGGAGCCGGGCTGCCGAGGCGTCGGGCCCCTCGTCGCCGGTCAGCAGGACGTCGGTCGCGACGGTACGCGTCGTCGGGTCGTCCACCCACTCCGCGAGCAGGTCGTGGCCGTCGACCACCCAGTCGCGACCTTTCGTCGCGAGGGACCGCCGCCGCAGCACGGCGAGCGCCGCGTCGCGGTCGGCGCACGGCAGGACGAGCACGACGTGGGGCACCGCTGCGAGCACCGTGCGGACGTGCCGGGCGTGGTCGGGGTCGACGTAGCTCGTGTGACCCGCGCCGAGCGCGACGACGGCGCCCGGGTGCTCGGCGACCACGCGGGCGACCGCGTGCGCTCGGGCGGTCTCCCACTCGCGCTCCGCCGCGAGTCGCCCGACGGCGGCGCTGCGGGCGACCAGGCGGTCGATGCTCCACCCGACCTCCGCGTAGTACCGGTCGCCGACGCCGTCCACGTCGACGAACGGCACACCGAGCGCCGTCGCGACGGCCGCGCCGAGCGTCGACTTCCCCGTCGCCACGGGGCCGACGAGCACGAGACGGGGCGGGGTGGTCACACCTCATCCTCGCCGGTTCGCCGTCGCGCCCCGCCCCCAGGCGCTGACGCGGCGAATGAGGCGGCATCCTGACGGAGGTCGCCGGTAGACTCGCTGCTGTCCGATCCGGATCTCCCGAAGGAGTGCAGCGGCGCGAGCCGAGCACATGGCTGAGACCTCACCCGACCGGTCCGCGCGCGCGGACCAGCTCCCCGGCGCCGCCCGGGTGGAGCACCGCATCACGATCCCCGCCGGGGTCTCGATGGTCGAGCTGCTGGGCCTGAACGACCAGGTGCTGCGCGCCGTCGAGTCCGGCTTCCCCGGCGTGGACGTGCACGTGCGCGGCAACGAGATCTCCCTCGCCGGTCCGGCGGGGGACGTCGCGCTGGTCGCGCGCCTGGTGGACGAGCTGGTCGAGATGGCCGCCGGCGGCACGCCGCTGAGCGCGGACGTCGTCACCCGGTCCGTCGCCATGCTCACCGCGGGCACCGAGACCCGCCCGGCGGACGTGCTGGCGTTCAACATCCTGTCCTCGCGCGGCCGCACCATCCGGCCCAAGACCGCGGGGCAGAAGGAGTACGTCGACGCGATCGACCGGAACACCATCACGTTCGGCATCGGCCCCGCGGGTACCGGAAAGACGTACCTCGCGATGGCGAAGGCCGTGCAGGCGCTGCAGGCCCGGCAGGTCAACCGCATCGTCCTGACCCGCCCGGCGGTGGAGGCGGGGGAGCGGCTCGGCTTCCTGCCCGGCGGGCTGTCCGAGAAGATCGACCCGTACCTGCGGCCGCTGTACGACGCGCTGCACGACATGGTCGACCCCGACTCGATCCCGCGGCTCATGGAGGCCGGGACGATCGAGGTGGCCCCGCTGGCGTACATGCGCGGCCGCACCCTGAACGACTCCTTCATCATCCTCGACGAGGCGCAGAACACCTCGGCCGAGCAGATGAAGATGTTCCTCACCCGCCTGGGCTTCGGGTCCAAGGTCGTGGTCACCGGTGACGTGACGCAGGTCGACCTGCCGTCGGGCACGGTGTCCGGGCTGCGGGTGGTCGAATCCATCCTCCAGGACGTCGACGACGTCGCGTTCTGCCGGATGTCCTCCTCCGACGTCGTCCGCCACCGCCTGGTGGGGGACATCATCGACGCCTACGCACGCTGGGACGCCAACAAGCGATGAGCATTGAAGTCAACAACGAGTCCGGTCACGAGGTCGACGAGGCGGAGTTCGCCGCGCTGGCGCGCTTCGTGCTGGACCAGATGCACGTCCACCCGCAGACCGACCTGTCGATCCTGTTCGTCGACACCGAGGTGATGACGGACCTGCACGTGAAGTGGATGGACGAGCCCGGTCCGACGGACGTGCTGTCCTTCCCGATGGACGAGCTCCGCCCGGGTCGCGCGGACGAGCCCACGCCCGCGGGGCTGCTGGGTGACGTCGTGCTGTGCCCGGAGGTCGCCGTCGAGCAGGCCCGCACCGCGGGGCACTCGACCGCGGAGGAGCTGCTGCTGCTGACGACGCACGGCATCCTGCACCTGCTGGGCTACGACCACGCGGAGCCGGAGGAGGAGAAGGAGATGTTCGGCCTGCAGCGGCAGCTGCTGCTGACCTTCCTCGCGGGGCGATGACCGAGGTCCCCGTCGCGCTGCTGGTCGCGCTCACCGGCGCGGCCGTGCTGCTCGCCGCGACGCTGTCCGCCGGTGAGGCCGCCGTGCTGCGGATCGGCCGGGCGGACCTCGCGGACCTGATGGCGGCGCGGCACCCGGCGGCGGAGCGCGTGCACCGGCTCGCCGAGCAGCGGTCGGCCGTCGCCGCGTCCGCGGGGGTGCTGCGGCTGCTGTGCGAGATGGTCGCCGCGGTCTGCCTCACGCTGGCCATCGCGGCCTCGTCGCTGGTGTGGTCCGTCGAGCTCGTGATCGCGGTCGCGGCCTGCGCGACCCTCACGGTGGTGCTCGCGCGCCTGAGCCCGCGCTCGCTCGGCCACCGCTACCCGCGCGCCGTGCTCGCCACGACCTCCCGCCTGCTCGCGGCCGTGCACGTGGTCGCCGGCCCGCTGGTGCGGGTCGCGCCCGGCGCGGGGTCGGAGGCCGACCCGGACGAGCTGCGGGAGATGGTCGAGCGCGACGCGCCCGGCGGCGACCCGGACGAGCGCGCCATGCTGCGCTCCGTGCTCGGGCTGGGCGACACGCTGACCCGCGAGGTGATGGTCCCGCGCACCGACATGGTGACCACGGGCGAGGGCACGCCGCTGCGCAAGGTGCTGTCGCTGCTGCTGCGCTCCGGCTACTCCCGGGTGCCGGTGGTCGGCGAGCAGGTGGACGACCTCAAGGGCGTGCTCTACCTCAAGGACATCGTGCGGCGGATGGAGGACGACCCCGCCGCGGCGACCGCCCCGGCGTCGTCGGCCGTGCGGCCCGCGGTGTTCGTCCCGGAGTCCAAGCCCGTCGACGAGCTGCTGCGCGAGCTGCAGGCCGGCGCCTCGCACATCGCCATGGTGGTCGACGAGTACGGCGGGATCGCCGGGCTCGTGACCATCGAGGACGCCCTGGAGGAGATCGTCGGCGAGCTCACCGACGAGCACGACCCGTCCGCGCCGCAGGTCGAGGACCTCGGCGGCGGGACCTTCCTCGTCCCCGCCCGGCTCGGCAAGGACGAGCTCGGCGAGCTCGTGGGCCTGGAGGTGGACGACGACGACGTCGACACCGCGGGCGGGCTGCTCGCCAAGGCGCTCGGCAAGGTGCCGATCCCCGGCTCCGCCGGGGAGATCCACGGCCTGCGCCTGGTCGCCCAGGGCACCGAGGGGCGCCGCAAGCGCGTCGCCCGCGTGCTCGTGTCCCGGGCGCCCGAGCCGGAGCCCGAGCCCGACACCCGCGAGCCTCGCGACGACCGCGAGCCCCACGACCGCGCGACCGACGCCGCGACCCGAACCACCGACCAGTGACGAGAGACCTCCCCATGACGCACCGCTCCGGATTCGCCTGCCTCGTCGGTCGGCCCAACGCCGGCAAGTCCACGCTGACTAACGCCCTCGTCGGGCAGAAGGTCGCGATCACCTCGGGCCGCCCGCAGACCACCCGGCACACCGTGCGCGGCATCGTGCACCGCGAGGACGCCCAGCTCGTGCTGGTCGACACCCCGGGCCTGCACCGCCCGCGCACCCTGCTGGGCGAGCGCCTGAACACGCTCGTGCGGGACACCCTGACCGAGGTCGACGTCGTCGGGTTCTGCCTGCCGTCGGACCAGAAGGTCGGCCCCGGCGACCGGTTCATCGCCGAGCAGCTCGCGCAGCTCGGCCGCCGCACGCCGGTCGTCGCCATCGCGACCAAGGCCGACCTGGTCGGCAAGCAGCGGCTCGCCGAGCACCTGCTCGCGGTGTCCGAGCTCGGCGAGTGGGCCGACGTCGTGCCGGTGTCCGCCGAGAGCGGCTACCAGGTCGACGTGGTCGAGCAGGTGCTCATCGGGCACCTGCCGCCCGGGCCCGCGCTGTACCCGGAGGGCGAGCTCACCGACGAGCCCGAGGCCGTCATGGTCGCCGAGCTCGTCCGCGAGGCCGCGCTCGAGGGCGTGCGCGACGAGCTGCCGCACTCGCTCGCCGTCGTCGTGGACGAGATCGTGCCGCGCGACGTCGCCGAGGGGGAGCCGCCGCTGCTGGACGTGCGCGTGCACCTGTTCGTCGAGCGGGACAGCCAGAAGGCCATCGTCATCGGCAAGGCGGGGTCGCGGCTGCGCGACGTCGGCACCCGGGCGCGCCGCGGCATCGAGGCGCTGCTCGGCTCGCGCGTCTACCTGGACCTGCACGTCAAGGTCGCGAAGGACTGGCAGCGCGACCCGAAGCAGCTCGGCCGGCTGGGGTTCTGACCGCCGGTGAGCGAGACACCCGACGCCGAGGAGCGCCGCGTCCTCGGCTGGCGGGCCCGGCTGCGGGATGATCGCGAGGTGCGCAACCGCACCGCCGCAGGAACCGTCACGGGGGCCATCGTCCTCGCGGTGCTCGGCGCGCTGATGGGCCCGCAGTGGGCGCCGGTCCCCATGACCGACCCGCTGACGGTCCAGACGTCGTCCACGGCGATCCCCGGTGCGGGGGAGCCGGGCGACTACGCGGTGCGGACCTCGGTCGTGGAGGTGCCGCTCGACGGCACCACCGTCGAGGCGCAGCTGCGCGTCCCCGTCGGCGCGGACGAGGACGTGCCCGCGGTGCTGTTCGTGCACGGCGCGGGCACGGGCAGGTACGTCGACGCGTTCGTGGACCAGGCGCAGGCGCTCGCCTCGGCGGGCGTCGCGACGCTCGTCCCGGACAAGCGCCTCGACACCTACACGGCGCGGCACCGCGACTACGTCGCCATGGCCGACGACTACCTGCACTCGTTCGACCTGCTGCGCGACGTCGACGGCGTCGACCCGGACCGCGTCGGCGTGTACGCCGAGAGCGAGGGCGCCTGGATCGCGCCCGTCATGGCCGTCGAGCAGCCGGATGTCGCGTTCGTCGCCCTCGTGTCCGCGCCCGTCGTGCCGCCCCGCCAGCAGGCGGCCTTCGCGGTGGACCAGTACCTGCGCAACACCGGCGTCCCGCAGCAGGTGTTCCGGGCGATCCCGCGCGCCGTCGGCATGTCCCTGCCCGGCGGCGGGTTCGAGTACGCGGACTTCGACGTCGCGCCGTACCAGCGGCGCATGACCCAGCCCGTGCTGGTCGTCTACGGCACCGGCGACGCGTCGATGCCGCTGGTGCAGGGCGCCGAGCAGATCATCCGCGACGTCGCCATCGCCGGGAACCCCGACTACACGGTCCGCTACTACCGCGGCGCCGACCACGGCATCCGCGTCGACACCGTCGTGGACCCCGTGTTCCTGCGGGACCTCACCGGCTGGGTCCTCGGCCTGCCCGGCACGGGTTCCGCCGACCCGCGCGTCGCCGGCGACCAGCCCGAGCAGCTCTACTGGGCCGCGCCGGTCGCGCAGCCCCGCTGGCTCGGCAACGGCGACGTGCTCGTCTTCCTCGTCCTCGGGGCGGTCGGCCTGATCGTCCTGCTGCCCCTCGGGCGGCAGGCGCTGGTCGGCGTCCGGCACCTGCGCGGGCTGCCCCGCTCGCACCACCGCGACGAGGGCCTCGCGCGTCGCCTCGCGGTGCTGTCCGCCAGCACGGTCGCCACCGTCGTCGGGCTGGTCTTCTACCTGTACGGCGTCGCGCGGCTCGCGCTCGGCTACGAGCGCAACGGGTGGGTGGTCCAGGGCGGGTGGCTCGTGGTCCGCGTGCTCGGGCTCGTCGCCGTCGCGGCCGCCGCGTCCGTCGTCGTGCGGCTGCGGCGGTTGCGGGCCGCGGGGCAGCCGCTCGCGCACGGGCTGCTGGGGCACGCGGTGCTGTGGGGGACGTGCGCGGCGTGCGCGGCGCTGCTCGTGGTGCTGGCGTACTGGGGCGTGTACCAGCTCGGCATCTGACCGGGGCCCCGGTCCGGACCGTGGGGGCGCACCGTCGTCCCCAGGTCGCCCCCGGGGCTCGGGTGCGGACAGGTGGCTCTCCTACAATCGTCCCCGCCCCCCTCTGCCGAGGCCCGGCGCGCCCGCGTGGGTGCACCGGAGGGTGGCCCGCACCAGGCACGATGGGGTGGACGGCCGGACGAGGGGAGCTCAGGGTGCGCACGACGTGGGGTTCGGCGAGCGACCGCGGGCGCGTGCGCGCGCTGAACGAGGACGCCCTGCTGGCGCACCCGCCGGTGTTCCTGGTCGCCGACGGCATGGGCGGCCACGAGGCGGGCGACGTCGCGAGCCGCCTCGCGGTCGAGGAGTTCGCGCGGCTCGCGGGCCTGACGGTCGTGGACCCGTCGGACCTGCACGCCTGCTTCCGGCACGCCGCGCAGCGCATCCGCGGCGCGTTCGAGCGCCGCGAGGGCGGCACGACGGTGGCGGGCGTGGCGCTGGGGGAGCACGACGGCACGGCGCACTGGCTGGTCTTCAACGTGGGGGACTCGCGCGTGTACCGGTGGCAGGACGGGGAGCTCGCGCAGCTCACCGTCGACCACTCGGTCGTGCAAGAGCTCGTGGACACCGGCGTGCTCACCCGGGAGGCCGCGGAGCAGCACCCGGAGCGGCACGTGCTGACCCGGGCGCTCGGCACGGGTGCCGACCCGGAGCCCGACTACTGGATGCTCCCGGCCCGCCCCGGCGACCGGATCCTCGTGTGCTCCGACGGCGTCACGGGCGAGCTGCTGCCCGCGCAGATCGCCGAGGTGCTGGCCCGGACGGCCACCCCGGTCGAGGCGGCGGCGGAGCTCGTCCGCGCCGCCGTCGAGGCGGGCGGGCGCGACAACACGACCGCCGTGGTGGTCGACGCAGGAGAGAGCGAGGGTTCCTCACCCGGATGGCTTGCCTTCGGCACCGAGCCTGCCGATAGGACATGGGACGAGACGGTCGACGGAGCCACCATCCCGCGACCCCGCAGCCACCTGGAGGACCCTCGGTGATCGTGCCCGAGTACACGCCCGGCGACTGGTACGCCGTCGTCGCGAACGGCGTCGTGCTGCTCCTGGCCCCGTCGACCCCGCCGGAGGTGGTCCGCGACGTGTGGGCCGCCGCGCCGGAGCGCGGTGGCGGCCTGGGCGCGCAGCTCGACGCCCTCGTGCGGCACGGCATCGGCGGGCTGCACCCGTTCGCGGCCGTGGACCTGAGCACCGGCCAGGTGCACACCGCCCTGCGCGGTGACGTCGAGGTCGAGGTCGTGCGCGGCACCCGCGCCGAGGTCCTGGCCGCGCCGGACGTCGTGTCCTGGTCCGAGCGCTCCGTCGGCTCCGCGGACGAGGTGAGGGTGCGCGCGACCGGGTCGGCGCGCGGGTCCGCGCTGCCCATCGTGAGCGGGGTGGTGCGGGCGTCGCGCGTGCGGGTCCGGGTCGCGGGGGCGCAGCCTGCCGCGGCGGAGCCGACGCCGTCGGCCGGTCCCGTCGTGCTGCCCGCGTCCCCGACGCCGGTCGCGACGGTCCCCGCGGCGGTCGTGCCGGTCCCCGAGGCCGTGGCGGCCGAGGACGCCGAGCCGGTGGCCGTCCCCACGCCCGTCGCGGGTGTCGACGTGGACGCCGAGGGCGCCGTCGCCGAGACCGCCGGGACCCCCGAGCCGGTCGAGGTCGTCGGCGCGGACGAGCCCGCGCAGCCGGACCGGGCCGCACAGCCGGGCCAGGCCGACGAGGCGCTCGCGGACGTCGCACCCGAGCCCGAGGCGGGGACCGGCACCGAGGACGACGGTGCCGACGCGGCCTCGCACGTCACCGCCCAGCCCGACCACGAGCCCGAGCCCGCCGCCGACGTGCCCACCCCGGACGTCTCGGACCTGGACGCCGACACCGGCCCGGTCCCGGTGGTCCCGACGCCCTCCCTGCCGGCCCCGGCGCCCGCACCGGCGACGGGTCCGTTCGTGCCGCCGCCCGCCCCGGCGCTGCCCGGCCCGGCGTCCGCGGACGACCACGACGGCCTGACGATCCTGTCCGGCGAGCTCGCCTCGATCCGGCAGCACCTGCCGTCCTGGGCGGTCTCGCAGACCGGCGACTGGCCGTCGCTGCCGACCCCGGCGACGGGCCAGACGCCGCCGCCCGTGACGGGTGCCGTGCCGGTGACGGCGGCGGGCTCCGCCCCGACGACCCACGCCCCGGCGCCCCTGCTGGCCCTGTCCACCGGTGCGCGGGTGCCGGTGGACGGCGTCGTGCTGATCGGCCGCGCCCCGCAGGCCGGTCGCGCGCCCGACGGCGCCGAGCCGCGCCTGGTGACCGTCCCCAGCCCCGAGCAGGACATCTCCCGCACCCACGCGGAGGTGCGCCTCGAGCTGGGTCGCGTCCTGGTGACCGACCTGTACTCGACCAACGGCATCACCGTCGCGAGCGGCGGGCTGCCGCCGCGGCGGATCTCGGCCGGCGAGCCGGTCGCGGTCGGCGAGGGTGACCTCGTCGACCTCGGCGACGGCGTGACGTTCACCGTGGAGCCGGGTGCGTGACGCGTCGACGTGAGGCCTCGCAGCCGCCGCACCTCCCTGGCTACACGGTGCAGCGGCTGCTGGGCTCGGGGGGCTCGGCCGACGTGTTCCTGTACGAGCAGGAGCTGCCGCGTCGGTCGGTGGCGGTCAAGGTGCTGCTCGGCGGCGTCGACGCGGACACCCGCGAGGCGTTCGAGCGCGAGGCGGACCTGACGGCCCGGCTGTCCCACCACCCGTCGATCGTGACGGTCTACCAGGCGGGTGTGGCCGGCGACGGCCGTCCGTTCCTGGTGATGGAGTACTGCTCGCGTCCCGGCCTGGGGCAGCGGTACCGCACCGAGCGGTTCGAGGTGGCGGAGGTGCTGCAGGTCGGCGTGCGCGTCGCGTCCGCCGTGGAGACCGCGCACCGCGCGGGCATCCTGCACCGGGACATCAAGCCCGGGAACGTCCTGACGAACGACTTCGGGCGACCCGTGCTGAGCGACTTCGGCATCGCGGCGACCCTGGAGTCGGGCGGTCCGGCGTTCGGCATGTCGATCCCGTGGGCGGCGCCCGAGCTGCTGGCCGCCGTGCCGTCGGGCGACGCCCGCTCCGACGTGTACTCGCTGGCCGCGACGCTGTACTCCGCGCTGGCCGGGCGGTCGCCGTTCGAGCGCCCGGGCGGGGGCAACGAGGCCGCCGACCTGGTCGGCCGCATCGAGCGCGGCGCACCGGTGCCGTTCACGCGCGACGACGTCCCGGAGCGGCTGCGGACCGTGCTCGCGCGGGCGATGGCCCGGGAGCCGCAGCTCCGGCACGCCTCCGCCCTCGAGCTCGCGCACGACCTGCGCGCGGTGGAGGCCGACCTCGGCCTGCCGCTGACCGCCATCGACGTGGACGACGCCGCGCCGACCCTGCCCGGCGGGTACGCCGCCGCGGGGTTGGAGGCGGACGCGACCCGGGCGCGCCCCGTGATGGAGGTCGCGCCGGGTCCGGCTCCCGTGCCGCGCACCACCGTGCCGGTGGGCCCTCCGGTGGACGTCGGCGCGGGCGCCGAGGCCACCCGCATGCGTCCCGTGATCTCCGTGCCCGCGGGCACGCCCGTGGCCGCACCGTCCCCGTCGTCCCCGTCGACCCCGCGCGCCGCCGAGGCCCCGGGCGTGCCCGGGTTCGACGAGGTCCTGGTCCGCGAGGTCAGCCCCGGCGCGCCCGCGCGGTCCCGCCGCACGCAGGTGCTCGCGGCTGTCGGGTCCGTCCTCGCCATCGCCGTGGCGGTCGTCGCCGTGGTCCTGCTCGCGAACCGGCCCGCGACCCAGCCCGGTCCGGACGCGGAGTCCGAGTTCCCGGGCCCCGCGGGTTCCATCGGCGCCACGGTGCCGAGCCCGACCAACCTGTTCGGCACGATCGAGGACGACGGCACCGCCGCGTTCACCTGGACCAACCCCGACGAGCAGGACGGCGACACGTACCTGTGGGGCGTGCGCACCGCGACCGGCGAGCCGCAGCTCCAGATCGTCGAGCAGCAGCGCGTCGTCGTCCCCGCCGACCAGGTCGACCCGGCCTCCGGCGTCTGCATCGAGGTGTCGCTCGTCCGCGCCGACCGCCGCACGTCCACCGTGCCCACGGAGGGGTGCGCGTCGTGAGGTGGCGCTGGAACCGCAAGCAGGTGGCCTCGACGGCCGCCGTGGTCAGCGTGCCCGCGGTCGTCGCGACGCTCGCGCTGGTCAACCCGGGATTCCCGCTCGCGCAGGTGGACCTCAACGACGGCGCGGTGTGGCTGACGTCGACCAGCACGCTGCAGGTCGGCCGGTACAACGCGCAGGTCGAGGAGCTGAACGCGGGGCTGACGTCCACCAGCGCGGAGTTCGACGTGCTCCAGGAGGCCGGGAACGTCCTCATCGTGGAACCGGGCATGGTCTCGGTGGTCGACCCGGCGGGCGTCGTCGCGACCACGCAGGTCGCCGTCCCGGCGGGCGCGCAGGTGTCCATGGCGGGCGGCACGGTCGCGGTCATGGACCCCGAGGGCCAGGCGTGGGTGCGGACCTTCGCCGACCTCCCGCTGCTCCAGGTCACGGCCGACGAGCCGGACGCCGAGGTCGGCGACGACGGCCTCGTGGTCGCCACCACCACCGGTGTCGCCCTGGCGGTCGCGGGCACGACCGGCGAGGTCACCCGGCTCAGCCCGAGCGCTGGCGGGGCCACGCAGTCCGAGGCGTCCGCGCCGCTCGACGGTCCCGTCGAGGCGCTCACGGCCGTCGGCGACGTCCCGGTCGGCCTGGACGGCGACACCGTCCGCACCCCCGGCGGGTCCAGCGCGCTCGGCATGGCGCAGCCCGTGCTCCAGCAGGCCGGACCCGCGTCCGGCACCGCGCTCGTCGCGGGCAGCACCGGCCTGGTCGAGGTCGCGCTGTCCTCCGGCGACGTCGCGGCGGAGCACGAGGCCGGCGGCTCCGGCACGCCCGCCGCCCCGGTGCGCGTCGGCACCTGCGCGCACGGCGCCTGGCCCACCGGCACCCTCAACTACCTGCGGCTGTGCGACGACGCCGAGCCCGAGCTGCTCGACCTCGCCGGCGTCACCAGCACCGACCACCTGGTCTTCCGGGTGAACCGGCAGGTCGTGGCCCTCAACGAGACCCTCGAGGGGCGGCTGTGGCTGCCGCTGGAGGACACGCAGCTGCGTGAGCCCGAGTGGACCGACGTCGTCCCCGAGGAGCAGCCCGACGACGACACCGAGCAGAGCGAGGGCGACCGCACCACCACGGACCTGGTGCCCGAGTGCTCGCCGACCTCCGCCGCGCCGAACGCCGTGGACGACGAGTTCGGCGTGCGCGCCGGGCGCACCACGATCCTGCCCGTCATCGACAACGACACGTCGTCCGACTGCGGCATCCTCGTCATCACCGACGTCGACCCGCTGCCCGCCGAGTTCGGCACCCTGCAGCAGGTGTACGGCGGTCGCGCGCTGCAGGTCTCGGTCCCCGCGGACGCCACCGGCAGCACCACGTTCTCCTACACGATCAACGACGGCCGGGGCGCGACCGCGCCGTCCACCGCGCAGGTGACGTTGACCGTGCGGGGCGCCGGGCAGGATGACCCGCCCGTGCAGGACCGTGTGGGGGAGATCCGGGTCGAGCAGAACGCCACCGCGACGTACCCGGTCCTCGCCGACTTCTCCGACCCCGACGGCGACCCGCTGACCCTGGTCGGCGCCGTCGCGGAGTCCGGGACCGCCCGGTTCCGGCAGGACGGCACGCTGACCTACGTCGCCGACGGCGGGAACCTGGGCCGCACCGTCGTGCGCGTCCTGGTGTCCGACGGCACCCACACCTCCGAGGGCACGGTCGACGTCGACGTGCGCGCCCCGGGGTCGTTGCCCATCCAGCTCGACCCGGTGCACGCGCAGACGTACACGGGGCAGGACGTCGACGTGAACCCGCTGGCCGCCGTGCGGTCCTTCGGCGCCGAGCGGCCGCGGCTCGCGGGCGTCGAGGACGTCGCGGGCACCACCGTGACGCCGGACCTGGAGAACGGCACCTTCACGTTCCGCGCCGCGCAGGCGGGCACCTACTACGTGTCGTTCACCGTCACCGCGCCGCCGCAGCAGGCCACCGGCCTCGCCCGCATCGACGTCCTGGAGGCGCCGGACGAGGTGCAGCCGCCGGTCGCCGTGCTCGACCGCGCCTGGCTGCCCGCCGGCGGGCAGACCACGATCAACCCGCTCGACAACGACTCCGACCCCGCGGGCGGCGTCCTCGTGCTGCAGAGCGTCGAGGCGCCGGACGAGCTGCGCGTCGCGGTCCGGCAGCGGGAGATCGTCACGATCTCCGCGGTCGGGGCGCTCACCGAGCCCGTGACGCTGCAGTACGTCGTCTCCAACGGCGTCGCCTCCGCGACCGGGCAGATCCTCGTCTCACCAGTCCCGGCCTCCTCGACCTCGCAGCCCCCCGTCGTGCCCAACGTCACGGCCGACGTCCGCACCGGCGGCGTCGTCACCATCCCCGTGCTCGAGGACGCCTACGACCCCGACGGCGACGAGCTCACCCTCAAGACCGAGTTCGCGGAGCCGCTCGGCGACGGCCAGGGCCTGATGTTCGTCTCCGGCGACGCGCTGCGGTTCCAGGCGCCCGCCACCCCCATGACCGTCCGCGCGACGTTCGTCGTGCAGGACTCGACCGGGAACGAGACCGCCGCGACCGTCACAGTGCGCGTGCACGAGTCGGACCCGGAGACCAAGGCCCCGCCGCGCCCGCGCGCCCTCACCGCGCGCGTGTTCGCGGGGGAGACGGTGCGCATCCCGGTGCCGCTGGTCGGCATCGACACCGACGGTGACGGCATCACCCTGCTGGGCGTCGCGTCCGCCGGGACCAAGGGTCGCGTCGCGACCGTCGGTGCCGACTACCTCGAGTACGAGGCCCTGCCCGGCGAGGCGGGCACCGACACGTTCACCTACGCCGTCGAGGACTGGACCGGGCAGCGCGCCGTCGCGACCGTGCGGGTCGGCATCGCCGCCCGCCCGGGCGACAGCAACCGCGTCGTCGCCCGCGACGACAACATCACCGTGCGTCCCGGGCAGACCGTCGAGGTCCGCGTCCTGGAGAACGACACCGACGTCGCCGGGGGCACCCTCAGCCTGCTGGACGACCTGGAGGCCGACCCGGGCGTCACCGCCGAGGTACGGGGCAGCCGGGTGCAGGTCACCGGGACCGAGGCAGGCGTGTTCGCCGTCGGGTACACCGCGCAGAACCAGCTCGGCTCCCGCGCCGGGGCGGTCCTGACCGTCACGGTCGACCCGGAGGCGCCCGTGCTGCCGCCGGTGGCCCGCGACGTCGTCGTGCCGCCGATCGACACCATCGGCCGCACCACGGTCGACGTCGACGTCCTCGGCGTCGCGCAGAACCCGTCCGGCCCGCTCGGCGACCTCTCCGTGTCCGTGCCGCGCAGCGCGGCCGACGCCGCCACCGTCGCGGCCGACGGGACGGTCACGGTCACGCTCGCCGAGACCGCGCAGACCATCCCGTACCTGCTGACCAACACCACGGACGAGAGCGCCCGGTCCTACGCGTTCATCTCCGTCCCGGCGCTCGGGTTCTTCCCGCCGACGGTCCGGCCCCGCGCTCCCGAGCTGCGGGTCGCCAGCGGCGAGACGATCACCATCCCGCTCGACGAGCAGGTGCAGGTCGCGCCCGGCCGCACGGCGCAGGTCGCCGACCCCACCGCCGTCACCGCGACCCGCTCCGACGGTTCCTCGTTGGTCGTCGACTCGACCACGGTGCAGTACACGCCCGCCGTCGGGTACGTCGGCCCCGCGTCCATCACGGTCCCCGTCACCGACGCCACCGGCCCGGACGACACCAGCGCCCGCACCTCGGTCATCACCCTGTCGGTCACCGTCTACACGATCGACGACTACCCGCCGACGTTCGTCCCGTCCGCCCTGCTCGTCGGGCCCGGCGAGGCACCGACCACCGTCGACCTCATGGCCTTCACCCAGGGCGTCGAGGGCGCCTCCGGGGTCGAGACGTACACCTACCGGATCACCGGGGAGGTCCCCGCGGGCTTCACCGCCTCGCTGTCCGGCACCCGCCTGTCGGTCGCCTCCGACGTCAGCACCCCCAAGGGCACCCGCGGGACGCTCCAGCTCCAGATCGGCTACGGCCGCGCCGGCACCATGGACGTGCAGGTCGAGCTCCGCACCGTCGCCAGCACCCGGCGCGTCGCGTCGGTCCCGGACCGCTCCGTCAACGACGGCGTCCAGGGCCAGGAGACGGTCGTGGACGTGCTGTCCGGCGCGTACAACCCGTTCCCGGAGCAGCCGCTGCGCGTCGTCGGCGCCAGCGTCGAGACCTCCGGCACCGGCACCGCCTCGGTGTCCGGCAGCAACGTCGTCATCCGGCCGTCCGCCGACCTCGTCGGGCAGATGGTCGTGAGCGTCCGCGTGCGGGACGCCACCGACGACTCCGCCCGCGAGGTCGCCGCGACCGTCACGCTCCGCGTGCGCGGCAAGCCCGCCGCGCCCGCCGCCCCCCGGGTCGGCGAGGTGCGGGACTCCACCGTCGTGCTCTCCTGGACCGCCCCCGACAACCGGGGCGAGCCCATCACCGGGTACCGCGTCACCGGCAGCCCCGGGCTGCCCGGCGGCGCGCGGGCGTGCTCCAGCACGACCTGCACCATCGACGGGCTGACCAACAACGTCGAGTACACGTTCACGGTCGCGGCGGAGAACGCCGTCGGCTGGTCCGACCCGAGCCCCGCCTCCGCGGTGGCCCGCCCGGACGCGGTGCCCTCGGCGCCCGGCGCCCCGCGCTGGACCGGGTTCGGCGACGGCACGCTGAACGCGTCGTGGGACGCCCCCGCGACCACCGGCTCGCCGGTGACGTCGTACACGCTGATGCTCTCGCCGGCCCCGCCCCGCGGCAGCAGCACCGTGACCACGAGCGGGACGTCGTACCAGTTCACCGGGCTGGAGAACGGCACCGCCTACACGCTGCAGGTCCGCGCGCACAACCGCGCGCCGGACCCGAGCCCGTGGAGCCCCGCGTCCGCCACCGAGACGCCGTCCGCCCCGCCGGCGGCCCCGACCGTCACCGCGGAGCGGGTCGGCACGCAGTGGGGCGGTCAGATCAACGTCGCCTGGTCGCCGAACGCGACGAACGGCGCCGCGATCCAGTCGTACCGGTTGGAGTACCGGCGACCCGGCGGGTCGTGGAACGGCGTGAACGGCATCAACGCCAGCACGTCCTGGGCGTTCCAGAACGCCGAGAACGGCGTCGAGTACGAGTTCCGCGTCCGGGCCACCAACCGCGCGGGCGAGGGCCCCGAGGGGACCGCACGCGCGACGGCCTTCGGCATCCCCGACGCGCCGGGCAACGTCCAGGCGTCCGCCGAGAACGGGCGCGACGCCGGGCAGGGGCGCATCACCCTGTCCTGGTCCGCACCGGCCAACGTGCGCGGAGCCCCGATCACCGGCTACAACGTCATGAGCAACGGCCAGGTGATCCGCACGGGCCTCGACCCAAGGCGGACCGAGGTCCCCCTTGAGAACCTCCAGGGCGGCACGACGCTGACCCTCCAGGTCCAGGCGTGCAACAGCGCGGGCTGCGGCGAGTGGAGCGGCGCCGCGTCGGCGACGGTCACCACGAAGCCGGGGACCGTCGACCGGGGATCGATCTCCGGCACGCCGTCGGCGTGGGACGGGCGCAAGCCCACGCAGGCGACGATCTCGTGGAGCGGCGTCCAGTCCGGCGGATCCGAGGGCCTGCGGTACGTCGTCGAGGTCGAGAGCCGCGCAGGGGTCTTCGGCCGATGGACCCGGATCGGCAGTGCGTCCGACGTCACGGGGACGTCCACGCCCGTCGCTCTCACCGACGTGCCGGAGAACGGCCAGTTCCAGGCACGGGTGCTGGCCGTCACCAACGCGCACGAGGGGTCCTGGTCGGAGTGGCAGGACATCGCCCTGCCGTGGACCGCCGCCCAGCCGGAGACGCCGCCCGGCGACGACCCCGACCCCGGCGACGGCTCCGGATGAGCCGCCGCCTGCCGATCGGGAGTCGGACCCCCGAGCCCGCGAGCACCACCCGCACCGCCCGCACGCCCCGCCCGACCGGCGACACCCGACAGGAGCACACCCCGCGATGACCCCCGAGCAGTCCGCCTGGTTCGCCGAGACGTTCACGTCGCTGGTCACGAACGTCTCCCGCGCCGTCCTGGGCGCCGACCGCCCGGTGCGCCTGGTGCTCACCGCGATGGTCGCGGAGGGCCACGTGCTGCTGGAGGACGCGCCGGGCACCGGCAAGACCTCGCTGGCGAAGGCGATCTCGGCGTCGGTGCAGGGCACGCACCAGCGCATCCAGTTCACCCCGGACCTGCTGCCGTCCGACGTCACGGGTGTGACGATCTGGGACCAGGGCACCCGCACGTTCCAGTTCCACCCGGGCCCGGTGTTCACGTCGGTGCTGCTCGCGGACGAGATCAACCGCGCCTCGCCGAAGACGCAGTCCGCGCTCCTGGAGGTCATGGAGGAGGGCCACGTCACGGTCGACCGGGACACGCACCCGGTGGGTCGCCCGTTCGTGGTGATCGCGACGCAGAACCCCATCGAGCAGGCGGGCACGTACCGTCTGCCGGAGGCGCAGCTCGACCGGTTCCTGGTGCGGACCTCGCTGGGCTACCCGGACCGCACCGCGACGGTGGAGATCCTCGCGGGCAACCGGGACCGCACGACGGCGCTGGACGCCGTGGTCACGACGGCGGGTGTCGTGGAGATGGCGGAGCTCGCCCAGACCGTGCACGTCGACGGCGCGGTGCTGGACTACGTGGCGCGCCTGGTCGAGGGCACCCGCGAGGACCCGCAGACCGCGCTGGGCGCGAGCGTCCGCGGTGGTCTGGCGCTGGTCCGCTGCGCCCGGGTGACCGCTGCGGCGGCCGGTCGCGCCTACGTCATCCCGGACGACGTGAAGGACCTGGCCGTGCCGGTGCTCGCGCACCGTCTGGTGCTGGACCCGGAGGCCGACTTCCTCGGTGCGACGACCACGCAGGTGGTCGAGCGCGTGCTGTCCGCGACCCCGCCGCCGGTGGCGCGCGCGTGACGGTGCGGATCGTGCGGGGGACCGGCGGGTGGGTGTCGTGAGGCGCTCACGCACCCGCCTGTCGGGTGTCGGCTGGGGCGCGGGGCTGCTGGGTGTGGCCGCCACGGCCGTCGGCGTGCTGCTGGGCTGGCTGGAGCTCGCCACGGCGGGTGCCGTCGGCGTGGCCGCGGTGCTGGTGGCGGTCGCGATGACGTGGGGCCGCCTGCCGCACGACGTCCGGCTGGACCTGGCGGACCGGCGCGTGCGCGTGGGGGAGCGGGCGTTCGGCGGCGTCGTCGTGAGCGCGCCCGCGACCCGTCGCACCCGGGCGGTGCGCCTCGAGCTGCAGGTCGGCCAGGGCCGCGCCGAGCTCGAGGTCCCGGCGCTGGCCCCGGGGGAGGAGCACGAGGAGCTGTTCGCCGTGCCCACCGACCGGCGCGCCGTCGTCACGGTCGGACCCGTGCGCGCGGTCCGCGGCGACCCGCTGGGCATCGCGGTGCGGCACGCCGTGACCACCGGCTCCGAGGACCTGTACGTCCACCCGCGGGTCGTCATGCTCACCGGCGCCGACGCCGGTCTGCTGCGCGACCTGGAGGGCGGGGCGACCCGCGACCTGTCGGACATGGACCTGGCGTTCCACGCGCTGCGCGACTACGTCGTGGGCGACGACCGCCGGTCGATCCACTGGCGCACCACCGCTCGTCGCGGCGAGCTCACCGTGAAGCAGTACGAGGACACCCGGCGCACCCAGACGGCCATCGCCCTGGCGACGGATCCCCGGGACTACCGGCACGCCGACGACGACGCGGAGCTCGAGCTCGCCGTCAGCGTCGTCGCGTCCGTCGGCGTGCGGGTGCTCGCCGAGGAGCACCCGCTGGAGGTCCTGGCGGGGTCGGGCCGGGTGCGCACGACCGCGCGCCGCCCGTTCCTGGACGACTGCTCGGGCATCGTCGTCGGCCCGGAGGGCACGGGCTCCCGACTGCTCGGCCGCCGGATCGCGCGCGAGGCCCCGGACGTCACGCTGGCGTTCCTGGTGACCGGCTCGGTCGTCGGCGACGCCGACCTGCGGGCGTCCGCCCGCCACGTCCCCGAGGGCACCCGCACGCTGGTGATCAGCTGCGTGCCCGGCGTGGACGTCGAGGTGCGCACCCAGCGCACGCTGTCCCTCGTGCGCCTCGGGTCGCTGGACGACCTGCCGCGCGCCCTGCGTCTGGCGGCCGCCGCATGAGCGCCCCGACCACGACCCCGCCCGCGCCGACCGCGCCCGCTCCGGCGGCGGCCGTCCCGCCGCCCCCGGAGCAGCC
>NZ_RFFI01000054.1 GCF_003696205.1 Cellulomonas triticagri
CGGGCGCCGCGCGGGCGCCGGTGGGTGGCGGTGTACGGGGTGACGGCCGCGGCGCTCGCGGCGCTGCCGGTGGTCGCCGCCGCGTGCGGGCTGCTGGTCGTCGGTGCGGGCATCCGCGGGTCGGGCGCGTGGACGACGGCGTGGGACGACGCCGCCCGGGCCGTGCCGCTGGGCGCGCTGACCTCGTTCGCGGTGCTGGCGGTCGTGACCCTGGTGGGGGTGCGGCTGCTCGGGCGCGGCGTCGAGGAGGGGTACCACGCCGTCCGCAGCCGCACCGGGTGGCAGATCTGGGCGACGCAGCGGCTGATGGACGACGCCCGCACCACGCTCTACCCGCTGTACGCCAGCACCCTGACGCCGCTGTGGCTGCGGGCGCTCGGCGCCCGGGTCGGCAAGGACGTCGAGGCGTCCACCGTGCTGATGCTGCCGCGGCTCACGACCGTCGGCTCGGGGTCGTTCCTCGCGGACGACACGCTCATCGGCTCCTACGAGCTCGGCCGCGGCTGGCTGCGGGTCGAGCGGGCCAAGGTCGGCAAGCGCGCGTTCCTCGGCAACTCCGGGATGATCGCCCCCGGGCGCGCCGTCCCGAAGCGCGGGCTGGTCGCGGTGCTCTCCGCCACCCCGGAGCGCGCCAAGCCCGGCACCTCGTGGCTCGGGTCGCCGCCGGAGAAGCTGCGCCGCACCACCGGCGACTCCGACACCACCCGCACCTTCGACCCGCCGACCCGGCTGCGCGTGCTGCGGGCCCTGGTCGAGGTGTGCCGCCTCGCGGCGGTGGTCGTGGCGTTCGGCATCGGCGTGGCCGTGCTGCTGGTGCTGCAGGCCGTCGCCGCGCGCGCCGGGCTCGGTGCCGCCGCGCTCGCCTCGCCGCTCGTCGTGATCGGCGCGGCCGTCGTCGCGTGCGGGGTCGCGGTGCTCGCCAAGTGGGCGCTGGTCGGCCGCATCGGCGCGGGGGAGCACCCGCTGTGGAGCGGGTTCATCTGGCGCAACGAGCTCGCGGACGCGTTCCTCGAGGTCGTCGCGGTGCCGTGGCTCGGCCCCGGCGGGGTCGGCTCGCCCGCGCTGAACCTGTGGCTGCGGGCCCTCGGCTCCCGCATCGGGCGAGGCGTCTGGTGCGAGACGTACTGGCTGCCCGAGGCCGACCTCGTCACGCTGGGGGACGGGGCTACCGTCAACCGCGGTTGTGTGCTGCAGACGCACCTGTTCCATGATCGGGTGATGAGCATCGACGGCGTGCGCCTCGACCCCGGCGCCAGCATCGGCCCGCACGGCGTGATCCTGCCCGCGGCCACCCTCGGCGCGGCCGCGGCGGTCGGCCCGGCCTCGCTCGTGCTGCGCGGCGAGTCCATCCCCGCGGGCACCCGCTGGACCGGCAACCCCGTCGCCCCGGTGCGCTCGTGACGTCGGGCGCCCCGGCCCCGGCGTCGGTCCCGGCGGGCGTCGACCCGTACCTGCCCGACCGGGCGCCGAGCGGCCTCGACGTCGACCGGTACGACCTGGAGCTCGACTACCGGGTCACGACCAACCGGCTCGACGGCGTGGCCCGCGTGCACGCCCGCGCGGCGGCGGACACCGACCGGGTGTCGCTCGACCTGGTGGGCCTGCGGGTCTCCCGGGTGCTCGTCGACGGGAAGCGACCCGGTCGGTACGCGCAGCGCCAGGGCCGCCTCGACATCACCCTCGCCCGCCCCGTCCGCGCGGGGGAGCGCCTCACCGTGGAGGTGCACTACGCGGGGGCGCCCGGGCCGCGCCGCGGCCCGTGGGGCGAGGTCGGCTGGGAGGAGCTGACCGACGGCGTGCTCGTCGCCGGGCAGCCCGACGGCGCGCCCTCGTGGTTCCCGTGCGACGACCGCCCGGGGGCCAAGGCGGCGTTCCACCTCGTGCTGACCTGCGAGGCCGGGTACGAGGTCGTCACCAACGGCGTGCTCGTGTCCGCGCGGCCGCGCGCGAGCCGGGTGCGCTGGGAGTTCGACCAGCCCGAGCCGACCGCGCCGTACCTCGCGACCGTGCAGATCGGCCGGTACGAGCGCACGCCGCTCGTCGCCGCGACCGGGGGCACGGTGCCGCAGGACGTGGTCGCCCCGCCCCGGCTGCGCGCCGCCTGGGCGCACGACCTGGCGCGGCAGCCGCAGATGATGACGCTGTTCGTCGACCGGTTCGGGCCCTACCCGTTCCCGCGGTACGACGTCGTCGTCACCGACGACCCGCTGGAGATCCCGCTGGAGGCCCACGGGCTGTCGGTGTTCGGCGCGAACCACGTGGACGGCCGGCGCGGGTCCGAGCGGCTGGTCGCGCACGAGCTCGCCCACCAGTGGTTCGGCAACAGCCTCACGGCCGCGACCTGGCAGGACATCTGGTTGCACGAGGGCTTCGCGTGCTACGCCGAGTGGCTGTGGGAGGAGGAGGCCGGCGGTCGCACCGCCGACGCCCAGGCCCGGGCCGTGCGGACCCGGCTGCGCGGGCTGCCGCAGGACCTCGTCATCGGGGACCCGGGGCGGGACGCGATGTTCGACGACCGGCTGTACAAGCGCGGGGCGCTCACCGTGCACGCGTTGCGCCTCGAGGTCGGCGACGACGCGTTCTTCGACCTGCTGCGCGCGTGGACGGCCCGGCACCGGCACGGCTCCGTGAGCACGGGCGCGTTCGCGCGCTGCGTGGCGGACGTGACGGGGCTGTCCCCGGAGCCGCTGCTCGACGCGTGGGTCGACTCCGCCCCGCTCCCGGACCTCCCGGCGCGGCGGCGCTGACGGCCCCGCCCACCGTCAGGCGGGGCCCGGGGTCGCGAGCGCGGCCAGGTGGGTCGGCGGGACCGGCACGTCGCGCACGCGCCAGCCAAGGGGTGGTGGCGTCGCGCGGAGGTCCCGGGGGTCGACCGCCAGGCCGGTGCCCGTGGCCTTGAGCAGGGCCTCTTTGTGCACCCACGTCCGCAGCAGGCCGTGCGGGCCGGGCACCGGGGGCTCGCCGTCGGCGAGGACGACCCCGGGGGCGGGCGGGGTCGCGGTCACGGGCTCGACGTCGACGCCCACCGGGACGTCCGCGACCGCGACGACGACGAGGTCGCGGGAGCGGCTCAGCGACAGGTGCGGGGCGGGGGCGTCGCCCGGGAGGACGACCCGGGGGACGCCGTGGGCCGTCGAGCCGCAGCGGGGGCAGCGGCGGTCGATCCGGACGTCGGCGGCGTCGACGCCGCACGCCTCGGCGACGACGACGCGCGCGAGCAGCAGCACCGTGGCGACGGCGGGACGGTCGGGAGCGGGGGCGCGCTCGACGCGGGCCCGCTCGTCGGGGGTGAGCCCCGCGAGGTCGCGCCGTCGCGCCGCCGCGTCGGAAGGCACCGACGCGTGCCGCACCAGAATCTCGACCACGACCCCATCATCGCCCGGCGAGGTCGGGGGTACGGGACGAGGTCGGTGCAACGGATGCACCGACCTCGTCGCGGAGTACCGACCTCGGCGTCAGGCCGCGGGGGCGACCTCGTGCGCCGGGCGCAGCGTCTCGCGCGCCGTGAACCGGCGGACCGTGCCGCGCACCCCGGCGTCGCTGCGGCGGGCGAGCGCGAGCCCGACCACCAGCGCGCCGAGCAGCGGGCCGACGCCGCACGCGACCATGCCCGCGCGGGCCCCGAGGTGCTCGCACACCCAGCCGATCAGCGTCCCGGACACGCCCTGCGCGCCGAGCAGCACCAGCACGTACAGGGCCATGACGCGGCCGCGCAGGTGCGGGGCGACGGTGGTCTGCACGAGGGTGTTGCTGCCGGTCAGGTAGAGCAGCGTGGCGAGGCCCATCGCGATGAGCAGCACGATGAACACCGGGCGGGTCGGCGCGAGCGCCGCGACGAGCTGCACGACGCCGATGGTCGCGGCGAGCAGCACCAGGTGGGTGATGCGGCTGCTGCGGCGGCGGGTGGACAGCAGGGCGCCGGAGAGCGCGCCGACGGCCAGCATCGAGGTCAGCAGCGCGTACCCGCCGGCGTCGGCGACGAACACCTGGTCGGTGAACGACGCCAGGACGGTCGCCATGTTGACGCCGGTGATCGCGACGAACCCGGCGAGCACGACCGACCACAGGATGCGCGGGCTGCGCCGCACGTACGCCAGGCCCTCGCGGAGCTGGCCCTTGGCGCGGGCGACGACCGGCGCGGGGGTGAGCTCGGCGACGCGCATCGCGACCAGCAGGCCGACGGCGGCGAAGCAGGCGACGCCGTTGAGCGCGAACGTCCAGCCCTCGCCGACCGCGACGATGAGCGCCCCGGCGACGGCCGGGCCGACGAGCCCGCCGAGCTGGAACACCGCGGAGTTGATGCTGATGGCCTGCCGCAGGTGCTGCGGCCCGGCGATCTCGTGCACGAACGCCTGGCGCGCCGGGTTGTCGAAGACGGTCGCGAGGCCGCCGACGAACGCTGCGACCAGCACGTGCCACGCCTGGATGTGGCCGGTCAGCGCGAGCACCGCCAGCGCGACGGTCGACAGCCCGAACACCGACTGGGTGACCATGAGCAGGCGGCGGCGCGAGTACCGGTCCGCGACGACGCCGCCGACCAGGCCGAGCGCGAGCATCGGCACGAACTGCAGCGTGACGGTGAGCCCGACCAGCGCGGCGGAGCCGGTGAGGCTGAGCACCAGCCAGTCCTGGGCGACGCGGGCCGCCCAGCCGGAGGTGTTGGTCAGCACCTGGGAGGCGACGTAGAGGCGCAGGTTCCGGACGCCGAGCGCGGCGAGCGTGGCGTTGCGGGGGCGGGGCGTCGAGGCGGCGGCCGCGGCGTCGGCGGGGGTGTCGACCACGGGGGCGGTGCGGCGGTGCAGCGCGAGGCGCGGGCGGTGCGCCGTCCGGCTGGTCCGGGGGGTGCTCGTGGGGCGGGTGCGGGTCGGGGACAGGGACGGGCGGCGAGCCGAGGGCACAGGTGTTCCTAGGTCAGGTGGTGCGAGTGGTGTGGGTGCGGAACGGGTCCGGGACGAGTCAGTGCCTCCACGGTACGTCCCGGATTCTCATTTTTCGACGTCATGACGGCTATCAGTGCCATGATGATTCGTGATCACCCACCCGTTCAGGTGCAGGCAGTGAGCGGGTGCTGACCGAGATGTCCGATCCGGAGGGCTCACGTGTTTGACCCCGTGCAGCTGCGCACTTTTCTCGCCGTTTCCGAGACGTTGAACTTCACGCGCGCCGGGGCGCGGCTCGGGCTGTCCCAGCCCACGGTGAGCCAGCACATGCGCAAGCTCGAGGACACCGCCGGTCGCCGCCTGCTCGACCGCGACACCCGCGGCGTCGCCCTGACGGACGACGGCCAGGCGATGGCGACGTTCGCCCGCACGATCCTCGCCGCGCACGACGAGGCCGCCCGGTACTTCACCGGCTCCGCCATGCACGGGCGGCTGCGGTTCGGCGCCGCCGACGACCTCGCGCTCGCCCAGCTGCCGCGCGTGCTGCGCGACTTCCGGCGCCTGCACCCCCGGATCAACCTCGAGCTCACCGTCGCCCAGAGCGGCGTCCTGCACCGGCGCGTGCGGGCCGGGCACCTCGACCTCGTCTACATCAAGGAGGCCACCGGCCAGGCCGAGGGGCACCTGGTGCGCCGCGACCGGCTCGTGTGGGTCGCGCTGCCCGGCACCCCCGTCGACCCGGACGCGCCCGTCCCGCTCATCACCTACCAGGGCACCTCCCTGACCCGGCAGGCCGCCGTCGCCGCGCTCACCGAGGCCGGGCGCCCCTGGCGGATCACCTGCAAGACCGTGGAGGTCAACGGCGTGCTCGCGGCCCTGCGCGCGGGCATCGGCATCGCCGTGCTGCCGCAGTCGCTCGTGCCGGACGACCTGGTCCCGCTGCCCGCGGCCGGGCTCCGGCTGCCGGACCTGGGCGACGTCGACATCACCCTCGTCGCCAACCCGCAGTCGCCCGCCGAACCCATCCAGGCGCTCACCGACGCGATCCTCGGCACCGGCGGGCGCTGACCGCGGCGCGGTCAGGCGCCGCCGGGGCCGAGGCGCGCGAGCGCGTCCAGCACGGCGTCCCAGAACCGCTCGCGGTCCAGGTCCAGCGCCACCGCCGTCGGGCAGTCCCCCGGGGCCGGGTCGCGCAGGTCGGTGACGGTCATACCCGTGGTCAGCTCCCCGGCGAGCTCCACGTCGATCGGGGCCCGGTGCACGGTCATGACCGTCGGGTCCGCGACGTAGGCGACCGCGCAGGCGTCGTGCACCGGCGGTGCGCCGAACCCGAGGGCGTCCCGGTACGCGGAGGTGAAGAAGTCCAGCAGCTCGACCACGAACCGGGCGGGCGGCGTGCCGAGGTCCGCGATCCGGCGCACGACGTCCGGGGTGGCGAGCGCCTGGTGCGTCAGGTCCAGGCCGACCATCACCACGTCCCACCCGGCGCGCAGCACCACCCGCGCGGCCTCCGGGTCCGTGAGGACGTTGAACTCCGCGACCGGCGTCGCGTTGCCGGTCCGCGCGGCGCCACCCATGAGGACCACCTGGCGGACCCGCTCCACGAGCCGGGGCTCGCGGCGCACCGCCAGGGCGATGTTGGTCAGCGGACCCGTCGGGACCAGCGTCACCGTCCCCGGCGGGCGGGACATCACCGTCTCGACGATGAGGTCCACGGCGTGCCGGGGGTCCAGGGGCTCCGTCGGCTCGGGCAGCGCCGGGCCGTCCAGCCCGGACTCGCCGTGCACGCTCGCGGCGTGCATCTCGACCCGCTCGCGCACCAGCGGCCGGTCCGCGCCCGCGGCGACGGGCACGCCGACGAGGCCCGCCACCCGGGCGACCGCGCGCGCGTTGCGGGTGACCCGGTCGAGGGACTGGTTGCCCGCCACCGTCGTCACCGCGAGCAGCTCGATCTCCGGGCTGCCGTGCGCCAGCAGCAGGGCGATGGCGTCGTCGTGGCCGGGGTCGCAGTCCAGGATGATCGCGCGCGGCACGGTGCTCCTCACGTCGGCGTGACTCGTCCTCGACCCTCGCAGCGGGCGCTCGCCCGGGTCAAGGGCGTGCTGCGCTACCGTCGGCGCCGTGCCGAGCGCCGACTACTTCCTGACCAGCCCCTCCGACGACACCCGCCGGGCGCTGTCCGCGGCGTTCCAGGAGCACGGCTTCGAGGTCACGACGTCTCCCGACGGCTCCTGGGCGGTCGCCCGCGGCAACGCGACGCTGACCGCGTTCGTCGGCGCGTGGGCCGGGCGTCGCCGCCAGCGCCTCGTCTACGCCGTGCGGTTCTTCGACCACCAGGGCACGCCCGTCGCGCGGTTCGAGCGCGAGTCCGGCGCCGGGGTCATGGGCGGGGCCATCGGCGTCTCCCGGTCGAACGACGTGTTCACCGAGGTGAGCGCCGCCGTCGCCGAGCGCCTGCACCAGCAGGGCCACCTGGTGTCCTGGGTGCGCGGCGCCTGACACCCCCGCGACCCCTGCCGGGAATCACCCGGACACACGCGCTGGTTACGCTCGACGGAGCCCACCGGGACACGGCGGGCGCAGCGGCACGAGGGAGAACGGCAGTGGCACAGGCAGTGGTGGCCGAGGGTCTGCAGGTCGGGTACGCGGCGATGCTGGAGCAGTTCCATCCGACGGAAGCCGTCGAGCTGTCCGCCTACGCCGAGTCGAAGGGCTTCCTCGGCACCATGGCGGCCGACCACTACCAGCCGTGGGTCCCCCAGCAGGGGCAGTCCGCGTTCGTGTGGAACGTGCTGTCCGCGCTCGGCGAGCGCACCACCGGCGACATGGGCCCCGGCGTGACCGCCCCCACGTTCCGCTGGCACCCCGCGATGGTCGCGCAGGCCTCCGCGACGCTCGCCGCCATGTACCCCGGACGGCACTGGCTCGGCCTGGGATCCGGCGAGGCGCTGAACGAGCACATCACCGCCAGCTACTGGCCCGAGGCGCCCGAGCGCATCAACCGGATGTTCGAGGCCATCGAGATCATCAAGAAGCTGTTCGCCGGGTCCCTCGCGGGCAAGGACGTCAAGCACTCCGGCCAGTTCTACAAGCTCGAGTCCACCCGCCTGTGGACCATGCCCGAGGTCGCCCCGGAGATCCTCGTCGCCACCGCCGGGCCCGTCACCGCCAAGCGCGCCGGCAAGCACACCGACGGGCTCATCACCGTCGGCGCCCCGCTCGAGAAGATCAGCGGCCTGTTCGGCAAGTTCGACGAGGGCGTGCGGGAGTCCGGCCGCAACCCCGAGGACCTGCCCAAGGTCCTGCAGCTGCACCTGTCCTGGGCGGACACCGACGAGCAGGCCATGGAGAACGCCATGGTCGAGTGGCCCAACGGCGGCATGAAGTTCCCCAAGGGCGACATCCGCTCGCCGTTCGACTTCGCGCAGATGGCCAAGCTCGTCCGCCCCGAGGACTTCGAGGGCCGCATGGTCATCTCGGCCGACCCGGACGTGCACCGCGCCGAGATCCAGAAGTACGTCGACCTCGGCTTCGACCGCATCTACCTGCACAACGTCGGCCGCAACCAGCGCGAGTGGATCGACGTCTTCGGTCGCGACGTCCTGCCCAAGCTGGTGCGCTGACCGTGACCGACCCGGTGCCGACGTCCGCCGCCGCGGACCTGCTCACCGCCTGGGGCGTCCCCGGGATCGGCGAGGTGCGCCCCGGCGACGACCTCGCGGCGCTGCTCGGCGACGCCCTCGCCGCCGACGCGCTCGCCCGGCCCGCGACCGTGCTCGCGGACGGGGACGTCCTCGTCGTCACCAGCAAGGTCGTGTCCAAGGCCGAGGGGCGCGTCGTGCACGCCGCCGACCGCGAGGCGGCCATCACCGCCGAGACCGTGCGGGTCGTCGCCACCCGGGAGCACCCCGGCGGCGTCACCCGCATCGTGGAGAACCGCCTCGGCCTCGTCATGGCCGCCGCCGGCGTCGACGCGTCCAACACCGACGAGGGCACCGTCCTGCTGCTCCCCGAGGACCCCGACGCCACCGCTCGGGCCCTGCGCGCCGCGCTCACCGCGCGGTTCGGGGTCCGGGTCGGGGTGCTCGTCTCCGACACCGCCGGGCGACCCTGGCGGCAGGGGCAGACCGACATCGCCATCGGCGCCGCCGGGGTCCGCGTCCTCGACGACCTGCGCGGCACCACCGACACCCACGGGCGGCCCCTGCAGGTCAGCATGGCGGCGCTCGCCGACGAGATCGCGGCGGCCGCCGAGCTCGTCAAGGGCAAGGCCACGGGGCTGCCCGTCGCCGTGGTGCGGGGGATGGGGCACGCCGTCACGCCCGAGGACGGGGCGGGCGCGCGGGTGCTCGTGCGGACCGGGCCGGACGACATGTTCGCCGAGGGCACCGCGGAGGCGTACGCGCGCGGGTGGAAGGACGCGGCGGACGCGGGGGCGTGAGGCGACGGCGTGCGGCGGGGCGATCAGCCCTGCTGCGCCGCCATCTGCGCCGACTGGCCCGTCGCACCCGGCTCGCCCGCCGCGATCGGCTCCGCGATCACCGCCGTCCCGTACGCGCACACCTCGCTGAACTGCCCGATCGAGTCGGTGTCGAACCGCATCGCGACGATCGCGTTCGCCCCGCGCTGCACGGCCTCCTCGGTCATGCGGCGCATCACCTCGTGCCGGGACTCGTACATGATCCGGGTGTACTCGGGGATCTCGCCGCCGCCGATCGCCCGGAAACCCGCCGTGAAGTTCGCCCCGATGTTCGTCGAGCGCACCGTCAGGCCCATGACCTCGCCGAGCACCGCCTGGATGCGGTAGCCGGGGATCTCGTCGCTGGTGACCACGATCATGGCGCGATGGTGCCAGCCCACCGCCCGCCCCGGCGACCCGGGGCGCGCAGGATCACCCGCACGGCGCCTCCCCGGTCCGACGCCGGTGCGGGGCTAGCATCGCCTCGCCCGGCCGTGCGCCGGGCACGCGGACCGAACCGAGGAGACCCGGGTTGAGCACGACGTTCCAGTACGGCGGCGGCGCGTGGGGCGGCGACCTCGCCGCGACCCCGAGCCTGACGATCGAGATCCACGACGGCGACATCGCGGCGGTCGACTACCGGCCCGCGCCCGAGGGAGCCGGACGGTTCTACCTCGGCTTCCAGCCGCGCGACCTCTACGACGACCCGTCCGAGAGCGAGCCCGTCGACATCGAGGCCGAGACCGAGGGCTTCGTCGCGTGGGCGGAGGCGCTCGGCGCCGACGACGTGCGGCCCAGCGAGGTCCGGCGGTTGATCGCGGTCATCGGCGAGGAGCCGGACGACACGTTCGTGGAGGACACCGTCGTCCGGCTGCTGCGGCTCGTCGGGCTGCCGGTGCCGGACGGGTTGAGCGCCTAGCCCTTCGCCGCGCGGGCGGCGGCCTTCGCGGCCTGCTTCGTCTCGCGGACCCGACGCAGCGAGTCGGGGTCGCGGACGTCCGCGATCGAGCGCGGCACGTCGTCGCCGTACGCGCCCGCCGCGTCCTGCCAACCGGCGGGTGCGACACCGCGCTGCTTGGCGAGCAGCGCCAGGAAGATCCGCGCCTTCTGGTCGCCGAACCCCGGCAGCGCCTTCAGGCGCTTCAGGACGGTGGCGCCGTCCGGGTCGCCGTCCGACCAGATCCGGGTGACGTCGCCGTCGTACTCGTCGACGACCGCACGGGCCACCGCCTGCACCCGGCCCGCCATCGACCCCGGGAACCGGTGGACGGCCGGGGGCGTCGCGCACAGCGCGGTGAACTCGTCGGGGTCCGCGTCGGCGATGCGTCGGACGTCGAAGCCGCCCATGCGCTGCTCGATCTTCGCGGGGCCCGCGAACGCGGACTCCATCGTCACCTGCTGGTCCAACAACATGCCAGTCAGGAGTGCGAAGAAATCACGCTCGAGGAGTCCATCCACCTCAGCGTCTCCCGTGAGCCAGAGCGATGCCGTCATGGGTGCATGGTTGCACCGGAACCTGTCACCTTCGTAGTCATGACCGCCGAACGAGCCCGGCAGAGAACCAGTCCACGAGGGCAACAGCCACCCCGAGCGCCACCCGCGCTTCGTCGACGGAGACAGCACCTGGAGCGGACGGCTGCCCACCGTGTCTGTCGTGCTGACCGTGCCAAAGCATGCGCGCCATGCCGATCAGCACCTGGTCCGAAGCGGCCTTGTCGTGTTCGCGCTCCATCGGCAGCCGCGAGTTGCCCTGCGACTCGAGCTGACTCAGGACCGTGCCGAGCGTCGCGCGTTCGTTGGTGGGAGACACGACTGGTACAGCGGCGTCCTCGACGGCCAGGATGGCGAGGCGATACGCCTCGCTGGGATTCGAATCGATGCCGTACAGCTCCTCCCAGGCGCGCGCAAGGCGGACGCCGGCGCGCCCCGAACGGGCGATCACCGCGTCGCTGGCCTTCTGCACGCCTTCGGGCACTCGTCGAACTAGGCCAGGCTTGCCCGCACGTGTCCCAACCGACCACGCAGACTTGCTCCGCGTCAGGAGAGCTTCGAACTCCCCGGGCTTGACGTTGCGGCCATGCGCAAGGAGGTAGTCGGCAATCTGCAGAGGTCTCGGGTGCTTCTGCAGCGAGCTCATCGCTGTCTTGAGGTGCGCTTGCGCCGTCGTGTGGTTGACGTCCGGCATGCGCAGGGTCGGCATCGGGATCCGCAGGATCTGACACATCGGTTCGACGACCTTCTCGTCGAGGCTTGCTATACGGCCGCTGCCGTCCCTGTAGGTCCTGTAGGTGGTGAGTGCCTCGAGCACCCAAGACCAGTAGGGGTGAACCATCCATGCAGGCACCCCGTCGTGGAGAGCGTCGTAGCCTGCGACGTCTTCATCGGTGTCTACCCCCAAGGGGCGCCATGCCGTCTCGCTCATGGCACGGATTGTGCCATCGCGCCTGGTTCTAGCGGCTGATTGCGGGTGCGTCAGTCGAGCAAAGCGACTCGACGCTCACACGGAGCGCCTCGACGAGCGGCTCCGACGCTCTGGCGAGATGTGATGAAGCGCTGAGCTGCGGCGATACGCCGTGGCTAATGGACCCTCTGGTCGAGAATCATGCCCGTGAGCAGGGCGAACGCGTCCGTGTCGAGGAGGTGGTCCGCTTCAGGGTTGCCGGTCAGCCACAGTGTCATGGACTCATGTTCCCACTGGACCAAGCGGCGCAGCAGCGGGATGTGTCCATCGAGCGAGCAGCACAGCTGAGCGTGCTCCGCCGCGCCGGTCGGTGCGGAAGCACGAGACCCGCGCGGCGCTTGCGCATGAAGGACTGTTAGCGGTCCTTGTCATGTACCTGCTAGGCGCCTGCGGAAATCCAGCCAAGCTGGCGAGCGTAGTTGCGCAACTTTTCAAGGCAGTATCGGGCGATCGTGCCGCGATTCTCCGAAGTGACGAAGTCGCCCTTGCGATAGGTGAACTCCAGGCAATGTGCAGACTCGTGCGTCTCGATCGAGACATCCGGGATGAGGCTAGGAAGAAACTCGAGGGATTCCTCGGCCCGGACGCTGAAGTCGCTAATGCCCTTCGTGGTCAGGTGGTACACCAGTGCGTCGCGAAACGCGATGTTCAACTTCTTATCCCGGCCACCCTGGAAGCCCCCGCCGTGATCAACGAAGGTCTCGAAGATCATCCGAGCATCCTCGGCAGGATTTCCGCGGGTTTCCCCGACGGCGCGCTGTTCCTTTGCCAAGTGGCGACCCAAGTCGCTTCTTCCCAGGTAGGTCGACACTTCGCCGGGGGTGCGCGTACCGAAGCCCAGGTCGTCGAGCGATTGAATTACGTCGGCCGGTCCGTAGCGGCGGAAGGTCGCCAGTGACAGTGGTGGTGACACTGAGAAGACATGAGCGTCGAGGGTGACAATCGTCTGCACGAGAAGGCCGCGGTGCTCGGCCCACCACTTCCCGATTGCGCTTTCTCCGCTCGCCTGGAGGAGTGCACTCGGGTCCAGCATTCCAAAGCGACGGCTCGATGTGAGCGTGGAGAGGACGCCGTGCCCGGATGTTTCGCTCACCACCAGGATGCTGAGTTCGAGAGGCTTCTTGGTTGCGCGCTGGAGCGCCAGCTTCTGCCGGTTGAAGTCGATAGCGATCTGCTTCAGATAGTCGCCGAGCGACGGGAATGCCTCCGGCGAATACTGGTCGAGGTCGACGATATCCTCAAGTGAGTCCACCTGGTTGGCAAGCTGGAGAGTCTGTGCGGCCAGTGGGGTCCAGCGGTCCGGCGCGGGGCCCTCGACGTCGATAGGCAACTTGAGTGGCACCACGCCAGAGATGTTGCGGTAGTCCGCCGCCATCTTCTCCGCCGTATCCCTCATCGTGCCGGGCCACGTGAGCAGGACTCGCTGGCCGAGGCCAGCGCGCAAGAAGCGCTTGACCTCACTCATCTCTTCTCGCGACGGAGGTCGATCCTCACGATGATCCACGTTCATCGGGATCACGCGCATGTCGTTCTGTTGAAGCTCGTCGCGGATGAACAGGCTGAGCGCTTCCTCCATGTCTCGCGAGACGAGCGCGCCGTTGTACGTGACCGTCTTCGAGTACATGTCAGGCATGAAGACCGTCAGGTTCTCGGCGAGGGTGGTTTTCCCAGTTCCAGGGTTGGCGAAGATGGGCAGGAAGAGACCTTCGCCGAGCGATCGGACCGCCTCGCCCGCCTCCTCGAGTACTTCGAGGGTCGTGGGGGCTGGGGGAACCAAGAGGTTGAGCACCTCCGGACCCACGAGGCGCACCAGCGGCTCGTACCTGGACGGAAGTTGCAGTGTCCGCAGGAGGTGCGGGTCCGTGATCGCCACGCGCACACCATAGTTGGCCGTCGCGCCTGATCAACAGGGCTGAGAGCGGTCCCGCGCTCGGGTTCTTCGCACGGCGGCCTCCTCCTGGCTAACGGATGCTGTGCTCGAGGAGCATTCCCGTCAGCAGGGCGAACGGGTCGGTGTCGAGCAGGCGGTCGGCGTCCTCGTCGCCGGTCATCCAGAGGGTCATGGGGTCAGCATGCCACCTCGCCGGGCGGCGACGACCGTGAGCGCCGGCGAGCGCGCCAGGGCCGCTGCTGACGAACCGTGGGGCGCTGGTGGGTCCCCCGTCCCGTCGTACGCGGCGTGGAGCTCCGTAGGTGACCTGCGATGCACGTAGGTGGTGGTGCGGGGAAGGCATCCTCGTCGCACCATGTGGACCTCGTCGCTTCGCCCCCGCCGGGATCAGACCGCGAGCCACGGCTCTCCGCGCCCTCGGTGGAGAGCGGGGGTCGTCGTGGTGCTGGGTGTGCTCGCGGCCCTGGTCCCGACGGCGCCGGCAGCCGCCACGACCGGTGGGGGGATCTTCCGCGACCTCACGTTCCGGGCGTACCTCACCGGTGAGGCGCCCGGCACGGGGGAGCTGCGCGGTGCGATCGCCGAGCGCGGCGGCTGCGTCCGGGTGGAGGGCCGGTTCGTGACGCTCCACTGGGGGACCGGGACGTTGCACCTCCAGCAGCGTCAGAGCAACGGCTCATGGCAACGCGTCCGGGACGACCAGGCCTCCTTCACCTACTACTCCGGCGACACCAACGAGGTCGTGTTCGACACCTGCGGGTTCGCCATCCCGGAGTCCGGTGAGCACCGGGTGGTGTTCACCTCGCAGTCCGGCGTCACCTCCTTCTCGGACCCGTTCGAGCTGCGCGTGCGGGCGGCGGCCCCGGTCTTCGCCCCGGGGCCCGCGTCGCAGCGGGTCGAGGTCGGCGCAGCCGTCTCGTTCCCCGCGGCAGCGGTCGCCCCGCCCGGCACGTCGGACGACTCGGCCCGGGTCGAGCAGCGCGCGCAGCTGTCGTGGGACGGGGGACGCACCTGGCAGGACACGGCGAGCACCGCCCTGGTCGCGACCCCCGCCCACGACGGTCTGCGTGTGCGGTACCAGGCCGACCGGGTCCCGACCGCGGACCACCCCCTGGCGCTGCCCTCCGTGGTCACGACGTCCGGCGTCGCCGTGCTCACGGTCGAGTCCCGCCCCGAGGTCGTCGAGCACCCGCAGACGCAGCGGGTCCCGTGGTCCACGACCACGCCGGTCCGGACCGCGGAGTTCTCCGCCGTGGTCCGCACCGACGGGTCCGCCGGCCAGGTGGTGACCTGGCAGCGCTCGACCGACTCCGGGACCACGTGGCAGGACGTCGCCACCGCCGGGGCGTGCACGGAGCCGGAGAGCCGGTGCACCGTCACGCACCAGGTCCCCGGGACGCCGGACACGGAGGGGCACCAGTTCCGTGTCGCGGTCACCTACCTCGCCGGTCAGGCGGTGGTGCACTCCGCTGCCGCGACGCTCGAGCTCGAGGAGCCGACCGCGCTGCGGGTGACCGCGGACCCGGTGGACGTCTGGGTCGAGACCGGTGGGGAGGCCGTGTTCGCCGCCGACGCCGTGAACTGGGCCGGCGTGTCGTGGAGCAGGCAGCGCTCCGGGCAGGCGTGGGACGCCGTACCCGGCGGGGCAGGAAGCACCACCTTGCGCCTGACCGACCTCACCCCGGCGGACAGCGACACGCGCTACCGGGCCGAGTTCCGGAACGGCGCCGCCTTCGCGAGCTCGTTGTCCGCGCTGCTGGTCGTCCAGGACCGACCGGAGGTGACCCGGGTCGGCGACGACGTCCTCGACGGGCTGGCGGGAGCCGCTGCCCAGGTCGAGGCCGACGTGCGGCTGAGCGACCCCCGGCAGTCGGCGACCTGGGAGCGGTCGGTCGACGGCGGGGCGACCTGGGAGCCGGTCGGCGCCGTCACCGGCTGCGACGCCGGGGAGGAGTGCCGTGCCACCCACCGGATCGAGGCACTCACGCCCGAGATGACCGGACACCGGTACCGGGTGGTCGCGCACTGGCTCCGGTCGGAGGTCGTCGAGGGCCCGGAGACGCGGGTCGTCGTCCGCGACCTGTCCCGACCCCAGGTCACCGAGCAGCCACGGGACGCCCACGTCCTGGTCGGCCAGGACGCGACCTTCACGCTCGCGGTGTCGGGGGTGCCCGAGCCGGACGTGCAGTGGTTCGTCCGACCCGCAGCGGGCGAGGGCGAGACGGCGTGGCGGGCGATCACCGGTGCGTCGAGCACCACCCTGACCGTGCCCGCGGCGACATCCGACGTCCAGGGCACCCGGTACCGAGCCCGAGCGAGCAGCCCCGCCGGGGAGGTCTGGTCGGACGAGGCGACCCTGGTGGTGGAGACCGTCCCGGTGATCCTCGAGCAGCCCGAGGACGTGACGGTCCTCGCCGGTGACGCGGCCGAGTTCACCTCCCAGTACCGCACGGACGGTCTGACCAGCCAGCAGCGGCAGTGGCAGGTCTCCACCGACGGCGGCGTCACCTGGGAGCAGCAGGAGGACGCCCGATGGTGCCCGACCACCTGCCGGGCGCGACTCACCGTCGACCCCGCTCAGCTCACCGACGACGGGATGCTCGTCCGGCTGACCGTCACGTACCTCGGCGGGCAGCAGACGGTCGAGTCCCGGGCGGCACGGTTGACGGTGCTCGAACCCCGGGCGCCGCTGGTCCTGCGCGACCCCCAGGACGTGCCTCTGGCGCTGCTCGGCGAGCACGTCACCCTCAGCGCAGCAGCCGACGGCCTGCCCACCCCGGTGGTGCGGTGGCTCGCCTCCGACGACGCCGGCCGGACCTGGCACGAGGTCGAGGGCGCCGACGACCCGACGCTCGTGATCGGACCGATCACCGCCGAGCACGAGGGGCGGCAGTACCGCGCGCTGTTCACGAACCGGGAGGGGGAGGCCTTGACGGCTCCCGCCACCATCGCCGAGGTCCGCGCGGGACGCGCCCTGCACCTGCGGATCGCCCCACGTGTCGAGGTCGTCGACCGCCCACCGGCGGCATCCGCGACCGGTAGCGGGACCCGCGCCACCGCGCCACCCCCGCGATGACGACGCCCTGCCGGCGCCCCAGCCGGGGACGACAGCCGCGAGGTGTCCGGGCGCGCTGAGCACCGACGAGGAGCGTCCGAGGAGCAGGGCGGACCTGCGGGGTGGCGATCGGACGGTCCGCCTCCGGCTCTGCCGGTCACCGCGGAGCGTCGCGGCTCCGTGCGCGCGCCGGGGCACGCCGCCGTCGGGATCACGGGGCTGGTGGGCGCGGTCCGACCGGTCGACGCAGGTCCGCGACCTCGGCCACGAGTGCGCGACCGAGGTCGGCGTCCGTGACGTAGGCCGCCACCACCTCCAGCACCCGAGGGGAGTACGGCACGCCGACCACCCGCCGGGCGAACGCGTGCGCGGCGATCTCGCTCAGGGCGCGCACGGGGCGTCGTCGGCGCAGCCGGGGCCCGGTCGTGACGTGCGCCCGCTGCGTGACGATGCCCGGGGTGTGCGTCTCGACGTGGTGGAACACCTCGTGGGCCACGACCGCGTCCCGGATCGCGAGGCGGGGGAGGCCCAGGACGTCCTCGACGTCGCCCAGGCGGTCGAGGACCGTGGTCGACAGGCGCACGACACCGCCGCGCCGGGTGGCGGTGTAGGTGGCGAGCACGACGAGGCCGGGGACGTCCGCGGTCGGCTCCTCGACGAGCGTGATGCCGTGCCGTCGGAGGACGTCGTCCGCGTGGAACGGGGCCGCGACGGTGTCCGCCGCCTCGGCCCCGCAGCGCAGCGCGGCGTCGACCAGGTCGTCGCGCCGGGCGGGCGGGATCCGGTCGTGGCGGGGGTCGCGCCGCAGCGCGAGCAGCCCGAGGTCCCGCTCGGTCACCTCCCGCAGCAGGGCGACGACCTCGTGCAGCTCACGTCTGCTGCACGTTGCCGGCAACGAGGATCACCTCGTCGTCCGGCTCGAGGGTCGACATCTCCAGGTCGACGAGCAGGGTGAGCTGGGCGAGGTCCTCGGCGGCGAAGTCGGCGACGCGGGCACCGAGGCAGGCGTAGAGCTCGGGCCGGATGATCACCTCGGACCGGTACACGGCCATGCTCTCCCACAGCGCCTCGACCGCCGCGAGGTAGTCGCCCGCGGTCGTCGTCGCGACCTCGGCGCGGCCACGCTGGACCTTGATGAACCCCCGCTCGTCGACGATGCGCACCGGACCGGGGGAGTCCGGGGTCCGGGCGTCGCCGTAGACGCGGAAGTACCGGGACCGGGCGAGCAGTCCGACGTCGGCGACGTCGAGGCGCATGTCCGCGGCGGCGAGCTCGAGCGCCTCGGTGTCCGTCACCTGCTTGGTGAGGTCGGTGGCCTTGACCTCGGTCGAGCCGGTGGCGATGGCCGTGACCTTGGAGGTCTGCGGGTCGATCTCGACGTGGATCTCCACGGACTCGGGGGTCGCGCCGGAGCCGACCGCCTTGTTCAGCGCCTCGTTCTTGATCGCCTGGATCTCCTCCTTCGACGGGGAGGGGATGATCCGCTCCACGACGTCCCGCACCATGGCGAGGGCGACGCCGATGGAGGAGATCACCTCGGAGTTCTGCGGGATGGAGTAGGAGACGCCGCGGGTGGCGGAGAACCAGGGGATCAGCGAGGCCGCGCCGCCGCCGACGCCGACCAGGGAGATCTGGTCCTCCTCCAGCCGGTACTTCTCCGCCAGCCCCGAGATGATCGGGTTGATCTTGGCGTAGGCGCGCTCCATGATCTGCGTCGCGACCTCCTCGACGGTGAGGCCGCAGTGGTCCGCGAGCGGGGCCATGGCCGCGCGGGCGGCCTCGGCGTCGCCGTAGGAGAAGTCGTCGGGCGAGACCAGCCCGAGGACGTTGGCGGCGCACGAGTTGGTGATCGCGACCTCGACCCCGTCGTCGCAGACGATCTTCACGTAGTCGGCGGGGTCGCCCTCGCGCGGCGAGAAGAACACGACCCGGGGGTTCCGGATCCGGACGCGGTCGGTGTAGACCGCGTACTCGAGCTCGGCGATGTGCGCCGAGCGCGGCCCGACGTCCACCACGCCGGAGCGGTCCGCGCGGATCATCGACCCCCCGGCGCACCCGACGACCTGGACGTCGAGGGACGAGATGTACGTGGGGTGGCCCCCGACGACGGAGTAGTCGATCGTCGGGCGCCCGTTGCGGATGACGCCGATGTTCGTCGTCGTGCCGCCGACCTCGAAGTAGACGCCGTTCGACGCCCGCAGGTACATCAGGGAGCCCATCACGGACGCGGCCGGGCCCGACAGCATCGTGAGGACCGGCCGCTTCTTCATCTCGGCGATCTCCATGACCCCGCCGTCGCCGCGCATGATCATCAGCGGGACGGTCACCCCGGCCTCGCGGACGGCGGTCTCGGTGGACGTCGCCGTGTCGAGCATCTTCGGCAGGATCGACGCGTTGATCGCCGCCGTGCGGGTGCGCCGGGTCAGGCCGTACAGCTTGGTGATGTCGGAGGCCATCGTCGTGGGGATGCCCCGGTCGGTGGCCGCGCCGTGCACCATCGCCTCCGGCTCCCCGTCGTCGACCCCGAACGCCATCGAGGCGACCAGCACCTGGGCCCCGGCGGCGGTGAGCCGGTCGACGACCTGGTCGAGGTTCTCCGGCGTGAGCTGCTTGCGCGGGAGGAAGTCGCTGACGATCCGGATGTACTTGTCGTTCGACAGGTCGATGTCGGACAGCCGCGTCTGCCGCCGGGCCAGCCACCCCTCGAGCCCGCCCTTGGCGATCCCGACGACGCCGACCCGCGCGACGTCGCCCTCGATGAGGGCGTTGGTCGCCTGGGTCGTGGAGTGCGCGACGAACACGACGTCGCGCGGGTCGATGGCGTTCTCGCGCAGGCAGTTCCGGAAGGACAGGACCACGCCCGCGGCGACGCCGGAGGGGTGGTGGTGCGTGGTCTTGACCGAGGACTTGCCGATGATCTCCTGCGTCGCGTTGTCGATCGCGACGGCCTTGGTGTGGGTACCGCCGACGTCGATGCCCATGCGGACGGACCGTGCCACGTCGCGCTCCTCTCGTTGCGGGCGGGGCCGGGCCCCGCGGGTGCGGGTGCTAGAACGCCGAGCGCTGCCAGACGTAGACGACGGCGACGAGGACCGCACCGACGACGTAGCCGGTCGGGATCGCCTTCTTCATGAAGTCGCGGGCGGGGACCTTGCTGTAGCCCAGGCCCCACGCGACCCACGACTGCGTGATGTCGAGGTGCTGCGGGACGATCGTGAGGATCGCGAACATCGGGAACATGAACGCCACCCCCGGCAGCGAGCCGTTCGCGGCCTGGATCGCGACCAGGACCACCGGGAGGATCGCCGCGCCGGACCCGACGAGGTTGGTCGGGCCGCGGAAGAACCCGAGCGGGACGAGGACCGCGAAGACGATCGCGATCGCCAGCGGCGTCGTCGGGATCACCCCGCCGATCAGCGACGTGAAGTACGGCGCCGCGAAGCCCGCGGCGTTGTTGAACATGGCGAGCATGAGCAGGAACCCGACCATCGGGGCCACGTCGACGGCGCCGTCCGAGAACAGCTTCGCGAACAGGCGGCACACCGCCGCGTACCCGCCCCGCAGGCGCCCCGTGGTCAGCAGCGCGTACACCGCGGACAGGATGAACCCGAGGATGATCGGCAGCTCCAGCAGCAGCACCCCGAGGATCGGCAGCACGATCGCGAGCCACGAGTACCACGGGGCGTCGACCGTCGTCGCGCTGGCGGCCGGGGCGCTCGCGGACATCGCGTAGGTCCGCGACCGGCCCATGAGGACGTTGGCGAGCCCGATCACGACCACGAGCGCGATGACCATCCCGGTCAGGGCGATGGGGAAGTAGTCGCTGAAGTGGTAGTCCATCACCGCCGGGTCGGCGGCGGCGTAGATGCCCTGGTACTGCGTGAAGTTGACCATGTTCGCGACGATCCCGGCCATGATCGAGCCCAGGAACGCGAACAGCGCGACGGGTGCCGAGATGCCGAGGGACAGGAAGATCGGCAGCACGATCACCGCGATCGAGATCACGGGCCCGATGCCGGTCATCACCATGAAGATCACGGCGGTGACGACGCAGATCAGGGACATGGTGAGCCGCGGTCGGTCACCGCCGAGCTCGACGACCTTGCGGATCAGCGTCGCCGCGATCCCGGTCTCGACCAGCACGCGCCCGAAGAACGCGCCGAAGAACACGTTGACCAGGATCGACGCGGCGAAGTTCGCCGGGCCGGTCGCGAACACGTGCGTGAGGACCCCCAGCGTCGTGGGGTCCGCGAGGTTCTGGATCTGCTCGTTGGGCGACACGGCGTGGCCGACGAGGGTGAGCGTCGTCCACAGCGTCGCCATGACGAAGAACCCGACCATCAGGTTGTAGCCCTTGACGCAGTACCAGACCATGCCGGCGAATGACAGGATCAAGATGATGCCGATTGCTGCTTCCACGGGGGTGGCCTTCTCTCGTCACGCGGGGCGTGGGCCCGGGGCGGGAGGTGCGGCGGGGTCCAGGGACCGGGCAGCACCGCGAGCGCGCCCGGTCGCCGGGCGCGCGGGGATGCGCGGGAGCGCGGACGCGCTCCCGCATGGGGGTGTGGTCGCCGTCGGGGAGACGGCGGTGCGGGGTAGACGTCGACGTCCGCCCCGGCGGCTGCGGGCGCTCGTGACGCCGCGGTCGGCGGACGGGTGGTCAGCCCGCCGAGCGGCGCACGCGGCGGGACGCTGGGCGGACGCGCCGTCTCGACGCGTCACCGCAGGGCGGGCGACGGGTGGGTGCCGGGGCTCGGTGCCGGGGCCGGGCACCACGGAGGGTGCGGGGAGGCGGTCGTCCGGGCAAGACAGCTCCAGGGGCCGTGGGTTTGTTCGTGCAGGCAGGTCCAGCGAGCACCCCGCGCGTCCCACCACGGCTGAAGGGACGCACGTCCCGGCTCCGGTCGTCGCGGGACGCGTCACTGCCGTCCCGCGCGACGGTGGAGCACCGGCGAGCGCACGATCAGCCTAGGACCGCGGCGTCCCCGCAGGCCAGAGGACCGAAGTCCCAGATCCGGCGGTGGTCGGGACCCGTCGGTCCTGACCCCGGGGGTCGGCACCTCGGTGCCCCACGGTCACGCGAACCGCGTGCCGAGCCTGCCGATCGCCGCGCGGTCGGTCGCCCCGGTCTTGCGACGGATCTGGCGGATGTGCCCCTCGATGGTGCGGACGCTGAGGAACAGCTCCGCGGCGATCTCGGGGTTGGTGCGTCCCCGGGCGACCAGGTCGACGATCTCCCGCTCGCGGTCGCTGAGCACGCGCTGGTGCAGGGCGCCGGGCGCCCGTGCGCCCCGGGGGTGCGCGGCGGCCGCCGCGGCGCGCTCCCGGGCGGCGCGGCCGGGCTCCCCGTGGCGGTGGAACAGGTCGGCGGCCAGGTGGTGGCACCGGGCGGCCTCGTCGAGGACGCCGAGCTCCGCGAACCGGGTCGCGGCGGTGTGCAGGCCGACCGGGTCGTGCTGCCGGAGCGCGGTGCGCGAGTCGAGCAGGGCCTCCAGGTAGGCCCCGCCGAGACGGCGGGTGCCGTCCCCGGCCGGGACGTCGACGTCGTCGTCCCGGCCCAGGAGCGCTCGCGCGAGGTCGGCGGCGTCACCCGGCAGGACGAGTCCCCGACGACGCAGGCCGGCGGCGCAGCGGCCGAGCGCCTCGAGCGCGACCTCCACCTCGCCGTCGACGTAGGCCCGCACCGCGTGGACGGTCGCGGGGCACCCCCACGGCAGGACCCCGCTCTGCCGGGCCGGCGCACCGGCCCCGCCGAGCAGCCCCGACGTGAGCGAGTCGTGCGCCGTCGCCGCCGACAGCAGCACGAGCGTGCCGTGGCAGGCCTGCCGCACCGGCAGCGGGTCCGTCCAGGGCCGGTGCGTGGGCAGCAGCGCCAGGAGGTGGCGGCGCGCGTCGGCCAGCCGACCCTGCGCGACCAGGCCGAGGGCCAGCACGTAGGTCCCGCCGGTCCAGGCCGAGGGCGAGGACGACGCCGTTCCCCGTGCCCGCATCTCCGTGCCCCGTGCGACGCCCGCGGTGACGTCGCCGCGGGCCAGCGCGCACAGGCCCAGGAGCAGGTCCGCGCCGTGGTCGAGCCACGCGGGCCACCCGGGACGGTCGGTACCGAGCAGCTGCTCCGCCCGCTCGTAGCGGCCGGCGAGCGTGTGGCAGGCCGCCAGGACGAAGCGTGCCGTGGCCCCCTCGAACCCGGGGTGGACCAGGGAGGGCGTCAGCACCTGCTCGTAGTCGCCGGGCACGGAGCCGAACTCCGCCTCCAGCAGGTAGGCGACCAGCCGCAGCGTCGCGCGCACCTCGGGCGCCGCGTCAGGGGCCGACCGCAGGTCCGCCGCCGCGGTCCGGGGCTCGGTGCCGCGGTGGATCGACCACCGTGCCGCCGCGGAACGGAGCTCGACCTCGTCGAAGGTCGGCCGCCCCACCGGTGCCTCGGTCTGCGTGAGCACCGCCTCGATGATCTCCGCGTCCTGGTCGAGGGACGTCAGGTGCAGGACCCGCACCGCGTCGCGGACGTGGCGCGACGCGCGCCACGTGTCGAGGGCGACCACCAGGTCGTGCCGGGTCGTCCTGCGGTCGACGGGGAGCCCTCCCGGGGCGGGAGGCGCGGGCGGACGCGAGCCGACGAGCCGCTCGGCGAGCCCCCGGACCCGCGGGTCGTCGTCCGCCCGCGCCCGCTCGTGGGCCCGCCCGAGGTCGAACACCAGCCGGGGGTGCTCCTGCGCGAGGACGTGGGAGGCCAGACCCGGCGGGTCGAGCGCGACCTGCGTCCCGTCGTGCGTCGCGGTGGTCCGCAGGAGACCGTGCTCGTACAGCGAGGAGACCGCCTGCTCGCCGAGCAGCCTGCCGGCGACGTCGGTCGGCACGCCGCCGGTCCTCGCGAGCACCGCGACGGCAGCCCGGGGCTCGGGGGACAGCGGTTCGAGGAGTGCGTCGAAGAGGGGACGCAGCTCGCGCGACCACCCGGCGGTGCCGGACCAGTGCGATCCCGTCCACCGGACCGAGCCGTGGGCGAGTCCCGCGTCGAGCAGGGCGATCGCCAGCCCGGGCAGCCCTCCGGACTCGTGCAGGACCTGGGCGGTCAGCTCGGCCGCGAGGGAGCCGCCGAGGCGCTGGTCGAGCAGGTGGTGCAGGTCCTCGAACGGGAGCGGGTCCAGGGGGACCTCGACCCAGGCCGACGAGGCGGAGAAGGCCGCACCGGACCGGGGCCCTGACCCGGGGAGCCGGGTCAGGAGCACGGGGACGCCGGCGTGCCGCGCGAGCGCCCCGAGCACCTCCGCCGACCGGGGCGTGAGGCGCTCGACGTCGTCGACGACGACCACGTCCGACTCGGCCGAGCCGAGGTCCATGACCTCGCCCAGGTCGAGCTGGACGAGCAGCGCCTCCCGGTCGGCCGCCGTCAGGGGGGTGCCGGAGGGCCACTGGCGAGACCACCGCCAGGTCGCCGGGGCGAGCCGCACGTCGCGTCCGGCGTCCTCCAGCGCGTCCCGGACGGCGTCGAGCACGGTGGTCCGCCCCGATCCGTGCTGCCCGACGACGGAGACGCACCGGCCCTGCCGCAGCAGGTCCACGACCCGGGCCACCGCGTGCTCCCTGCCGACCGGCCCGTGCGGGGGCGGCCCCCAGATCCGGGGAGGGATCACGGGACCCCTCCCGCAGGACTCGGGGTCGGGCGGGCGGTTCGCGCCGCGCGAGGTCGGGTCGCGGCTGCCAGGACCTGGCTCACGTTCGCTCCTGCATCACGTGGGGTCGGAGAGGTCGGGCTCGGCTGCCCCCCGCGCTCGCCGCTGACCACGACAGCGTGGACCACCTCCGCAGCCCGTCCGGCACCGCGTGGGGGGTGTGCGTGGGTGGCACCCCGCCAGCGGGTGCTGCGGGAGCGGACCCGGGTGCCCGGCCGTGCCTGGCCCGTGGAACGCGTAGGTCGAAGGTCCCGGTCCGCTCGCCCGCGGAGCTCCCGCGGCCGTGACCTGCACCGATGGGTGGTGCTCCCCACGTCCGACGCGCGTGCGACCGCTGCCCCGGCGGCCGGCAACCACGCCTGGTGGGTCGCAGGTCCCGGGTGTGCGGCCGGATCCGGTCGGTGCGGCGCCGGGGCCGCACGTGGGAGGCACCTGAGCGACGGCCCGGAGCGCGCGGTGAGGCGGCCCGGGCACCGGGAGCGCCGATCCCGCGCCGAACCTGGTTCAGCACCCACGACGGGCCGGACCGATCCGGCAGGTCCGGGCCCGGGCGGTCACCGACCGTGCCGGCTCCCACGGGTGGCTGTCCTGACAGACGACGAGAAGGTGGACCGACCGATCATGAGCACGACCCTGAAGAACACGTCGCGCAAGAAGACCTGGACCGCCGTGGGCGTCGGCGCCCTGGCCGTCGCCGTGGCTGGTGCGGGCGCCTACAGCACCCTCACCACGTCGATCGCCGACAACCGGTTCTCCGCCGCGGTGCCGGAGGAGACCGACGAGCCGGTCGAGGGCGCCCTGCTGGTGCTCGAAGGCAAGGAGATCGACAAGACCTTCGACAGCGACACGCTGAACGACTGGGCCGTCGGCGACTGGACGCTCACCAATCGCGGAGCGTCGGCCACCGAGTTCGACGGCACGTTCCAGCTGCACAACGACATCGACCAGGCCCTCGCCGAGGCGCTGAAGGTCCAGTACGCGGTCGTCGACGACGCCGGGGACGTGGTCCGCTGGCGGGACGCCGGCACCGTCGCGGCCACGGGCAGCCTCTCCGAGGTGCTCGGCATCGACTCCATCGCGGGCGAGTCCACGATCCCGGTCGTGGTGCGCGTGCTGCTCGAGGACCCGCAGGTCCTCGTGGGTGCGGACGAGACCGGGGCCCCGCTCCATGTGCTCGCCGACTTCACCGTGTCGTACCTGGACCCGATCGAGCGGTCCTGACACCCCCGGTCCACGCCCAGGAAGGAAGCACCCACCCGTGAGAGCCCTCCGCGTGCGGGCGACGGCCTCGTGCCTCGCCGCGCTGCTCACCGTCCCGCTGCTGCTCCTGCCGTCGGCGTCCGCGGCCCCGGTCCAGGACGAGACCACCCCCTCCGTCCTCGAGCCGACGTCGCCCGACGACGGCGGAGCCGACACGACCGTCGACGACCCCGCGCCGCAGGAGCCCGGCGACGACGCCCCGCACGAGCCCGCCGACGACGCCGCGGACCGGGCCGCGGTCCCGTCGTCCGCGGTGGTCGACTGGCGTCGGCCGGAGATGGACGCGGGCGTGCACGTCCCGCTCGTCTCGCCCGACAGCGGACCGGCCGCCGGGGGGACGGAGGTGCGCGTCCGCAGCAACCGGCAGCTCGTCACGGACGTCGCCGCCGGACCGGGTGGGGTGTCCGTGGTGACCCGGGACGGTCAGCTGATCAGCTGGGGCAAGGGCACGGGCGGTGAGCTCGGCACCGGCGCCACGGCCGACTCCACCACGCCGGTCTCCGTGGGATGGGCGCAGATGGACGCCCAGGGCGCGGGCGGCTACCAGAACTACCTGGCGGTGACGCGGTCGATGTCCGAGGTGGCGGACCACGCCACCTACGCGATCGTCTCGGAGCCGTACGACGGTCGGCGGCCGGCGGACGAGGGCGGCATCATGCTGATGGCCTGGGGCCACGGCGGGAGCGGGCGCCTGGGGTGGCCGGGAGCGGCGAACGGTCCCAACCGACCGTCGAGCGTGCTCGGGTTCGCGTCGGCGAGCTCCACCAGGGTGGTCGACGTCGCCGCCTCCACCTACGGCGCTGTCGCGCTCCTGTCGGACGGTGAGATCCGAGCGTGGGGCCGGGGCGTCGAGGGCCAGCTCGGCAACGGCACCACCACGGCCGAGAGCCGGGTGCCGGTGCAGGTCGACACGCGGTCGATCCCCGCGCACGAGCGGGTCGTGCGCGTCGAGGCCGGGTACCAGAGCTACTACGCGCTGACCGACCACGGATCCGTGTACGCCTGGGGGCAGAACAACCTCGGGCAGCTCGGCGACGGGTCCCTCGTCAACCGCACCGTCCCGACGCGGGTCGGCTGGGGCGGGACCCTGCTCGGCCAGCCTGTCCGGGACATCGCGGTCCTCGGCCGCAGCGTGGTCGCTCTCGGGTTCGACGGACGGGTGCACGCCTGGGGCAGGGGCGACGCCGGGCAGATGGGGAACGGGACCTTCATCCTCGTCAACGCCAACCCGGTGATGGTGGACACCACGGGCGAGATGATCGGTCAGCGGATCGAGCGGGTGTTCGGCTCCGCCAACGCCGCCTTCGCCGTCGACGCGGACGGCGTCGCGTACGCCTGGGGCGGGGGCGGGTTCGGCGAGCGCGGCGACGGGGCGCTCGGCAACACCGCCCGTGCGTCCCGTGTCGCGACGCCGGCGTCGACCTCCCGGATCGTCGAGATCCAGGGCGCGGGCATCGGGGTCACGACGGGCACCGTCGTCGCGCTGAGGTCGGACGGCGCCGTGCTCACGTGGGGCTACAACTCGCACGGCCAGCTCGGCACCGGTGCGGCGACGGGCATCCCGGTCCAGCGGCCCGCACGGACCCTGGGGGACCTGGGCAACGCGCTGAACACCCGGGTCTCCTTCGACGGGGTCGAGGGGACGGTGCTGCGGCTCGAGCAGTTCGGGGCCGTGATGGTGGTGCGGGTGCCGCCGGGTTCGCCCGGGTGGGCCAGGCTCACCCTCGAGGGCGGTTCCCTCGGCGTGTCCCCCTTCGGGGGCCTGGAGTGGTGGCCCCGGGACACCGCGTACGAGGCCGCCTTCCGGTACGACATGGGCCCGGTCGCCCCGACCGTGGTCGCCCACCCCGACCCGGCGTCGGGGTCACCAGGCGGCGTCGTCGAGCTCCGCGCGGCGGCGACCGGGTTCCCTGGTCCCGAGGTCCGGTGGGAGACGGCCCCCGTGCACTCCGACGACTGGCAGCCCCTCGGCACCCAGGACGTGGTCGTCCGCGACGAGGCCACCGAGCGGCCGGACGGCCTCGTCGAGGTCGGGTCGACCATCACGGTCGAGGTGGGGCAGACGGCGGCGCGGTACCGCGCCGTCTTCACGAACGAGCCGGGCAGTGCTGTGACGGACCCGGCGACGGTCAGTCCGACGTGGGAGGACATGGGCGCTCTGCGTGTGCTCCTCACCCCGCGTGTGACCCTCGTCGGCTCGTTGCCCGGACGGGAGCGGGCCAGGTGACCCGCGGACCGGGTCCGCGACGGACGCCGACCACGGGACCGCACGAGACGACGGAGGAGAGCAGACGATGACGACGCGACGAGAGTGCGGGTGCACGGCCGCGCGGATCCGCGCGTGGGCCCGGCAGGACGGGATCAGCATCGCCGACCGGGGGAGCGTGCCCTGGCGGGTCCACGAGCTCTACCACGAGGCGCACGACATCGACCTGCCCGGTCGCCCGCAGGCGGGCCCCGGCTCGCGGACCGCGGTCGCCTGGCGCCGCGCCGGGCTCGCGTCCCTGGTCGCGCTGACGACGTCGGGCGTCGTCGCGCTTCCTGCCGCCGCCGACGAGATCCCGCTCGTCGAGGTCACCGGGGCGCCCCTGGTCCACCACTTCGACCTCGGGGTCCCCGGCGACGCGGTCACGGGTCGGTGGCAGATCGCCGCGACCTCGACCGACCCGGTCCCGTACGACGGCGTCCTCACGACGTACGGGCCGGTCTCACCGTCCCTGGCCCGCGCCCTGCACGTGCAGTACGGGCAGCTCGACGGCGACGGACGGGTCCGCGCCTGGTTCGACGCCGGCACGCTCGCGGACCCGGTGAGCCTCGGGGACGCGCTCCCCGACGTCGGGCCCGTCGGGGCGGGTACGCCGGTCACCGTGCCGGTGCGGGTGCGGCTCCCCGACCCGCAGCACGTCACCGGCGAGGCGGGGGACCTGCTCGAGGTCGAGGCGGTGTTCACGGTCTCGTACCTCGGCCAGGGTCAGGTCGCCGCCGGCGACCAGCAGGACCTCGGGCTGGCCGCGACGGGGGTGCCCACCTGGGTCGTCGCCGTGGCTGCCGCGGCCCTCGCGGCGGGTCTGCTCGCGCGGCGACGGAACGGACCGGTCGGCGGCGTGCCGACGCCGTGACCGGCGCCGCGGGCGTCAGGGGACGAGGACGTCGGCGCCCTGCCCGGGGCCGGCCGCCCGGGTGGGGTCCGCGCTCGGCCACCGCAGGTCCGGGCACGCGGCGGCCGTCCGGCAGAACCGCGCGGGCTCGTGCGCGCCCCACCCCAGGGGGACGGCGACGATGCCGCCCAGGCAGCCGACGAGGACGAGGACGGACATCACCCGCTGCCGCACCCGCACCCGACCCACCCCCTGCGCTCCGTGCTCCGCCCTGACCCCCACCCCATCGGCCGACGGCTGCCCCGGGCGAGGCGATCGCCCGGCGACCACCCGTCCGGCGGGGCCGGTGCGCCACGTAGGGTCGGGGGGTGCTGCACGCCCGGTGGGTCCTGGTCGTCCCCGTGAAGGAGGCGAGCCGGGGCAAGACCCGCCTCGCCGACGTCCTCGAGCCCGGCGCGCGGGCGGCCCTGGTCCGGGCCATGGCGCTCGACACGGTCGAGGCCGTGCTGGCGGCGCCGCGGGTCGCGCGGGTCGTGGTCGTCACGGGGGACGGGCCGGTCGCGGCCGCGGCGGCCGCGCTGCCCCGGGTGCGGGTGCTGCCCGAGCCCGCTCC
>NZ_RFFI01000055.1 GCF_003696205.1 Cellulomonas triticagri
TCGCCTACGGCGCGCACGGCCGGGTCGCCGCGGCGCTCGCGGCCGCCGACGCGGGCGGCGGTGCCGGGCTGCGGGTGCTGGGCGGGCTGGCCGCCGGGTGGTTCTTCGGCGCGAACACCGCCGGGGTGCCGGTGTACGACCCGGCGACCGGCGTCACGGCCGACGGCGTCGAGACCGACGGGCGGGTCAACCGGAACTCCGGCGCGGAGTCCACGATCCACGGGCTGCTGACCATGCTGCTGCTCGACGCCCGGCCGGACGTCGCGGCGGTGGCCCGGGGGATCACCGGGCTGGCGGCCTTCGACGGGCTGCGCGTGCTCGACGCCGAGGGCGGGCGGCTCGGCCCCGGGTGCACGGTGGTCCGGCCGGCCGAGGGTGCGTGGACCGGCGAGGGCAACCTCGTGGGCGGCGGGTACGTGGCGGTGCCGGACGGCGGGTGGGTCGAGCTCGAGGTCCCCGCGACGCCCGACGGGCTGGGCGGGTGGGCGCTGCCGCTGGTCTGGCGCACCGCCGAGCCGTCCGGGGAGGCCGACTGGGAGGTGGTCGGCGGCGCCCGGCTCGGCCGCACCCAGAACGGCGGCACCGGCGCACCGGGGCTGACCGAGGTCCCGGGGAGCCTGGTGCCGCAGCTGCTGGACCACCCGCTGCCCGACGGGGCGGCGACGGTGACCGTGCGGTGCACCGCACGGGGCGGGCCGCTGCGTCTGGACGCCCTGCTGGTGCGCCCGGCGGTGGCGACGGCCCGGTGGACCACGACCGGGGACGACGCCGTGCTCTACGCCGGGTCGACCGCCCGGGCCGTGCGGGTCCCGGCGCTCGCGGCCGGACGGGGTGCGGCGTACCGGTCGGACGGCGTCCCGGACCGGACCGTGCGCGTGGCCGCGGGCGCGCCCGTCGACGTCCCCGCCGGAGGCGTCACCATCACCCGCTGACCGGCCGACCCCCGCCCGCCCGACCGACCTGGCCCACGCCCGGCCCGGCGACCAGGGCGGACGCCCCGGCTGTGCGTCCCCTTTGTCCCCTACGGTGGGGGCGTGCTGCGACCCGACCCTGCCGCCGCCGGTCCGACCGGGGCCGCGCTCCTCGCGGACCCCGACGCGCCCGGCTGGCGGCGCGCGCCGATCACCCCCGACCAGCGGCGGGTGGACCTGCTGCTCGCCGTCGGCCTGCTGATCGGCGGCGTGCTGAGCCTCGCGCTCGGCCGGACCGCGGGGATGTACGAGGACCCCGCCCCGGGCTGGCTGTCGGTGCTGGTGCTGTGCGCGCTGACCCTGCCGCTGGCGCTGCGCCGCCGGTGGCCGGCCGCGGTCGCGCTGGTCGTCGCGGCGGCCTTCGTGGTGCTCGGCGAGGCGCGGGTCCCCGAGACGCTGTTCGCCAACATCGCCCTGTTCATGGCGCTGTACTCGGTGGGCGCGTGGGAGACGAGCCGGGCCCGGGCGTTCTGGGTGCGCGCGGGTGTCGTGCTGGCGATGTTCGTGTGGCTGCTGATCGCGATGTTCCAGGCGGTCACCGACCCCGAGGGCATCGAGGGGTTCTCCAACGCCGGGGCGTTCTCGCCGCTCGTCGCGTACCTGCTGATCCAGCTGCTCACCAACATCCTGTACTTCGCGGGGTCCTGGTGGTTCGGCGAGCACGCGTGGAACGCCGCGCGCGAGCGCGCCCGCACCGACTGGCGCGGGCGGCAGCTCGTGGGCGAGCGGCGCCGCGTCGAGGAGCAGGCCGTCGCCATCGAGCGGCTCCGCCTGGCGCGCGAGCTGCACGACGCCGTCGCGCACCACGTGTCGATGATGGGCGTGCAGGCCGCCGCCGCCCGGGTCGTGCTCGGCGCGGACCCGCAGCAGGCCGCTGCCGCGCTGGAGCAGGTCGAGGACTCCGCACGGGAGGCCGTGGACGAGCTGCACGGGCTGCTGCGCACGCTGCGGCACACCGGCGAGGAGGCCGAGTCCGACACCCCGGTCGGCTCGCTGGGGGTCGACCGGCTGCCCGACCTCGTCGAGCAGGCCGCCGCGGGCGGGCTGCGTGCGCGGTACCAGGTGGTCGGGACGCCCGTGCGGGTGCCCCCGCTCACCTCGCTGAACCTGTACCGGATCTGCCAGGAGGCGCTGACCAACGTGCGCAAGCACGCGGGGGTCGACGCCCAGGTGGACGTCCGGCTGCGGTACGACGACGGCGCCGTGGAGCTCGAGGTCGCGAACGACGGCACCAGCGGCCGCCGGGTGCGGATGACGTCCGGCGGGCTCGGCCTCGTCGGGATGCAGGAGCGGGTCGCCGCGGACGGCGGCACGCTCGAGACCGGCGCGCGCGGGCGCGGCGGGTATCTGGTGCGGGCACGGGTGCCGCTCGCGCCGCGGACGGGAGGAGCACGATGACGGGGCCGACGACGGACGAGCAGGACACCACGGGGGTGGTGCCGTTCGGGCCCGACCGCCCGGTGCGGGTGGTGCTCGCGGACGACCAGGCGCTGCTGCGCGCCGGGCTCGCGACGATCCTGGGCGCGTCCCCGGACATCGAGGTCGTCGGCCAGGCCGGGGACGGGGCCGAGGCCGTCGCCCTCGCGCGCTCGCTCGCGCCCGACGTCGTGTGCATGGACGTCCAGATGCCCGGCACGGACGGCCTGGAGGCGACGCGGCAGATCACCGCCGACCCCACGATCACCGCCGCGGTGCTCGTGCTCACGACGTTCAACCGCGACGACTACCTGCTGGAGTCGCTGCAGGCGGGCGCCGCCGGGTTCCTGCTGAAGAACTCCCGGCCCGAGCAGCTCGCGGACGCCGTGCGCGCCGTCGCCGCCGGGGACGCGCTGCTCTCGCCCGAGGTCACCCGGTCCGTGATCGCCCGGGCGATGACCGTCGCCCCGGACGCCGCCCCCGGTGCCGTCGGCGTGCCGGGGACCGGTCCCGACGCCGCGGCCGCCTCCGCCTCGGGGCTGACCGAGCGCGAGCTCGAGGTGCTGCGCCTGGTCGCCCGGGGGCTGAGCAACGACGAGATCGCCGGCGAGCTCGTGCTCGGCCGCGCGACCGTGAAGACCCACGTGTCCAGCGTCCTGACCAAGCTGGGGCTCCGCGACCGGGTGCAGGCCGTCGTCTACGCCTTCGAGCACGGCCTCACCGACTGACGCGGGGTCCCCGCCCGCGGGTGGGGGACCTCCGTCCCGGGGCGGAGGCACGCACGGACCGCAGGTTCCGTCCCGCGGCCGAGGTGCAGGTGGGGGCGCTTCTCCTAGCGTGGTGGTCAGCGGACGAACCCGTCCGGGACGACAGATGTGGGGAGATGACGATGCTGCGACTGGACGGCATCCACCGGTCCTTCGGGGACCGGCTGGTGCTCGACGACGTGGGCTTCTCGGTGGAGCGCGGCAAGCTCACCGGGTTCGTCGGCGGCAACGGCGCCGGCAAGACCACGACGATGCGCATCATCCTCGGGGTGCTCTCGGCGGACTCCGGGACCATCACCCTGGACGGGAACCCGCTGGGCGACCACGAGCGGCGCGCGTTCGGCTACATGCCGGAGGAGCGTGGGCTGTACCCGAAGATGCACGTGCTCGACCAGATCGCCTACCTGGCGCGGCTGCACGGCTACGACCGGCGCTCCGCCACCGAGCGGGCCCGCGACCTGCTGGAGAAGCTCGGCCTCGGCGAGCGGCTCGACAGCCCGGTCGACGACCTGTCGCTCGGCAACCAGCAGCGGGCGCAGATCGCCGCCGCGCTCGTGCACGACCCCGAGGTCCTGATCCTCGACGAGCCGTTCTCCGGGCTCGACCCGATGGCGGTCGACGTCGTCCTCGGCGTGCTGTCCGAGCACGCGGCCAAGGGTGCGCCGGTGCTGTTCTCCTCCCACCAGCTCGACGTGGTCGAGCGGCTGTGCGACGACGTCGTCGTCATCGCCGGCGGGAAGATCCGCGCCTCGGGCGAGAAGGAGGCCCTGCGCCAGCAGTACGCCGCGCCGCGCTACGAGATCGCCTCGGGCGGCGACATGGGCTGGCTGCGGACTGAGCCGGGTGTGCAGGTCGTGGAGTTCGACGGCGGGTACGCGCTGTTCGACGCCGACGAGGCCACCGCCCAGCGGGTGCTGCGCGCCGCGCTGGACGCCGCCCCCGTCACGCAGTTCGCCCCCGTGCGGCCGCGCCTCGCGGAGATCTTCCGCGACATCGTCACCGACGAGCAGCGCCACGACGAGACCACCACGACCCCGAAGGAGACCGTGCGATGAGCCGCCGCACCCCGATGCTGCCCACCACGCCCAGCAGCACGACCTCCACCCGGCCCGCCATCCCGGGCACGGCGCAGGCGACGCTGATGGTCGCGGAGCGGGAGATCTTCTCCCAGCTGCGCACCAAGTCCTTCATCGTCTCCACCATCGTCATGCTGGCGCTGGTGCTCGGCGGGATCATCCTCAGCTCGGTGCTCGGCGACCGGATCGGCGGCGGCGACACCCAGGTGGCCGTCGTCCCGGAGACCGCCGCGGTGATCGCGGACGTCGAGGGCCTGGAGGCCGTCGAGGCCGCCGACGCCGACGCCGCCCGCGCCCTGGTGGAGTCGGAGGAGGTCTCGGCGGCCCTGCTGCCCGACACGTCCGCCGACAACCCGCTCGGCGTCGTCGTCGTGGGCCTCGACTCCGCGCCCGACAGCGTGCTCTCCGCGCTCGCGGTGACCCCGCCCGTCGAGCTGCTCGAGGAGGCCGACACCAGCGAGGGCGTGCGCTACCTGGTGTCCCTGCTGTTCGGCGCGGTGTTCCTGTTCGCCGCCTCCTCGTTCGGCGGTCAGATCGCCCAGAACACCGTGCAGGAGAAGCAGTCCCGCATCGTCGAGATCCTGCTGTCCACCGTGCCGCCGCGGGCGCTGCTCGCGGGCAAGATCCTCGGCAACACCGTGCTGGCCGTCGGCCAGATCGCCGCGATCGCCGCGGTCGCCGTCCTCGGCCTCGTGCTGACCGGCCAGGACGAGCTGCTCGGCCTCGTCGGGGCGCCGGTCGCCTGGTTCGTGCTGTTCTTCCTCGTGGGGTTCATCCTGCTGGCCGCGCTATTCGCGTCCGCGGCGTCGCTGGTCTCCCGCATCGAGGACACCGGCTCCGTGCTGATGCCGGTGATCATGCTGGTGATGATCCCGTACTTCGCGGTCATCTTCTTCAACGACAACGACCTGGTCCTGACGATCATGTCCTACGTGCCGTTCAGCGCCGCGGTCGGGATGCCCGTCCGGCTGTTCCTCGGCACCGCCGAGTGGTGGGAGCCGCTGCTCTCCCTGGTGATCCTCGCCGGCTCCGCCCTGCTGGTCACCGCGATCGGGGCGCGCATCTACTCGCGGTCGGTCCTGCGCACCGGTCGCCGGGTCACGCTGTCGGAGGCGCTCTCCAAGGCGTCCTGACCCACGGACGACGCCCGCGGCACCCGGGAGGGGGGTGCCGCGGGCGTCTGCGTGTGCGGGGTGGTTCAGGGGGTGTCGAACGGGGCGACCAGGGTGCGCAGCAGGTCCGCCAGCCGCTCGCGCTCGGCCGTGCCGAGGGTGTCCAGCAGGGCGCGCTCCACGTCCAGCAGCGTCGACATCGCCGCGTCGACCCGGGTCCGGCCCTCCTCGGTGAGGCTGACCAGCACCCCGCGCCGGTCGTCCGGCGACGGCAACCGCTCCACCAGCGCCCGCGACGCGAGCCGGTCGATGCGGTTCGTCATCGTCCCGCTCGTCACCAGGGTCTGCGTCAGCAGCGCACCGGGCGACATCCGGTACGGCGCGCCCGCGCGGCGCAGCGCCGACAGCACGTCGAACTCCCACGGCTCCAACCCGTGCCGGGCGAAGGCCTGCCGCCGCGCCAGGTCCAGGTGCCGGGACAACCGCGTCACCCGGGACAGCACCGACAGCGGCGCGACGTCCAGGTCCGGGCGCTCGCGCGCCCACGCGTCGACGATCCGGTCGACCTCGTCGCGCGGACCGGACGGGGGAGCGGCTGACATGCGGGCGAGGCTACTCGACCGGGGTGCCGTCCTTCGGGAGGCCGCCGACGGCCTCCGTGTCGCCCTTCGCCGCCCGCCGCTTCACCGGGGCCGCCGACGTCAGCCGGGGGCGACGCTCCATGCCCGACAAGCCGTTCCACGCCAGGTTCACCAGCGCCGCCGCGACGTCCGCCTTCTTCGGGCTGCGGGCGTCCAGCCAGTGCTGCCCCGTCAGCGCGACCATCCCCACCAGCATCTGCGCGTAGATCGGCGCGGTGCGGGGGTCGAGGTGCTGCTTCTTGAACTGCGCCGCCAGCAGGTGCTCGACCTGCGTCGCCACGTCGCCGATCAGGCTGGAGAACGTGCCCGTCGCCTGGGCCACCGGCGAGTCCCGGACCAGGATCCGGAAGCCGTCCTCCGACGTCTCGATGTAGTCCAGCAGCGCCAGCGCCGAGCGCTCCACCATGACCTTCGGGTGCCCGCCCTCGTCCAGCGCCCCCGACAGCGCCCCCGTCAGGGCCTGCACCTCCCGGTCGACGATGACCGCGTAGATGCCCTCCTTGCCCCCGAAGTGCTCGTACACCACCGGCTTCGACACCTCGGCGCGCGCCGCGATCTCCTCCACCGACGTCTGCTCGAAGCCCTTCTCGGCGAACAGGCGGCGGCTGACGTCCAGGAGCTGCTCGCGCCGCTGGTGCGCCGTCATGCGGGCGCGGGTGGTCCGGGTGCGGCGCGGCTCGGCGGTCATCGGGCCATCCTCTCAGGCCACCCGTCCTCGGGGGAGCGCCCGGCCTGGCAGACTGGCGACCGGCGCGGGACCGGCGAGACCGGACCCGCGGTCCGCCCTGGTGTAACGGCAGCACGCAGGCCTTTGGAGCCTTGAGGTCCGGGTTCGAATCCTGGGGGCGGAGCAGAGCGCAGCGCAGACCCGCCGCGCGTGAGGTGTTCCACGGCGTCTCCCGCGCATCGTCGCGCAGACGCGTGGTCACGGGGCCGGAAGCGCGTTGGCGGTGGCGACCAGTGTCTCCATGGCCCGCTCGGCCTGGAGCCGCTTCTGACCGGACACCGGCGAGTACGAGTACCCCGCGAGTGTCTTCATCCGGAGCAGGGCGCTGAGCGCGCGCGCCGCCTCGGCGTCGGCGGTTCTCAGCAACGCGACCGCATCCTCGTGACGGTCGCCCTGGTGGTAGACGCCGAGGCGCGCGCAGCAGATGACGTCCGAGGCTGCGATGCCGGCGTGCACCGCCAGGGTGACGAATGCGTCGGCGATGTCCTGGGCCTCGTCCGCCAGCGCGAGCACGTCCTGCGCGACGGAGGCGAACTGGTGGGCTTTCGCGAGTCGTCCGTCGCGGACTGCGGGTTCCGCCCGCCTCGTCGTCATCCTGCCTCCGCCCGGCGCCTGGTGAGCACATGCGGCTTGATCCGCCGATGCAACCATCGTGGGTCGCCGTACATCGTCAGTCCTTCGCTACGGATCGACCTGAGGACCGGCTCCGCGCCACGCTCCGGGAGGTCGTGCTCGTCGATGACGAACGGCCGGGCGTCGTTGCCGGTCCACCTCGCGACCAGGTGCTGGAGCGAGTCCACCTGCCCGGTCCAGGTGTCGTCGTCGGCGTCGTCGGGACGCACGAGGAAGAGATCGACGTCTGACTCGGCGGTGGCGGCCCCTCGACTCCAGGAGCCGAAGAGCGCCGCGTAGACGGGTGGGTGCTCCCACGCCGTGAGGCATGTCGCGATGCGGTCGCGCAGGGTGCGCGCTTGGTTGGCGAGTGCGATCACGGCATCAGCGCCCAGGTGCTCGCGGTTGAGCTCGTACATCATCGCGGCGTTACCCACCCGGGTGGCGGTCACGATGCCTTGCTTCGCGAGCCGGTTGAGGACCTTGCGGACGCCCTCGACCGAGGCCTTCGGCAGCAGACGCGTCAGCTGGCCCGGCGTGAACGCGGCCTGCGTGAGCGCGAGGTGATTCAGGACGTCGCCGTCCAAGGTCGGTGTGATCACGGCGAGCGGGTGGGTCGCGTCCATGGGGCCTCCTCGACTACGTACTTTAGTACGCGGTCGCGTACTTTGATAGCCGATCGCCCATGATCGTGCGCGCTCGTCGCAGGCGCGTGGGACGATGCCCGACGTGTCCGTGACGCCCCCGCCCGCCGCCCCCACGCGGCCCCGCCCGGCCCGCGCGGACGTGGTCGCGGCGGGTGTCACCGTCGGTCTCGCCGTCGCGGGCCTGCTGGCGCTGCCGCCCCTGAGCGCCCTGGACCCGACCGAGGTCGTCGACGTCCCGCCGCTCGGCGGGGTCCGCTGGTGGCTGGTCGTCGGGGCTCTCGCCGTGCAGGCGGGGTCGGTCGCGTGGGCGCGGGTGCTGCCGCGGTTGGCGCTGCTGGTGGTGGGTGCCGTCGTGCTGGCGGTCGCCCCGCTGCCGCCGGGTGCCGCGTCGGGGGTGCTGACGCTGGCGGTCGTGGTCGTCGTCTACCGGACCGCGGTGGTGGTGCGGGTGGCGCGGCTGCGCGCGGCGCTGGTCGCGGTCGTGCTGCTGGTGGCGGCCGGGTCGGGCGTCGATGTGGCTCTCGCGCCCGAGCCGCCCGACGGTCCGGTGCTGGTCGGGTCCGCGCTGACGCAGGGCGTCGTCGTGGTGCTGGTCGGGCTGGTCCCGGCGCTGGTCGTCGCGGGGCGGCGGGCGGTGCGGGACGCGCAGGCCGGGGAGGTCCGGGCGCTGCGCGGCGAGCAGGAGGCGCGGGTGCAGGCGGCGCTGGCGACGCAGCGGACGGCGATGGCGCGCGAGCTGCACGACATCGCCGCGCACCACCTGTCGGGCATCGCCCTGATGGCCTCGGCGATCGACCGGCAGATCACCACCGACCCGGACGCGGCGCGCGCGTCGGTCCGGCAGGTCCGGGACCAGAGCCGCGTGGTGCTGACCGACCTGCGCCGTCTGGTGGGGCTGCTCCGGGAGGACGACGGCGCCGAGACCGACGCGCCGACGTTGGCGGCGGTCCGGGACCTGGTGGCGGCGCCTGCGGCGGGCGGCGTCGCGACGCTCCACGTCGTGGGTGCACCGGAAGGGGCCGTGCTCGGCGGTGGCGTGGGCCCGCTCGCCCAGCTCACCGCGTACCGGATGGTCCAGGAGGCGCTGGCGAACGCCCGCACGCACGCGCCAGGTGCGCGGTGCGCGGTCACCGTGGACGACAGCGCGGACGACGCGGTCGTCGTGACCGTCCGGAACGAGGCCGCACCCGCCGGGGCGACCGCGCCGACATCGCCGGGTGGGGGCCACGGCCTGCGGGGGATGCGGGAGCGCGCCGACCTCGTGGGCGCGGACCTGCGGCACGGCCCGACGCCGGACGGCGGCTGGGAGGTCGTCCTCCGCGTCCCGCGCGACCCGACGCCCAGCGGCCACGACCAGGGAGGTGCCTCGTGATCCGGGTGCTCGTCGCCGACGACCAGCCGCTGGTGCGCGCCGGGCTGTCCGGCCTGCTCGGTGCGGAGCCGGACATCGAGGTCGTCGGGACGGCCGCCGACGGGGACGAGGCGGTGGCGCTGGCCCGCAGCACCGCACCGGACGTGGTCTGCCTGGACATCCGGATGCCGGGCCGCGACGGGATCAGCGTCGCCCGCGAGCTGTGCGGCCCGGACGTCGCGGACCCGGTGCCGGTGCTGGTGCTGACGACGTTCGACCTGGACGACTACGTGTTCGGGGCGCTCGAGGCCGGGGCGTCGGGGTTCCTGCTGAAGGACGCCGAGCCCGACGAGATCGTCCGCGCGGTCCGGCAGGTCGCGTCCGGGCGGGGGACGCTGGACCAGGCGCTCACGCACCGGGTGCTGCGGGAGTTCGCGGACCGCCGCCGGTTGCAGCCCGTGACCCTGCGGCGCGGCGCGGACGTGCTCACGGCGCGGGAGCGGGACATCCTGCTGCTGCTCGCGCAGGGGATGTCGAACGAGGAGATCGCCGCCGCGCTGGTGGTCGAGGTGGCCACGGTGAAGTCGCACCTCGCGCGGATGATGCCGAAGCTCGGGGTGCGGTCGCGGCTGCAGGCGGTCGTGTGGGCGTACCAGAACCGGGTGGTCGAGGTCCCGGACCCGGACTGAGGTCGGTCCCGCGGCGGGGTGCTTGCACCGGAGGATGCAGGCCGCCAGGTTCCGCCGGAGGCGGCTGGAGGGCGCGGGCCCCGGATTCCTAGCGTCGAGGGAGCAGGACGGAGCACCGTCCCCCGACCCCGAGGAGCACGCCATGACGTCCCCGACCGAGATCCCGCAGCGGCCCGCGACGGCCGCACCCCCGGCGGTCCTGCTGGAGCAGGTCCGGCGCACGTACCCGAACGGCGGCGGCACGGTCGCGGCGCTGGACGGCGTCTCCCTGGCCCTGGCGCCGGGGTCGTCCACGGCGGTGATGGGGCCGTCGGGGTCGGGCAAGTCGACGCTGCTGAACTGCGCGGCGGGCCTGGACGTCCCGACGTCGGGCCGGGTCGTGATCGGCGGGACCGACCTGACGGGGATGCACCCGGACGCGGTGACGCGGCTGCGGCGCGAGCGCATCGGCTTCGTGTTCCAGGCGTACAACCTGGTGGGGCACCTGACGGTCGCCGAGAACATCGCGCTGCCGCTGCTGCTCGGCGGCCGGGAGCCGGACGCCCACCTGCGGCGCTACCTGATGGCGGCCGTCGGGCTGGAGGGCATGGAGGACCGGCTGCCGGGCGAGCTGTCGGGCGGGCAGGCGCAGCGCGTCGCCATCGCGCGGGCGCTCATCACCCGCCCGGCCGTGGTGTTCGCGGACGAGCCGACCGGGGCGCTGGACTCCCGCACGGGTGCGCAGGTGCTGGACGTGCTGCGCGACGCGGCGGCGACGCTGCGGCAGACGCTGGTGCTGGTGACGCACGACGCGCACGTCGCGGCGACGGCGGACCGGGTGCTGTTCCTCGCGGACGGCCGCCTGGCCGGGCACCTGGACGCGCCGACGGCCGAGCAGGTCACGGCCCGGATGACGGGCCTGGGCCGGTGAGCGCCGTGTGGACGTCCGCGCGGGCGGCGGTGCGTGCGCACCGCGGGGCGCTCGCGGGCAGCGCCCTGGTGGCGGCGCTCGCGGCCGCGCTGCTCACGGCGACGGGGGTGTGGGTGGAGGCGGGGCTGCGGCTCGCGGCGTCCTCCGACGACCCGGCGGCGTCGCTGCTGATCACGGTGGCGTCGTCGTTCGCGGGGACGGCGGTGCTGATCGCGCTGTTCGTCGTCGCCTCGACGTTCGCGGGCGCGCTGCGGCCGCGGGCGCGGGAGTTCGCGCTGCTGCGCGCCGTGGGGGCGACGACGGCCCAGGTGCGGAACGCGATCACGGCCGAGGTCCTGCTGGTGTTCGCCGTCACCGCACCGGTCGGTGCGGTCCCGGGGCTGCTGCTCGCGCCGCTGCTGACCGGGGTGCTCGTGGACGGCGGGATCGCCCCGGCGGGGTTCGCGCCGGCGCTGTCGCCGTGGCCGGTGCTCGCGGCGCTGGCCCTGCTCGTCCCGACCGCGCTGCTCGGCGCGCGCCTGGCGGGCCGGGAGAGCGCCCGGCTCAGCCCGGCGAGCGCCGTGCAGCGGTCCGCGGTGGAGCCCGCGGGGATCGGGTCGGTGCGGCGGGCCGTCGCCCTCGGGCTGGGCGCGGTGGGGCTGCTCGCGGCCGGGACGCCGTTCGTCGTACCCGGGCTGCTGGGCAGCGCCGCCGCGACGACGTCGGCGCTGCTGCTCCTGGTCGCGGCGGCGCTGCTCGGTCCGGTGCTCGTCCGCCGGGTCGCGGAGCGCGGGCTCGCGCTGCTGGGTGGGCGCGGCGGTGCGGTGCCGACGCTCGCGCTGGCGAACGCGCGCGGCTTCTCCCGCCGGCTCACCGGCGCGGTGATCCCGCTCGCGCTGCTGCTCGCGCTGGGCACCGTGCAGTCGGGGGTGAACCGCGCCGTGGTGGACGCGACCGGCGAGCAGGTCCGGCAGGCGATCACCGCGGACCTCGTCGCGCAGGCGCCCGACGGCGTCACCGCGGCCGAGGCGACCGCCGTCGCCGCGCTGCCGGGGGTCGCCGCCTCCGGCCGGACCGGGCTGGTGCCCGCGCAGGTCCGCCTCGACCGCGAGGACGCCGACGTGCCGGTGCTGGGCGGGCTGGCCTGGGAGCCGACGACGCTGCGCACCGTGCCCGCCGACGCCGGGCTCGTGGACGCGGACGTCCGGTCGGGGTCGCTCGCCGACCTCGCCGCCGACGGCACCGTCGCGATCAGCCGGGAGACCGCGCTGACCGGGATGGTGGGCGTCGGGGACCCGGTCGACATCCGGACGGGCGGGGAGCAGACCGAGTTCCGGGTGGTCGCGGTGTACGAGCGCGGGCTCGGGCTCGGGGAGTACCTCGTCGGCGACGGGACGGCGCTCGCGGACGCGGCGACCGACGCCGTGCTGCTGGTCACCGCGGCCCCCGGGACGGACGACGCGGCGCTCGCGGAGGCGGTCGCGGCGACCGGCCTCGGCGCGACCGATGTCGACGGCTACGCCGGCTCCGTCCGGGAGGCCGCCGCCGGGCAGCAGGGACTGTCCACCGCGCTGCTGCTCGCGCTGCTGGCGTTCGTCGCGGTCGCGGCCGGCACCACGCTGGTCAACCTCGTCGGCACCCGGCGAGCTGAGCTCGCGCTGCTGCACCGCACCGGCGCCACCCGGCGCCAGCTGCTGCGGGTGGTCGCGGTCGAGTCCGTGCTCACCACCGCGACGGCGCTGCTGGTCGGGGCCGCGTGCGTGCTCCCGGCGCTGCTCGGCGTCGGGCAGGGGCTGCTCCGCGTGCCGCTCCCGGTCGTCGACCCGGTCGTGCTCGGCGGTCTGGTGGTCGTCGTCGCGCTGATCGGCCTCACGCTGCCGGTGGCGGCGGCGGTCCGCGCGACGGCGAGCACGCGCGCGGCCTGACCACCACCGGCCTGTCGTCCCGCGCGCGGCCGCCTGCGCCGTCGCGCGGGACGCACCCCCGCCGTGACCGTCCCGTGACCTCGCCGACCGGTTATCCGCCACCGACGACGGCCTACCCGCGCACCGGTCTCCGCGGCCGGCACCGCTCCTAGCGTCGGCCTCGCGACCTCATCGGACCGACGACGTCCCGCGGGGGAGCGACACATCGCCGGTGCGCTGCGCCGCGCGCGTGCCTCCACGTCCGTCCCAGTGCCGGGGCGGGTCGCCGGGCGCGCGGGGCAGGGCCGCTAGACGGAGGAAGGTCAATGATGACGACGAGACGGCGCGACGGCAGGTCGCGGTACGTCACAGGCACGGCGGCGGTCGCCGGGCTCGCGCTGCTGGCCCTGACGGCCTGCTCGGGCGCGGACGAGAGCAGCGACGACACCAGCGGCAGCTACACCACGCGTGAGGTCACCGACGGCAAGACGACGTTCACCGTCGTCACCAACCCCGGCGACGGGCCGGTGCTGTCCTACGGCGCGGACTCCGGGATCGAGCTGATCGAGCAGGAGATCGACGGCGCCACCTACGCGTTCAAGGACATGAACGGCGACGGCGAGCTGGCCGTGTGGGAGGACTGGCGCGAGGACCCGGAGGTCCGGGCGGCGGACCTGGCGGCGCAGCTGTCGACCGAGCAGATCGCCGGTCTGATGCTGTTCTCCTCCCACGAGCGGTCCCCGGCGGACGGCCTGACGGACGCGCAGCAGGAGTACATGTCGGAGTCGCGGCTGCGCAACGTGCTGAACGCGGGTCCGAACGACGTGGACGCGAACGTCACGTGGGCGAACCAGCTGCAGGCCTACGCCGAGGAGCTGGCGACGGACGACGAGCCGTACGTGCCGGTGAACTTCTCGTCCGACCCCCGGTCCACCGCGGAGAGCGGCGGCAACTACAACGCGTCCGGCGACATCTCGCGCTGGCCGTCCAACCTGGGACTCGCGGCGACCTTCGACACCGAGACGATGTCCGAGTTCGCGACGACGGTGTCGGCGGAGTACCGCGCGCTGGGCATCGGGACGGCGCTGAGCCCGCAGATCGACCTGGCGACCGACCCGCGCTGGCTGCGCGTCGACGGCACGTTCGGCGAGAACGTCGAGCTGGCGAGCGAGATGGCCAAGGCGTACGTCGAGGGCTTCCAGTCCACGCCGGGCGAGGACGGCTGGGGTTCCGAGTCGGTGAACGCGATGATCAAGCACTGGGCGGGTGACGGCCCGGGCGAGGGCGGTCGCGAGTCGCACACGGAGGCCGGCAAGTACGGCGTCTACCCGGGGGACAACTTCGACGCGCACGCCGAGGTCTTCCTCGGGGTGATGGACTCCGCCGCGGTCATGACGGCGTACTCCGTCGCGCTCGACGGCGAGGGCCAGCCGCTGCTGGGCGGCGACCGGATGGGCTCCGCGTACGACTCGGCGCGCACCGGCCTGCTGCGGGAGAACTTCACCGGCGTGGTCGTCACCGACTGGGGCGTCACGGCCGGCGGGACCACCGACCCCGACGCGCTGATCGGCACCTCGTGGGGCGCCGACGACCTGACGGTCGAGGAGCGGCACTACGCGATCCTGAAGAACGGCGTCGACATGTTCGGCGGCAACAACGCGGTCGCCCCGGTGCTCGCGGCGTACGACATGTGGCAGGCGGACTTCGAGGCCGGCGTCAACGACGTCGACGCGGACACCCGGTTCGCCGAGACCGCCACGCGCGTGCTGACGATGCTGTTCCAGGCGGGCCTGTACGAGGACGCGTTCCTCGACCTCGAGGAGTCGCAGGCGGTCGTCGCGAGCCAGGACAAGCTCGATGCCGGCTACCGGGCGCAGCTCGACTCGATCGTGATGCTGAAGAACGACGGCGAGACCGTCGCGGAGTCCGACGCGGCGGCCTGGAAGGACAAGACCGTCTACATCCCGCGCAACTACGACACCGGCCAGGCGGGGCTGTTCGGCCCGGGCGAGTACACCGAGGGCCCCGGCCTGACGGTCGAGGTCGCGGAGCAGTACTTCGGGACGGTCGTCACGGACGAGGCGGTCGAGGACGCGGACGGCAAGGTCACGAGCTACACCGCCCCCGACCTGGCGGACGTGGACCTGGTGCTCGTCGGCATGGACAGCCCGAACAGCGGCGCGGTGTTCGCGAACTCGGGCCACGACACCGAGACCGGTGAGTGGTACCCGCTGTCGCTGCAGTACCGCCCCTACACGGCGGACGGCGAGCACGTGCGGCGCACATCGATCTCGGGGGACATCCTCCCCGACGGCACGCAGGAGAACCGGTCCTACTTCGGCAACACCTCGCGCACCGCGAACGAGTCGGACCTCGACGCGTTCGAGCGGGCCGTGGCGGCGGTCGAGGCCTCGGGCGAGGACATCCCGGTGGTCACGGTGCTGCGGGCGAAGAACCCGACGGTCCCGGCCGAGTTCGAGGCCGCGTCCGACGCGATCGTCGTCGGGTTCGGCGTCAGCGACCAGGCGCTCATCGAGACGGCCATCGGCCTGAACGAGCCCCAGGGTCGCCTCCCGATCGGCTTCCCGGCGTCCATGGACGCGGTCGAGAAGCAGCTCGAGGACGTGCAGGAGGACACCGAGCCGTACGTCGACTCGGCGGGCAACGCGTACCTGTTCGGCTTCGGCCTGAGCTGGTCCGGCGTCATCGCGGACTGATCCGCGACCCCGTCGGGGGCTGCGGCGACGGCAGACGCCGCCGTAGCCCCCGACGGACCGGCCGCGGGGTGGGCCCGCGGCCAGCAACCCAGTGAGGAGCACGGAAGAGATGAAGCGCACCACGGCCCTGACGACCGGCCTGACCCTGGCGATCGCCCTGACGGGCGTGCTCGGCCTGTCCGCCTGCGGCAGCGACGACGGCGGCTCGGGCTCCGGCACGTCCGCCGAGGAGCAGGCCGCCACGGAGTCCGACATCGCGGAGGACCTGGAGAACGCCCGGGTGGCCGTCGCGGACGCGCTGGCCGAGGACGACTCCTGGGCCCAGATCATGCTGGCGAGCGACGTGCAGGCCCCGACCGTGAAGTACGGGCTGCTCGTCGTGCCCTACTCCTTCTCGGACGCCGCCGACCGCATCCAGGGCACCGTGAACATCGACGGCGGGAAGTTCACCATCGACGGCGACTCGGCCGCGACCGGGCTGACCTGGCAGATCGACCAGGACGGCACCATCACCGAGGTCACCGAGTAGCACCGGCCGGATCGCCCGGGGCGCGTCGGCGAGCGCGCCCCGGGCGGTCGCCCCCCACCGTCGACGTCCCCGAGGAGGACACCGTGAGCCCCCGCGTGAAGAAGCGCATGTCGAACAAGAAGTTCCTGTGGATCTGGGCCCCCGTGCTCGGGACGGTCACCGCCGTCGCCGTGGTCGCGAACGTGGGCCTGGTCGTCGCCGGCGGCTGGGTCGCGTCCCAGCTCGGCTCCGGGACGTACGAGTTCACCAACGCCGAGGAGTCGGCGGACTGGGACACCGAGTACTACACGTCCGACTACGCGGACGGCGACGCGGTGGACGCCGCGGCCGAGGCGCTGGTCGAGGAGATCGCCGCCGGCGGCATCGTGCTGGCGAAGAACGAGGCCGCGTCCCTGCCGCTCGCGGCGGGCGCGAAGGTCACCATGCTGGGCCGCGCCGCCGCGGACCCGGTGTTCGGCGGCTCGGGCTCCGGCTCGGTCGACACGAACTCCGCCGTGAACGCGCGGGTCGGCCTGGAGAACGCCGGGTTCGAGGTCAACGACGCCGTGTACGGCGCGATCGAGGCGTTCGCGGCGGAGAACCCGCGGGGGCACATCGAGATGGACCGTCCGGACATCTCCACCTACGACATCGGCGAGATGCCGGTCGACGGCTACGAGGCGCAGTCCGCGTCGTTCGCGGAGTACGCGGACGCCGCCGTGGTGGTCCTGGGGCGTCCGGGCGGCGAGGGCGGTGACCTCACCCAGGACATGACCGGGTGGGACGAGAACGCCGTGCCCGGCCAGCACCAGCTGGAGCTGAACCAGGACGAGAAGGACCTGATCGCGCTCGCGAAGGCGAACTTCGACACGGTCGTGGTCGTCATCAACGCCTCGACGACGATGGAGCTCGGCGACCTGCAGGCCGACGCGGGCGTGGACGCGATCCTGCTCGCGGGCTCCCCGGGGGCCACGGGCCTGAACGCGCTCGGCGGGATCCTGTCCGGCGACGTGAACCCCTCGGGCCGCACGGCGGACGTGTGGGCCGCGGACTTCACCGCCGACCCGACGTACGTGAACTTCGGCGGGTTCCTGTACGAGAACCTGTCGGTCTCGTACCCGGTGTCGGCGGTCGAGACGGCGACGTCGAACGCGACCGTCACCGACGAGGCGCCGTTCGTGAACTACGCCGAGGGCATCTACATCGGCTACCGGTACTACGAGACCGCCGCCGCCGAGGGCTTCCTCGACTACGACGAGGCCGTGGTCTACCCGTTCGGCCACGGCCTGTCCTACACGGACTTCGCGTGGGAGGTGACCGGCACCGAGGCGGGCGACGTCGACGGGACCGTCGCCGTGACCGTCGAGGTCACCAACACCGGCGAGGTCGCGGGCAAGGACGTCGTGCAGCTCTACTACACGGCGCCGTACACCCCGGGCGGCATCGAGAAGTCCGAGGTCGTCCTCGGCGACTTCGCCAAGACCGGCGTCATCGAGCCGGGCGCGAGCCAGACCGTGACGCTGGAGCTGCCGGTCGAGGACATGGCGTCCTACGACCACCTGGGCGAGCGGGCGTACGTCCTGGAGCAGGGCGACTACGTCCTGTCCGTGCGGACCGACTCGCACACCGTCGCCGACGGCACCGCGCCGATCACCTACACCGTCGACTCCGACGTCGTGTACTCCGGCGAGGACCACCGCGCGAGCGACGCCGCCGAGGTCACCAACCGGTTCGACGACGTCTCGGACCAGTTCGGCGAGGGCGGCATCGTGGCGATGTCCCGCGCCGACTTCGCCGGGACGTTCCCGACCGCGCCGACCGGGGACCAGCTGGTCGCGGACGACGCCGTCGCGGCGGGCTTCTCCGCCTGGGACCACGAGGCCGCCGCCGCCGAGTTCGACGGCGAGATGCCGACCACCGGCGCCGGCACCGACCTGTCGCTGATCGACCTGCGCGGCCTGCCGTTCGACGACCCGCGGTGGGCCGAGCTGCTCGACTCGCTCAGCGTCGGCGACATGACCGACATGCTGCTCAACGGCGCCTACCAGACCGCCGCGATCGGCTCGATCGGCAAGCCCCAGACCCTGGAGCCGGACGGCCCCGCCGGGTTCTCCTCCTTCATCAACTCCTCGATCAACGGCGTGGCCTACCCGTCCGAGTTCCTCATCGCGCAGACGTGGGACGTGGACCTGGGTGCGCGGATGGGCGCGATGCTCGGCGACGAGGCGCTCTCCAAGGGGATCAACGGCTGGTACGCGCCGGCGATGAACCTGCACCGCTCGCCGTTCGCGGGCCGCAACTTCGAGTACTACTCGGAGGACCCGTACCTGTCCGGCGTGATGGCCACGGCCGTCGCGAACGGCGCGGCGACCAAGGGCGTCTACACGACGCTCAAGCACTTCGCGCTGAACGACCAGGAGACCAACCGGGTCAACAACGGCATCGCCACGTGGGCGACCGAGCAGACGATCCGCGAGCTCTACCTCAAGCCGTTCGAGATGGCCGTCAAGGGCATCACGATGGACGTGCGGTACATCGCCGACTCCGACGGCACCGTCGAGGAGACCACGGTCGGCTCGACCGCGGTGATGAGCTCGTTCAACCGGATCGGCGCGACCTGGGCCGGTGGCTCCGAGGCGCTGATGACGGACGTGCTGCGCACCGAGTGGGGCTTCGAGGGCTTCGCGATCTCGGACTTCAACCTGTACCCGTACATGAACCCGAACCAGGGGATCAGCGCGGGCACGGACCTGACCCTGACCTTCCAGCCGTCGAAGTCGTTCAACGACACCTCCTCGGCCAAGGCGGTGCAGGACATCCGGACCGCGACGCACCACATCCTGTTCACGGTGGCCAACTCCAACGCCATGAACGGGCTGGCCCCGGGCGCCACCGTCACGTACACGCCACCCACCTGGGTGTACCTGCAGATCGGCGGCACCGTCCTCATCGGGCTGCTGGTCCTCGCCGGCGGGTTCCTGGTGACCCGGCGCGTGCTGCGGCACCGTCAGGCACCCGCGGCCGGACCCGCCGCCGCTGCCGGGCCGGATCCCGTCCGCGCCGGCCGCCCGGGCACCGGCTCGTAGCCGGTCGGTCCCCGCGTCGGGCCGGTGGCGCCCACCACCACCGGCCCGACGCGCGGGCCCCCGACGCGCACGCAGAAGCCGGGCACGAGGACGTCGCCCCGAGGTGAAGGAGAACACCGTGCCGATCCAGGTCGAGCACCTGTCCGTGCTGGAGAAGGCCGCGCTGCTGGTCGGGAAGTCGGTCTGGGAGACCCGCGACCTGCCCAGGCACGGCGTGCGGTCGCTGTGGCTGGCCGACGGCCCGCACGGCGTCCGCAAGCAGGTCGGCTCCGCGGACCACCTGGGGCTGAACGCCTCGGAGCCCGCGACGTGCTTCCCCACCGCGGCCGCGGTCGCGAGCTCGTGGGACGTCGACCTCGCCGAGCGCGTCGGCGCGGCCCTCGGGGCCGAGGCCGCCGCGCAGGGCGTGGACGTGCTGCTCGGCCCCGGGCTCAACATCAAGCGGTCCCCGCTGGGCGGCCGCTCCTTCGAGTACTACTCCGAGGACCCGCTGCTGACCGGGCGGATGGCGGCCGCGTCGGTGCGGGGCATCCAGTCCGCGGGCGTCGCCGCGTGCCCGAAGCACTACGCCGCGAACTCCCAGGAGCTGCGGCGGATGGTCTCGGACTCGGTGGTCGACGAGCGCACGCTGCGGGAGATCTACCTGACCGCGTTCGGCATCGTCGTCGAGACCGCCCGGCCCCGCTCGATCATGACCTCGTACAACCTGGTCAACGGGGTGTACGCCAACGAGAACCGGTTCCTGCTCACCGAGGTGCTGCGCGACGAGTGGGGATTCGACGGTGCCGTCGTCACCGACTGGGGCGGGTCGAACGACGTCGTCGCCGGCGTCGCCGCCGGGGCCGGGCTCGAGATGCCCGCGGCGGGGCTGGACTCCGCGCGGCAGATCGTCGACGCCGTCGCCGGCGGGCGGCTGGCGGCGGCCGACCTGGACGCCCGGGCGGCCGACGTGCTGCGGCTGGTGGCCCGGGCCCGGCCCGCGGACGACCCGGCCCCGCCCGTCGACCACGACGCCCACCACGCCCTGGCCCGCGAGGCGGCGGCCCGCTCGGCGGTGCTGCTGAAGAACGACGGCGCGGTGCTGCCGCTGCGCCCGGCCAGCCGGGTGGCGGTGGTCGGCGACTTCGCGTTCGCCCCGCGCTACCAGGGCGCCGGCTCGTCCGCCGTGAACCCGACCCGCCTGGACGCGGTCGTGGACGTGATCGGCGAGACCGACCTGGACGTCGTCGCCCAGGTGCGGGGCTTCCGCCGCGACGGGGTGCCCGACGCCGCGCTGCGCGACGCGGCGGTCGCGGCGGCGCGGGGCGCGGACGCCGTCCTGCTGTTCCTCGGCCTGCCGGAGATCGCGGAGTCCGAGGGCGTCGACCGCGCGCACCTGCGGCTGCCCGACGTGCAGACGGAGCTGCTCGCCGCGCTCGCCGAGGCGAACCCGGCGGTGGTGGTGGTGCTCGCCGGGGGCGGGGTCGTCGAGACGCCGTGGCTCGGGCACTGCCGTGCCCTGGTGCACGGGTACCTGTCCGGCCAGGCCGGTGCGGGCGCGATGCTCGACGTCCTCACGGGCGCCGTGAACCCCGCGGGCCGGCTCGCCGAGACCATGCCCGTGGCGCTGGCCGACACCCCGACGGCGGGCACGTTCCCCGCGACCGGGCGCACCGCCGAGTACCGCGAGGGCCTGTTCGTCGGCTACCGGTACTACACGACCGCCGGGGTGCGGGTGGCGTTCCCGTTCGGCTTCGGGCTGTCGTACACGACCTTCGGGTACACCGACCTCGTCGCGGACGCGGGGGGCGCGACCGTGACGGTGACCAACACCGGCGCGGTGGCCGGGGCGGACGTCGTCCAGCTGTACGTGCGCCGGGTGACCCCGGGCGTGCACCGCCCCGACCGGACGCTCGCGGGGTTCGCCCGCGTCGAGCTCGCGCCGGGGGAGTCGCGCACCGTCACCGTCCCGCTCGGCGACGCGGCCTTCCGGCACTGGTCCGTCCCCGCCGGCGGCTGGGCCGTCGAGACCGGGACCTGGGAGGTGCTGGCCGGCGCGCACGTCGACGACCCCCGCCTCACGGTCCGGGTCGAGGTCGCGGGGCGGGCACCCGCCGTGGTCGACGACGTGCCCGCGCCGTACCGCACGGGCGCCGTCCGGGACGTCGCGGACGCCGACTTCGCCGCGCTGCTCGGCCGCCCGCTGCCGTCCGCCGGCTGGGCGGGGGCGCTCGGCCCCAACGACCCGCTGTCCCGGATGGCCGAGGCCCGGTCGCCGCTCGCACGCCTGGCGTACCGCGTCCTGGCCTGGCGGCGCGACCGCGCCGACCGCCGCGGGACACCCGACCTCAACATCCTGTTCCTGCTCAACATGCCGCTGCGCGCCATCGCCAAGATGACGAACGGACTGGTCAGCACCGACATGGTCGACGGCCTGGTCCGGATCGTCAACGGCCGGTTCCTGGCCGGCGCGGGGGCGACCGCGCGCGGCTTCGTGCGCCACCGCCGCGCCGACCGGGCCTCGGCCCGCGCGCTGCGCGGCGACGCCTGACCTCACCGTCGTCCCGGAAAGAGAAGAGACCTCCCGTGCTGACCCGTCTGACGAGCGCCTGGCGCGCCTTCGCCGAGAAGCGCCCCGGCGTCGCCCAGTTCGTCGTGTTCTTCGTGCTGAGCAACGGCATCACCGTGCTGCAGCTCGCGCTCATGCCGCTGATCAAGTGGGTGTTCGGGATGACCGCGCTGGTCGACACCTCCTTCCAGGTGTGGCCGGTGGGGGCGGACGTGGACGGGTCGCAGTACTTCGTCTTCGACTACGCCGCCGGTGCGCTGCCGCAGGGGGGCGGCGGGCTGGCCTACTTCCTGGCGGTGCAGATCACGCTGCTCATCGCGCAGGTGATCAACTTCTTCGCGCAGCGGAACATCACGTTCAGGTCGAACTCGTCGGTCGGCAGGGCCGCCGCCTGGTACGCCGTCGCGTACGTCGTGATCACGCTCGTCGCCGCCGCCGCGCAGGGCTGGTACAAGGCGCCGATCTACGAGCTGCTCATCGACACCTGGGGCTGGGGCGGTACGGGCGAGACCCTCGCCGACGTCGTGACCATGATCATCAACTCGGCCATCTCGTTCTGGGTGTTCTTCCCGATCTTCAAGGTCATCTTCCGCCGGGTGCCGGTCGAGGCCGACGAGACCGACGAGGTGCGGACGTCGTGAGGCCGCTGCTGTCCGTCGTCGTCCCGGCGTACGACGCCGAGCCCTACCTGGCGCGGGCGCTCGACTCGCTCACCGGGTTCGGTCCCGAGGTCGAGGTGCTGGTCGTCGACGACGGCTCGACGGACGGGACGGCGGCGCTGGCGCGCGGGTACGTCGACCGCCACCCCGGCGGCGTCCGGCTGCTGCGCAAGCCCAACGGGGGTCACGGGTCCGCGATCAACGCCGGCCTCGACCACGCGCGCGGGACGTACGTCAGGGTGCTCGACGCCGACGACTGGCTCGACCGCGACGCCCTGCGCGCCCTGCTCGACGCGCTGCGGGACGCCGTCGCCGACGACCGCGAGGTCGACCTCCTCGTCACCAACGTGGTCTACGAGAAGGTCGGCAGGCGGCGGGCCACCGTCGTCCGCTTCCGCGGCGCCCTGCCGCGCGGCCGTGTGCTCACCTGGGACCGCACCCGGCCGTTCGCCCAGCGGCAGTACCTGATGATGCACGCGCTGACCTACCGCACCGCCGTGCTCCGCGAGGTCGGGCTGCGGCTGCCCGAGCACACCTTCTACGTCGACAGCCTGTACGCCCTGCTGCCCCTGCACCGGGTGCGCACCCTGCAGTACCTGGACGTCGACCTGTACCGGTACCTCATCGGGCGCCCGGACCAGTCCGTGCAGGAGGTCGTGATGCTGCGCCGGCTCGACCAGCAGCTGCGCGTCAACCGGCTGATGCTCGACCACGTGTCCCGCACGCCCGTGGCCCAGCCCCGGCTCGAGCGCTACCTGCTGCACTACACCGCCATCATCTGCGCGGTGTCGTCCGTCCTGCTGGTGCGGGCCGGCACGCCGGAGGCGCTCGCCGAGCGCGACCTGCTGTGGGCGCGGCTGCGCGCCGCCGACCCGGCGCTGTACCGGCGGGTGCGCTGGTCCGCGCTCGGGCAGCTCAGCAACCTGCCCGGCCGCGCCGGGCGGCGGGTGTCGGTGCTGGCCTACCGGGTCGCCCGCCGTGCGATCGGGTTCAGCTAGTGCGCGGCGGGGGTGGTGCGCGCGGGGGCGATCGCGTGGAACGCCGCCAGCACGTCGGCCGCGAGGTCGAAGTCCGGGCGGATGAACCACTGCGCCTGCAGCCCGTCCCAGGCGCCGACCAGCAGCCGGGCGCACCGCTCGGGCGACGCGGCGAGCACCGCCTCGCCCGAGGTCTGGATGGCCGCGAACGAGCGCGTCATCGCGCCGGTGATGAGGTCGGTGCGCCGCACGAACGTGTCGTGCGCCGGGTGCGCCGGGTCGGACGACTCCGCCATCAGCACCTGGTACAGCCGGGCGAGGTGCGGGTTGGTCGTGTCCCGGGCCACGAGCCGCGTGAGCAGGGCCTCGACCTGCGCGACCGTCGTCGCGTCCTCGCGGGGGGCCGGCCCGGACAGCAGGTGCTCGAACACCGCGGTGTACAGGTGCTCCTTGCTGGGGAAGTGGTAGAGCACGGCCGACTCGGTGACTCCCGCGCGCTCGGCGACGTCCGCCGCCGTGGTCGCCCGGTGGCCCTGCTCGGTCACCAGCCCGTGCGCGGCCGCCATGATCGCGGCGCGTCGCTCGCGCGTCCCCGCGTAGGGACCGCGCCTCCCCCCAGTCACGTCGGCGATGGTGCCACACGGGTGACCCACCAGGAGGTTGACCCGGACGAACGCAGAGTCGACCATGTGTTCACGCACCGGTCGGGTGCCGGTTCACGACGGAGTGACCACCGCCCGGTCGCGTACCCGCGGGAGCAACCGTGATCACCATCCGCGTCGTCGACGACGACCCCCGGGCCGCCCAGCACCTGGTCGACCACATCCGCCGCTACGAGCGGGAGCACGGCGAACGGTTCGCCGTCGACGTCCTCGTGGACGGCGCGCAGCTCGTCGAGCAGTACCGCCCCGACGTCGACATCCTGTTCCTCGACGTCGACATGCCCGGGCTCGACGGGTTCACCGCCGCCCAGCAGGTGCGCCAGCTCGACGGCGACGTCGTCATCGTGTTCGTCACCAACCTCGGCCGGTACGCCATCCGCGGCTACGAGGTGGGCGCGCTCAGCTACCTGCTCAAGCCCGTCGGCTACACCGGGTTCGCCCAGCAGCTCGCCCGCAGCGTCCAGGAGGTCCGCCGCCGGCCCGTCGAGGACTTCCTCGTCCTGCCGACGAAGGGCGGCATCGCCCGGGTGAGCACGTCCGACATCGTCTACGTGGAGAGCGCCCAGCGGCACACCCTCGTGCACGCCGTGGACGCGCGGTACGCCGTCCCGGTCACCCTCAAGCAGCTCGAGGACGACCTGCGCGGCAAGGCGTTCTACCGCAGCAACCACTGCTACGTCGTGAACCTGCGGCACGTGGTCGGTGTCGAGGACGGCGACTGCGTGATGAGCGACGGCGGGCGGCTCGCCGTCTCGCGCTCCCGCAAGCGCGGCTTCATGACGGCCCTCACGGACTTCCTCGCCGGACCGGTCCTGGCGCGCGCGGGCACCGGGTGAACCGGGCCGTTCGACGCGACAAGGTCAAGACTCTCTCTCACACTGGTCAGGTTCTCGACCCAAGTCGCCCCGTCGAACCCCCCAGGGAGAGCTCCGCGTGAGCAACCACGGCACCGGTCCCACCGGTGGGAAGCCCAGCCATCCCGGCCCGCCCCGTGCGCGGGCCGCCCGCGTCATCCGCGAGGTCACCTCGCCGGAGACCGTGGGCACCCCGCACCCCGCGCTGCTCCCCGGTCTCGGGGTCGAGCAGACCCGCACGGTCTTCGGCATGGACCGGGGCGTGTTCGGCGTGACGCTCTCGCTGATCGTCGCGGTGATCGTCTGGGGCGTCGTGGCGCCGCAGTCGCTGTCCGACGTCGCGTCGGCGGCGTTCGAGGTCGTGACCGTGGACTTCGGCTGGTTCTTCGGCCTGCTCGCCATCGCCGTCTTCCTGTTCATGATGTGGATCGGCTTCGGTCGGCACCGGGCCGTGCGGCTCGGGCAGGACGACGAGCGTCCCGAGTTCTCGACCGTGTCGTGGGTCGCGATGCTGTTCTCCGCCGGCATGGGCATCGGCCTGCTGTTCTACGGCCCGCTGGAGCCGCTGACGTTCTTCCTCGACCTGCCGCCGGCGTTCGAGGACCTCGACGCGGGCAGCGACCAGGCGCTGCACGCGGCGCTCGCGCAGACGCTGTTCCACTGGGGTCCGGTCGCGTGGGCGTTCTACGCGCTCGTCGGTGGGGCGGTCGCCTACGCCGCGTACCGCAAGGGTCGGTCCCCGCTGATCTCGTCGCTGCTGGAGCCGATCTTCGGGCGCCGCACCGAGGGCTGGCTCGGCAAGGTCGTGGACGTGTTCGCGATCGTCGTGACGCTGTTCGGCACGGCCGTCTCGCTCGGCATCGGGGCGCTGCAGATCGGCCGGGGCATCGAGATCGTGGGCGGCATCGGCCCGCTGGGCAACGGCGTCATCATCGCGATCATCGCGGTGCTGTCCATCGCGTTCATCGTCTCGGCGGTGTCCGGCGTCAAGCGCGGCATCCGCGCGCTGTCGAACATCAACATGGTGCTCGCGGGGCTGCTCGGCCTGTTCGTGCTCGTCGTGGGCCCGACGGTGCTGCTGCTCAACCTGGTGCCCGGCGTGATGATGACGTTCGTCGGGGACCTGCCGACGCTGATGGCGCAGTCGGCCGCGACCGCCCCGGACGCGCAGGAGTTCATGAGCGCGTGGACCACGTACTACTGGGCGTGGTGGGTGTCGTGGACGCCGTTCGTCGGCATGTTCATCGCGAAGATCAGCCGGGGCCGCACCCTGCGCGAGTTCGTCACCACGGTCATCGTCGTCCCCAGCGCGGTGTGCCTGGTGTGGTTCACGGTGCTCGGCGGCACGACGATGTGGCTCGAGCAGACCGGCGCGCAGGTGAGCGCCGCCGAGAGCGGCCAGGACCTGCTGTTCACCGTCCTGCACGAGCTGCCGCTCGGCGCGATCACCTCGGTGCTCGCGGTGATCTCGATCATCATCTTCTTCGTCACCAGCGCCGACTCGGCGTCGATCGTCATGGCGACGATGTCCGAGCGCGGCAACCCCGAGCCCCGCAAGGGCACCACGATCGTGTGGGGGCTCGCGCTGGCGCTGATCGCGGGCGTGCTGCTGGCCGGGGGCGGCGAGCTCGCGCTGTCCGGGCTGCAGAGCCTGATGATCGTCTCCGCGCTGCCGTTCACGGTGGTGGTCGTGCTCGTGATGGTCGCGTGGGCGAAGGACCTCGCCCGCGACCCGCTGACGCTGCGTCGCCGGTACGCCCGCGAGGCGCTACACCAGGGCGTGCGCGCGGGCATCGAGCGGCACGGCGACGACTTCGTGGTCGGTGTGGTCGCGACGCCGCCCGACGAGGGCGCCGGGGCGTGGCTGGACACCGACGACCCCGCGCTCACCGAGTGGTACCAGCCGGAGGAGGCCGGGGCGACCGCGCAGGACGCCGCGCCGGCGACGTCCGAGGGCACGGACGCGGCCCCGCTCCCGGAGGGCGAGCCCACCCGGGCCCTCGACAACCGCAGCTGACCCGGGGCCCTGCTGCGTCGAGTGCGGAGAAGCTGCTCTCCGCACTCGGCGGGGCGCGAGCGCGTGCGCGCGTGCGCGAGGGGTCGCCGGGCGGGCCTGCGTAGGAACCCGCCCGGCGACGTCTGTCAGCCCAGCAGGACCTGGGCCACCTCGGGGGTGACGCCGTCGCGCACGGCGGCCCGTGCGGTCTCGGCGTCGGGGGCGGCGAGCGCCGCGGCGGCCAGCGCCCGGCACGCGTCGAGGGTGTGCGCGCGCAGCGCGTACCGGGCGGCGGGCACCCGGCCCGCGGCCATGGACAGGCTCGTGATGCCGAGCCCCGCCAGGACCAGAGCCATCAGCGGGTCGCCTGCGGACTCGCCGCACACGCCGACCGGCTTGCCGGTCGCGACGCCCGCCTCGGCGGTGGCGCGGACCAGGTCGAGCACGGCGGGCTGCCACGGGTCCAGCAGGTCGGCGAGCTCGCCGCGCAGCCGGTCGGCGGCCATCGTGTACTGCGCCAGGTCGTTCGTCCCCAGCGAGACGAAGTCGACCTCCGCCAGGATCGCCTCGGCGCGCAGCGCGGCCGCGGGGACCTCCACCATGACGCCGACCTTGACGATGCCGGCGGCGCGCGCCGCGGTGGCGAACGCCCGGGCCTCGGCGGGGGTGGCGATCATCGGGGCCATGACCCACACGTCGGCCTGCCGCTCGGTGGGCAGCGCGCGCACGGCCGCGCCCAGCGCGTCGAGCTGGCGCTCCACGATGCCCGGCAGCGACCGCACCAGGCGGTAGCCGCGGACGCCGAGCGCGGGGTTCTCCTCGTCGGACTGGTTCGCGAACGCCAGCGGCTTGTCCGCCCCGGCGTCCAGCGTCCGGATGACGACCTTGCGCCCGGCGTAGGCCTCGATGACCTCGGCGTACGCGGCGGTCTGCTCGGCGACGCCCGGCTCGGTGCGCGCGTCCAGGAACAGCACCTCGGTGCGGAACAGGCCCACGCCCTCGGTGCGGCCCTGCGCGTCGCGGGCGTCGGCGGGGGTGCCGACGTTGGCGAGCAGCGGGACGGCGTGGCCGTCGGCGGTGGTGCCGGGGCCGGTGACGGCGGCGACGACCTCCTCGGCGGCGGCGCGGCGGGCCACGAGCGAGGCGGCCTCGGGGGAGGGGTCGACCTCGACGGTGCCGGTCGCGGCGTCGACCAGGACGGGCGTCCCGGCGGCCAGGGCGGTGGCCCCGGCGACGCGCACGACGCACGGCAGGCCGAGCTGCCCGGCGACGATCGCGGTGTGGCTGGTCGGGCCGCCGCGCTCGGTGACGATGGCGGCGACCAGGGCGAGGTCCAGGGCGGCGGTGTCGGCGGGGGACAGGTCGTCCGCGACGACGACCGCGGGGCCGTCGAGGGCGCCGAGGCCGGGCTCGGGCACGCCCAGCAGCCGGGCGACGGCGCGGTGCCGGACGCTGCGCAGGTCGGTGGCGCGCTCGGCGAGGTCCCCGCCCGCGGCGGTGAACACGGCGGCGAAGCCCTCCACCGCGCGGTCCACGGCGGTGGCCGGGCCGACGCCGTCGTGCACGAGGCGGGCGGCCTCGGCGGCGAGCGCCGGGTCGCCGGCCATGGTCGCGGCGGCCTCCAGCATCTGGCGCAGGTCGGCGTTGCCGGTCGCGGCGGCGCGGGCGCGCAGG
>NZ_RFFI01000056.1 GCF_003696205.1 Cellulomonas triticagri
GGAAAGACAGCCCCTGACCGAACAACACCTCGATCTGCGCCCGCTCCTGCAGCGTCAACCTCGCACCAGCCATGCCACGCACCCTCTCGATGAGGACCACGTTGCAACAACCACCTGACGCCAAGGCCCCGGACCCAGCAGCTGCTGACCACTCGACGGGGACCTCCGCGGAGCGGGGTGGGGGGGAGCGCGGGTGCGCGGGGGTGGGTGGCGGTCGGGTGGTGGGTGGTCGGGGCGCGCGGGATGATGGACCTGGACCTGCGGGTGTGTCCGTTTGGGTGTTGGTTTCATGCCCGACTTGCTTTGGGTTGTTGCGTTTTGGCGCCCTGGTGCGGCATGCTGGGCCTCGCAGCAGCCGCCCAGCGCCGGGTCTCGTGACCCCCGCCCGGGCGGCGGACCGAGACCGACCGACGGAGCCCAGGTGTACGCAACGGAGCGCCAGCAGCAGATCCTCGCCGCCGCGCGGCGGGACGGCCGGGTCGACGTCGCGTCCCTGGCCAGCACGCTCGACGTCACGCCGGAGACGGTGCGTCGCGATCTCACCGTGCTCGAGCGGCACGGCCTGGTCCGCCGCGTGCACGGCGGCGCGATCCCCGTCGAGCAGCTCGGCTTCGAGCCCGGGCTCGCCCAGCGCGAGGGCCTGCTCTCCGGCGAGAAGGACCGCATCGCCAAGGCCGCCCTGGACGAGCTGCCCGAGGGCGGCGCGATCGTCCTCGACGCCGGGACCACCACCGTGCGCCTCGCGGAGCTGCTGCCGACGGACCGCGAGCTCACCGTCGTCACGCACGCGCTCCCCGTCGCGACCGTCCTCGCGACCCGCCCCGGCATCACGCTGCACCTGGTCGGCGGCACCGTCCGCGGCCGGACGCTCGCGGCGGTCGGCACCTGGGCGCTGCGCGAGCTCGCCGACATCCACGTGGACGTCGCGTTCCTCGGCACCAACGGCCTGAGCGTCGAGCACGGCCTGACCACCCCGGACCTCGCGGAGGCGGCGGTGAAGCGGGCGCTGGTCGCCGCCGCCCGCCGCACCGTGGTGCTCGCGGACCACACCAAGCTCGGCCGCGCCGACTTCGCGCACGTCGCGGCCCTGGAGGACGTGGACACGCTCGTCACCGACACCGGTGTCCAGCCCGAGCTCGCGGACGAGATCGAGGCTGCCGGGACCCGGGTGGTGCGCGCATGATCATCACGCTGACGCCCAACCCGAGCCTCGACCGGGCGCTGCACCTGGAGCGCCTGGAGCCCGGTGAGGTGAACCGCGCCACCGCGACGCACCTGCACCCGGGCGGCAAGGGCATCAACGTCTCGCGCGCCCTCGTCGCGCACGGCGTCGCCTCCCGCGCGGTGCTGCCCTCGGGCGGCGCCGACGGCGCGCAGATCGTCTCCCTGCTGGCCGCGCACGGCGTGGACTCCCGGCCGGTCCCCGTGTCCGGCGACACCCGGTCCAACATCACGCTGAGCGAGACCTCTGGCGCGACCACCAAGATCAACGCCCCCGGAGCGGTGCTGACCGGCGAGGAGCAGGCCGCCCTGCTCGCGGCCGTGGACACCGAGCTCCGGGCGGGCGCGACCGCCGTCGTCGCCGCCGGGAGCCTGCCCGCGGGCGTCGAGGACGCGTTCTTCACCCGGGTCGCCGACCTCGGCGCCGCGCACGGCGTGCCGGTGCTGCTCGACACCTCCGGCGCCCCGCTCGCCGCGGCGGTCGCCCACGGCGGCCTCGCCCTGGTGAAGCCCAACGACGAGGAGCTCGCCGAGCTCGTCGGCCACGCGCTGACCACCGTCGGCGACGTGCTGGACGCGGCCCACGAGGTCCGCGCGCAGGGCACCGACGCCGTGCTGGTCAGCCTCGGCGCGCACGGCGCGCTGCTGGTGACCGGTGCGGGCGCCTGGTGGGCCGGGGGCCCGTCGCTGGTGCCCGTGTCCACGGTCGGCGCGGGTGACTCGACCCTCGCCGGCTACCTCGCGGCGGACGGCGACCCCGCCGACCGCCTGCGCCGCGCCGTCGCGTGGGGCCGCGCCGCGGTCCTGCTGCCCGGCAGCGCCGCCCCCACCCCCGACGACGTCCGTCCCGACGAGGTCGCCGTCCTGGCCGACCCCGACCCCGCCCGATCCCTCGAGGAGCTCTGACATGAGCCTGCCGCTCACCTCCGCCGACCTGGTCGGCGTCGACCTGGTGGCCGCCGACCGCGACGACGCCACCGCCCAGCTGGTCGCGCTGCTCGCCGCCGCCGGCCGGGTCACCGACGCCGAGGGCTTCCTCGGCGACGTCCGCGCCCGCGAGGCGCAGATGCCCACCGGCATGCCCGGCGGCGTCGGCCTGCCGCACGCCCGCTCCGAGCACGTCACCGCGCCCAGCCTCGCCGTCGGCAAGCTGCGCGACGCCGTCGACTGGGGCGCCCCGGACGGCCCCGCGAACCTGGTGTTCCTCATCGCCGCCCCCGCGGGCGGGGACTCCGACCACCTGAAGATCCTGGCCGCGCTCGCGCGCCGCCTGGTCCACGAGTCGTTCCGGCAGTCGCTGCTGGACGCCCCCGACGCCGCCACCGTGGCGGAGATCGTCACCCGAGAGGTGGTCCCGTCGTGAAGTTCGTCGCCGTCACCTCCTGCCCCACGGGCATCGCCCACACCTACATGGCCGCGGAGGCCCTCGAGACCACCGGCAAGGCCGGGGGCCACGAGGTCGTCGTCGAGACCCAGGGCTCTGCGGGCTCCACGCCGCTCGACCCGGCGGTCATCGCCGCGGCCGACGGCGTCATCTTCGCCGCCGACCTCGAGGTCAAGGACCGCGAGCGGTTCGCGGGCAAGCCGTTCGTCGACGTCGGCGTGAAGAAGGCCGTGCACGACCCGAGCGGCGTGCTGGACCAGGCCGTCGCCGCCGTGGAGGCCGGGCCCGTCGCGGCCCCCGCCACCGCGGGCACCCCCGCCGCGTCCGGCGGTCCGCGCCCGGCCACCAAGGTCGACCCGAACGCCGGGGTCGGCACCCGGATCCGCCAGTGGCTGATGACCGGCGTGTCCTACATGATCCCGTTCGTCGCGGCGGGCGGCATCATGATCGCCCTCGGCTTCATGGTCGCCCAGGCGGCGTGGGGCGAGACCGGCGCGGTCGAGGTCACCCAGGTCCCGCTGCAGGAGCTCATCTCCGGGTTCAGCATCACCTCCGGCCAGGACTGGGCGGCGCTGCTGTTCCAGACCGGCAACGCGGCCTTCGCGTTCCTCGTCCCGGTGCTGTCCGGGTTCATCGCCTACGGCATCGCCGACCGGCCGGGCCTCGTGCCCGGGTTCGTCGGCGGCTCCGTGTCCGTGCTGGTCGGCGCGGGCTTCCTCGGCGGTCTGGTCACCGGCTTCGTCGCGGGCTTCCTGGCCCTGTGGATCAGCCGCTGGAAGGTCCCCAAGGGCGTGCGCGGCGTCATGCCGGTCGTGGTGATCCCGCTGCTGTCCTCGCTGATCACAGGGTTCCTCATGTTCGTCGTCATCGGCCAGCCGATCGCGAACCTCATGGAGGGCCTGACCTCCTGGCTGAACGGCCTGTCCGGCTCCAACCTCGTGCTCATGGGCGCGCTGCTCGGCGCGATGATGGGCTTCGACCTCGGCGGCCCGATCAACAAGGTCGCGTACACGTTCGCGGTCACCGGCCTGGCGACCGAGGGCCTGTCCGCGGGTGCGGTGCAGTACCAGATCATGGCGGCCGTGATGGCGGCGGGCATGGTCGCGCCGCTCGGCATGGCGCTGGCGACGTTCGTCCGCAAGCGCCTGTTCACGCACGCCGAGCAGGAGAACGGCAAGGCCGCGGTGCTGCTCGGCCTGTCGTTCATCTCCGAGGGCGCGATCCCGTTCGCAGCCGCCGACCCGTGGCGCGTCATCGTGTCGTCGCTGGTGGGCTCGAGCGTCACCGGTGCGCTCACCATGGCCGTCGGCTCCGACCTGCGCGCCCCGCACGGCGGCGTGTGGGTGCTGCCGCTGATCTCGAACCCGCTCGGGTTCCTGCTCGCGGTGGCCGTCGGCACGGTCGTCACGGCCGGGCTCGTCGTCCTGCTCAAGAGCCTCAAGCCCAGCCCGCTGGTCCAGGCGGAGCAGGCGGCCGACGCCGCGGCCGCGCCCGTCCCCGCCTGACCCCGAGGACCCGGGCCGCCCACCTACCCAGGGCGGCCCGGGTCCGACCTTCGACCTACCTGCACCCGACCCGACGGAGGGACGCTGCTGTGATGACCACCAGGACCGAGGACCACGCACCCACCGCCGGCACGGTGCTCACCGGGGCGGGCGTCGGTCGACGCGTCGCCGTCGGGCCGGTCGTGCAGGTGCGCCCCGCACCCGTCGTCCCGGGCGACGCCCCCGTCGTGCGCGACGGCAGGCCCGTCCCCGCCGACGAGGTCCCGGACGCGGTCACCGCCGCGTTCGCCGACGTCGCCGCCGCGCTGCGCGAGCAGGCCGGGCGCGCCACCGGCACCGTCGCCGAGGTGCTCGGCGCCACCGCGATGATGGCCGACGACCCGTCGCTGAAGGACAAGGTCCTCGCCGAGGTCCGCGAGGGCGAGCCCGCCGTCGCCGCGCTCGACGCCGCCGTCGCCACGTTCGCCGCGATGTTCGAGCAGGCCGGCGGCTACCTCGCGGAGCGTGTCACCGACCTGCGCAGCGTCCGCGACCGCGTCGTCGCGCGCCTCACCGGCACCCCCGCGCCCGGCGTCCCTGAGCTGCGCGAGCCGTCCGTCGTCGTCGCCCGCGACCTCGCGCCCGCCGACACCGCCGCGCTCGACCTGGAGCGCGTCCTCGCGCTCGTCACCGAGGAGGGCGGCCCCACCGGCCACACCGCGATCATCGCGGGCCAGAACGGCATCCCGTGCGTCGTGCGCACCACCGGCGCCACCGCGCTCGCCGAGGGCGTCGACGTCGCCGTGGACGCCGCGCACGGCACCGTCACCGTCGACCCCGCCGCCGACGTCCGCGAGGCCATGGCCGCGCGAGCCGCCGCGGAGGAAGCCCTGGAGTCCGACACCGCGCCCGGCGGCACCGCCGACGGCCACCGCGTGCAGCTGCTCGCCAACATCGGCACCGCCGAGGACGCCGAGCGGCTCGTGGACGCCCCCGTCGAGGGCGTCGGGCTGTTCCGCACCGAGGTGCTCTTCCTCGGCCGCCAGCACGCCCCCACCGTGGACGAGCAGACCACCGCGTACGCCCGCGTCCTGCGCGCCCTCGGCCCCGGCCGCAAGGTCGTCGTCCGCACCCTCGACGCGGGCGCCGACAAGCCGCTCGCGTTCGCGAACCTGCACCCCGAGGAGAACCCGGCGCTCGGCGTCCGCGGCTACCGACTCGTCCGGTCCGCCCCGCAGCTGCTCGCCGACCAGCTCACCGCCCTCGCCCGCGCGGGCGAGGAGACCGGCACCCAGCCGTGGGTGATGGCCCCGATGATCGCCACCCCCGCCGAGAGCCGCGCGTTCGCCGAGGCCGTCCGCGGCGCGGGCCTGCGCACCGCCGGGGTGATGGTCGAGGTGCCCGCCGCCGCCCTGCGCGCCGCCGCCGTGCTGGACGAGGTCGACTTCGTCTCGCTCGGCACCAACGACCTCGCCCAGTACACGATGGCCGCCGACCGGCTGCGTGGCGAGCTCGTCGACCTGCTCGACGCCTGGCAGCCCGCCGTCCTCGAGCTCGTCGCCGCCACCGCCCGCGGCGGGGCCGCGAAGGACAAGCCGGTCGGCGTCTGCGGGGAGTCCGCGTCCGACCCGCTGATGGCGCTCGTGCTCACCGGCCTCGGGGTCACCAGCCTGTCCATGTCGCCGTCCGCGCTGCCCGCCGTGCGGTTCGCGCTGCGGCGGCACACCCTGGACCAGTGCCGGGCCATGGCGGACGCGGCGCTCGCCGCCGCCGACCCCGCCGCCGGGCGGGCGGCCGTGGCGGACCTGCTGGACGCGGACGCCCGGGCGGCGCTGGGGGTCTGACCGGCGGGGCGCCCATCCGCGTAACCTGGCCGCATGGTGCCCGACCACGGCGTGCTGGACCCGGAGACCGACCCGCTCGCGACCCTCGTCCTGGAGCCTGACGACCTGCGCGACCTCGCCGCCCGGGTGGTGACCTCCCCGGGCGCGGGCACGCACACGCACCACGCCCCGTGGACGCGGGCCCCGCTGGCGACGCTCCCGCTGTCCACCCCGGAGGACGTGGCGACCGCCGCCCGCCGGGCCCGGGCGGCGCAGCGCCGCTGGGCCACGGTCCCCGCGCGCGAGCGCGCCCGCCTGCTGCTGCGGGTGCACGACCTGCTGCTGGCCCGGCAGAGCGACGTCATCGACCTGGTGCAGCTGGAGAACGGCAAGGCCCGCGCCGCGGCGTTCGAGGAGGTCGCGGACGTCGCGCTCGTGGCCCGGCACCTGGGGCTGCGCGCCCCGTCGTACCTGTCCGCCGAGCGGCGTCCGGGGTTCGTCCCGGTGCTGACGTCGGTGCGGGTGCGGCACGACCCGGTCGGCGTGGTGGGCGTCATCGCCCCGTGGAACTACCCGCTGAGCCTCACGCTCGGCGACGTCCTGACCGCGCTGGCGGCCGGAGACGCGGTGCTGCTGCGCCCCGACCCGCAGACCCCGCTGACGGCGCTGTGGGCGGTCGAGCTGCTGGAGGACGCCGGGATGCCGCGCGGTCTGGTGCAGGTGGTGCTGGGCGACGGCCCGTCCGTGGGCGGCGCGGTGGTGGACCAGGTGGACCACGTGCTGTTCACCGGGTCCACGGCGACGGGCCGGGTGGTCGCGGCGCGGGCGGGGGAGCGGCTGGTGCCGAGCGCCCTGGAGCTCGGCGGCAAGAACGCGATGTACGTCGCGGAGGACGTCGACGTGGAGGCCGCCGCCGAGGGCGCGGTGCGCGCGTGCTTCGGCGGGACCGGGCAGCTGTGCGTGTCGGTGGAGCGGCTGGTCGTGCACGAGGCTGTCGCGGACGCGTTCCTCGGCGCGTTCGTGCGGCGGACGCGGGCGCTGCGGATCGGGCTGGGGCTGGACTACCGGTCGGACGTCGGCTCGCTGACGTCGGCGGAGCAGCTCGCCCGGGTGGTGGAGCACGTCGAGGACGCCCAGTCCGGCGGCGCTCGGGTGCTCGCGGGCGGGACGCACCGCACCGACGTCGGGCCGTACGTGTACGAGCCGACGGTCCTGGAGGGCGTGGGGGAGCACGCGCGCGCGTTCCGGGAGGAGACGTTCGGTCCGGTGGTCGCGGTGTCCCGGGTCGCGTCGGACGACGAGGCCGTGGCGGTGATGGACGACTCCCCGTACGCGCTGAACGCGGCGGTGTGGACCCGCTCGACCCGGCGGGGCGCGGCGCTCGCGGCCCGGCTGCGCGCGGGCACGGTGAACGTGAACGACGGCTACCAGGCGGCGTGGGGCTCGGTCGCGGCACCGCAGGGCGGGCGCGGGGCCTCGGGCTGGGGGCACCGGCACGGCCGCGAGGGGCTGCTGTCCCTGACGGCGACCCGCACCGTCGCGGTGCAGCGCGGGGTGCACGGCGTGCGCGTCGCGGGGCGGACCGTCGTGCCGTCCCTCGGCCTGGGGCGCGTGCTCGGCGGGGACCCGGAGCGGTGGACGGCCCAGGTGACGGCGGTGCTGCGCGCCGCGCGTCGCGCCCGCCTGCGCTGAGGTCGCGTCAGGCGGAGGTGCAGGCGGTCGTCGACCCGGCGCTGCCGGTGGTGCGCCGGACGCCCCCGGCGGGCGTCGCGGGCGCGCCGCTGCCGCCGATGGGCAGCGGGGGCAGGGGGACGACGGGCAGCACGGGCAGGGCCCCGGCGGTGGTGCCGCGGACCGGGTCGCCTGCGGCGGGCACGTCGAACTGGACCTGGTCGCGGCCGAGCCGCTTCGCCCGGTAGAGCGCGACGTCCGCGCGCGCCGCGAGCGTGTGCCCGGCCTCGCCGGGGGCGGCCATCGCGCCGCCGAAGCTCATCGTGACCGAGAGCCCGGGCGACAGCTCGTGCCACGGGTACCCGGCGATGGTCGCGCGGATGCGCTCGCAGACGGCGGCGGCCTGCTCGCGCGCGGAGTCCAGCAGCACGAGCGTGAACTCCTCGCCGCCGACGCGCGCGGCGACGTCCCCGACCCGCACGGCGGCGGTCATGATCTGCCCGACCCGGCGCAGCACCTCGTCGCCCACGGGGTGGGAGTGGACGTCGTTGACGGACTTGAAGTGGTCGATGTCCGCGACGACGTACGCGAGGTCCTCCTCGCGCCCGAGGCGCGCGGCGAGGATCGCGTCGAGCCCGCGCCGGTTCAGCAGGCCGGTCAGCGGGTCGTGGGCGGCGTCGTGCTGCAGCGTCTCGTTGAGCGCGGCGAGCTCCGCGGCGCGCTTGCGGGCCTGGTCGCGGGCCTGCCGGACCCGCTCGACGTCCAGCTGCGCGTTGACGACGATGCCGCGCCGCTCAGCGGCCTGGTCGCGCTGCAGCATGATCGCCTCGTGGTACTGCCGGTGCGTGTCGAGCGCGGCCCGCAGGTCACCGGCGTCCTCGTGCACCAGGACGAGCTCGCGCAGCACGTCGGCGCGCTCCATGGGGCGCAGCGACTCCTCGGCGAGCAGCAGCCCGCTGGTGAGCGACGACACGGCCGCCGGGTGGTCGCCGAGCAGCCGGTGCAGCCGGCCCTGGGCGGCGTGGTACCGGATGGACAGGTAGCGCGCCTCCACGCGGGGCAGCGCGGCGGCCACGGCGGCCAGCGCCTCCACGGCGGCGGGCAGGTCCCCCCGGGCCATGTGGGCGCGCGCCAGCCGCACCTGCGCCTCGGCGGCCATCCGGGGGTTGCCGGTGTCGCCGCCGTCGGCGTCGGGCACGCCCCGGGCGGCCTCCAGGCCCTGCGCGGCGAGCGACGCGGCCCGGTCGGCGAGCGCGCGGGCCCGCACCGGGTCCGTGCCCGCCAGGGCCTCGCTCTCGTCGGTGTCGAGCTTCGCGAGGCCGGACAGGGTCGCGCACGTCCCGTCGGGGCGGTCCAGCAGCGGCCACAGCCGGGCGGCCTCGTCCAGCAGGTCCCGGGCCTTGTCCGGGAACCGGCCCATCGAGATGTACGTGTCCGCGAGGTTGTTCAGCGCGGCGGCCAGGCCCTCGGTGTCGCCGAGCTCGCGACGGATTCCCAGGGACCGGTCGAGGAACTCCAGCGCCGTCAGGTTGTCGCCGAACCCGTTGTAGACCGCCGCGAGGCCCTGCAGCAGCCGACCCTCCCAGGCGCGCAGCCCGCGGGTGGTGCTCAGCTCGAGGGCGCGCTCCATCGCCGCGAGAGCCTGGGGGTCGTCACCGAGGAGGTGGTGCGCCCAGCCCGCGTTGTACTCGAGCTCGATCTCGGGCTCGACCGCGTGCTCGGCGCGGGCCCGCACGAGCAGGGCGGGCACGGCCGCGATGCAGAGGGCGGGTGCGGCGTCGCACAGCCGGTCGATCCGGGCGAGCTCCGAGGGCCAGTCGGGGACCGGGTCCCCCTGTGCCGCTCGGGCAGTCGTCATGTCCGTCATCATCGGGCATCGGACGGCTCCGGTTGAGTGCCCCTGAGGGTGAATCCTGACGCGTCCGGGTGCCCACCGGACGGGGGAGCCCCGCACGGGCGAGGGCCCGCACCGAGCAGTCGGTGCGGGCCCTCGCGGTCGTGCGGGTGCGGCGGCAGGTCAGGCGATGGCCGCGACCGACTGCCGGGCGATCTCGAGCTCCTCGTTCGTCGGGATCACCAGCACGGTGACCTCGGCGCCGTCGGGGGAGATGACCTTCGGCTCCTTGATGCGGCCGGCGTTGCGCTCCGGGTCGACCTGGATGCCGAGGCGCTCCAGGCCCTTGAGGGCGTTGAGGCGCACGATGTCGTCGTTCTCGCCGATGCCGGCGGTGAACGTGATGACGTCGACGCGGCCGAGCTCGGCGTAGTACTTGCCGACGTAGCCCTTGATGCGGTGGTAGTAGACGTCGAGGGCGGTCTTGACCCGCTCGTCGCCCTTCTCCACGGCGTCGTGCACGTCGCGCATGTCGGTGTAGCCCGACAGGCCGAGCATGCCGGACTTGCGGTTCAGCAGCTCGTCGAGCTGGTCGATGGTGTAGCCGCCGACCCGCGCGAGGTGGAACAGCACGGCCGGGTCGATGTCGCCGGAGCGGGTGCCCATGACCAGGCCCTCCAGCGGGGTCAGGCCCATCGAGGTGTCGATGCACTCGCCGCCGCGCACGGCCGACGCCGACGCGCCGTTGCCGAGGTGCAGGACGATCGTGTTCAGGTCCTCCAGCGGACGGCCCAGGAACTCCGCGGTCGCCCGGGACACGAACAGGTGCGAGGTGCCGTGCGCGCCGTAGCGGCGGATCTTGTACTGCTTCGCGACCTCCTCGTCGATCGCGTACGTGTACGCGGCCGGCGGCATGGTGCGGTGGAACGCGGTGTCGAAGACGGCCACGTGCGGGATGTTCGGGAACGCGTGCTTCGCGGCCTTGATGCCCGCGACGTTCGCCGGGTTGTGCAGCGGGGCGAGCGGGGACAGCTCGTCGATCTGCGCGAGCACGGCGTCGTCGATGACGGCCGGGCCGTCGAAGACGTCGCCGCCCTGGACGACGCGGTGGCCGACCGCGGTCAGGTCCTCCTCGCGCAGCTGCGGGCCCTGCTGCTCGAACAGGTCGAGGACGAGGCGCATGCCGGTCTCGTGGTCGGGGACCGGCTGCTCGAGCACGGTGGCGCCGTTCGGGCCCTCGTGCTTGACCTTGCCGACCTCGAGGCCGATGCGCTCCACGATGCCCGAAGCGAGGGCGTCGCCGGAGGTGGCGTCGACCAGCTGGTACTTGATCGACGAGGAGCCGGAGTTGATGACGAGGACGTGGTTCACTTCGAGCCTTCCGAGGTCTGGGCCTGGGCCTGGATCGCCGTGATGGCGACCGTGTTGACGATGTCCTGCACCAGGGCGCCCCGGGACAGGTCGTTGACGGGCTTGCGCAGGCCCTGCAGCACGGGGCCGACCGCGACCGCGCCGGCGGACCGCTGCACGGCCTTGTAGGTGTTGTTGCCGGTGTTCAGGTCGGGGAACACGAAGACGGTGGCCCGGCCGGCGACCGCGGAGTCGGGCATCTTGGTCTGCGCGACCGAGGCGTCGACGGCGGCGTCGTACTGGATGGGGCCCTCGACGTCGAGGTCGGGGCGGCGCTCGCGGACCAGCTCGGTGGCGGCGCGGACCTTGTCCACGTCGGCGCCGGAGCCGGACGAGCCCGTGGAGTAGGACAGCATCGCGATGCGCGGCTCGATGCCGAACTGCGCGGCGGTCTCGGCGGACGAGATCGCGATGTCCGCGAGCTGCTCGGCGGTCGGGTCCGGGTTGACGGCGCAGTCGCCGTAGACCAGGACGCGGTCCTCGAGGCACATGAGGAACACCGACGAGACGACCGACGTGCCGGGCACGGTCTTGATGATCTCGAACGACGGCTTGATGGTGTGCGCGGTGGTGTGCGCGGCGCCGGAGACCATGCCGTCCGCGAGGCCGAGCTGCACCATCATCGTGCCGAAGTACGACACCGAGGAGACGATCTCGCGCGCCCGCTCGACGGTCATGCCCTTGTGCTTGCGAAGCTCGGTGTACTCGGCGGCGAACCGCTCCAGCAGCTCGCCGGACTTCGGGTCGATGACCTTCGCGGCCGCGAGGTCCAGGCCGAGCTCGGTGGCGCGGGTCCGGATGGACGCCTCGTCGCCGAGGATCGTCAGGTCCGCGACCTCGCGCTGCAGCAGGGTGGAGGCGGCGCGCAGGATGCGGTCGTCGCTGCCCTCGGGGAGCACGACGTGCTTGCGGTCGCCGCGCGCCCGGTCGAGCAGCTCGTACTCGAACATCAGCGGGGTGACGACCTCGGGGGAGGGCACCTCGAGGGCGGCCAGGGCCTCCTCGGCGTCCGTGTGCTTCTCGAACAGCGCGAGGGCGGTGTCGACCTTGCGCTGCGAGTCGGCGGACAGCCGGCCGCGGGTGCCCGCGGCGGCGCTCGCGGACCCGAAGGTGCCGAGGTCGGTGCGGATGATCGGCAGCCGGCTGTGCAGGCCGTCGACCAGGCGGGTCACCGTGGCCGGGGGCTCGAACCCGCCGTTGAGGATGATGCCGGACAGCGACGGGAAGCCGTCGGCGGTGTGCGCCATCAGCAGGCCGAGCAGGATGTCGGACCGGTCGCCGGGGACGATGACGACGACGCCGTCGGACAGCCGCTCCAGCAGGTGCTCGATCGACATGGCGCCGACCAGGACGTCGGTGGCCTCGCGGGACAGCAGCTCGGCGTCGCCGCCGACCAGGGTGCCGTCCACGGACTCCATGAGCTGCCGGACGGTGGGGGCGACGAGGAACGGCTCCTCGGGCAGCGCCCACGCGGTCGCGCGGGTGGACAGCTCGGCGCGCACGGCGTCGAGGTTGTCCGGGGCGCAGCGGTTCGCGACGATCGCGACGACCTGGGCGTGCCCGGCCTCGAGCTCGTTCGCGGCGACCTCGGCGACCTGGCGCACCTCCTCGGGCGTGCGGCCCTGGCCCTTGACGCACAGCAGGACGGGGGCGCCGAGGTTCGCGGCGATCCGGGCGTTGAAGCCCAGCTCGGCGGGACCGGCGATGTCGGTGTAGTCGGTGCCGACGATCACGACGACGTCGCACTGGCGGGCGACCGCGTGGTAACGGCTGACGATGGTGGCGAGGGCGGCCTCGGGGTCCGCGTGCACGGCCTCGTAGGTGGTGCCGATGCAGTCCGCGTAGGACAGGTCGACGCCGTCGTGGGCGAGCAGCAGCTCCAGCACGTAGTCGGGGGTCTCGGTGGACCGGGCGATGGGCCGGTAGACGCCGACCTTCTGCACGGTGCGGGTCAGCAGGTCGACCAGGCCGAGGGCCACGGTCGACTTGCCGGTGTCCCCCTCCGGGGACGTGACGTAGATGCTGCGGGCCACGGGTGAGGCTTCTTCCTCTTGGGGAGTCCGGGGGATCACCCCGGGATCAGGTGGTGGGATGAATTCTGCCGGACTGGACGCCCAGGTGCGAGGACCAGGCCGGTGACGGTGGCCACCCGAGCGGGCGGACTTCCGCCGCGGTGCGCCGTCCCGTGACCTAGGTCCCGGACGACCGACGGCCCGCACCGGTGCTGGTGCGGGCCGTCGGCCACGTGCTGCTACTCGTTGTCACCGCCGGTGGAGAGCGTGGCGGCGGACTGCTGCGGGCCACCCTCCTCGGTGCCGGTCTCGCCCGCGTCGGGCCACACCCAGTCGCGCACCTCGGGGAGGTCCTCGCCGTGCGCGCGGGTGTACTCGTGGGCGCGGAGCCGCGCGTCGACCATGCGCTGCCGCAGGCCCGCGTACTTCGAGCCCAGCGACGGCGTCTGGTCGATGACGTCGATGACCAGGTGGAACCGGTCCAGGTCGTTGAGCATGACCATGTCGAACGGCGTCGTGGTGGTGCCCTCCTCCTTGTACCCCCGCACGTGCAGGTTCTTGTGCCCCTTGCGGCGGTACGTCAGGCGGTGGATCAGCCACGGGTAGCCGTGGTACGCGAACACGATCGGCTTGTCGGTCGTGAACAGCGTGTTGAAGTCGCGGTCCGACAGGCCGTGCGGGTGCTCCCGCTCGTCCTGCAGCCGCATGAGGTCCACGACGTTGACGACGCGGACCTTGAGGTCGGGCAGCTCGCGGCGCAGGATGTCGGCCGCGGCCAGCACCTCCAGCGTCGGGACGTCGCCCGCGCAGCCGAGCACCACGTCCGGGTCCTCGCCCTCGACCTCGGTCCCCGCCCACTCCCAGATGCCGAGGCCGCGGGTGCAGTGCGCCACGGCCTCGTCCATCGTGAGGAAGTTCGGCGCGGGCTGCTTGCCGGACACCACGACGTTGACGTACTGCCGGCTGCGCAGGCAGTGGTCGTACGTCGACAGCAGGGTGTTCGCGTCCGGCGGCAGGTACACCCGGACGATCTCGGCCTTCTTGTTGACCACGTGGTCGATGAAGCCCGGGTCCTGGTGGCTGAACCCGTTGTGGTCCTGGCGCCACACGTGGCTCGACAGCAGGTAGTTCAGCGACGCGATCGGGCGGCGCCACGGGATGTGGTTCGTGACCTTCAGCCACTTCGCGTGCTGGTTGAACATCGAGTCGACGATGTGGATGAACGCCTCGTACGAGGTGATCAGGCCGTGGCGCCCGGTGAGCAGGTAGCCCTCCAGCCAGCCCTGGCACTGGTGCTCCGACAGCATCTCCACCACGCGACCCATCCGGGCGAGGTGGTCGTCGACGTCCGTGGGCAGGTACTCGGCGTTCCACACCTTGTCGGTGACGTCGAACACCGCCTGCAGCCGGTTGGACGCCGTCTCGTCCGGGCCGAAGATCCGGAAGTTGTCCGGGTTCCGGCGGATCACCTCGGTCAGGTACTGCCCGAGCACGCGGGTCGCCTCGGAGATCGAGCCGCCCGGCACCGGGACCTCGACCGCGAAGTCGCGGAAGTCCGGCAGCCGCAGGTCCTTGAGCAGCAGCCCGCCGTTGGCGTGCGGGTTGTCGCTCATCCGCAGCGTCCCGGGCGGCGTCAGCGCGGTGATGTCCGCGTGGATGGTGCCGTTCGCGTCGAACAGCTCCTCCGGGCGGTACGACTGCAGCCACCCCTCCAGCACCTGCAGGTGCTCGTCGGTGTCGCGGGCGCTGGCCAGCGGCACCTGGTGCGAGCGCCACGACGCCTCGACCTGCTTGCCGTCGATCACCGGCGGGCACGTCCAGCCCTTCGGCGTCTTGAAGATGATCATCGGCCAGGAGGGGCGGGTCTCGTCGCCCGCAGCCGCGCGCGCCTTGATGTCCGCGATCTCGTCCATGACCTCGTCGAGCAGCGCCGCGAACCGGGCGTGCACCGCTGCGTGGTCCTCGCCGTCGAACCCGCCGACGAACAGGTGCGGGTTGTGCCCGTACCCGCGCATGAGGTCGAGCAGCTCGTCCTCCGGGATGCGCGCCAGCACCGTCGGGTTGGCGATCTTGTACCCGTTGAGGTGCAGGATCGGCAGCACGACGCCGTCGCTCTTCGGGTCGATGAACTTGTTCGAGTGCCAGGACGTCGCCAGCGGGCCGGTCTCGGCCTCGCCGTCGCCGACGACCGCCGCGACCAGCAGGTCCGGGTTGTCGAACGCCGCGCCGTACGCGTGCGACAGCGCGTAGCCGAGCTCGCCGCCCTCGTGGATCGAGCCCGGCGTCTCCGGGGCCACGTGGCTCGGGATGCCGCCCGGGAACGAGAACTGCCGGAACAGCCGGCGCACGCCCTCGGCGTCCGGGGTGATGTCCGAGTAGACCTCGGAGTACGTCCCGTCCAGGTACGCGGACGCGACGAGGCCCGGACCGCCGTGGCCCGGGCCGGTGAGGTAGATCGTGGACTGCTCGCGCTCGGCGATCACGCGGTTCAGGTGCGCGTACAGGAAGTTCAGGCCCGGGGTGGTGCCCCAGTGGCCGAGCAGCCGCGGCTTCACGTGGTCCCGGGTCAGCGGCTCCCGCAGCAGCGGGTTGTCCAGCAGGTAGATCTGGCCGACCGACAGGTAGTTGGCGGTGCGCCACCACGCGTCGATGCGGCGGAGCGTCTCGTCCGAGACCGGAGTCCCGGGACCGGTCCGCCACGTCGTGAGCGGTGCGGTCGTCGTCGTCATGCTCTCTCCCCGTTTCGCAGAACCACGGACCTGCCGTGGGCCCGGTCGAGCACCCCCGCCGGGCAACCTCAGCCTTGCGGCGTCTCGCGCCGCGAGCCGGGACGTCCGACCTAGCCGGCGGGTGATCGTCGCCACCCGGCGGCACGACCCGGACCGGCCGTCCCGTGGCCGCGAGCAGCAGCCTCGTCCATACAACCCCATCGGCTCCCGGGCGGCGAGCCCCCGGTCGCCCGGGTCCGTTCCCAGGTCGGGCGGGTACCGTGCGGGGGTGCCCGGGACACCGCCCGACGCGGCCGACGCGTCCACCGACCCCGGTACCGCCGTGCCCGCGACCGACCCCGCGACCGACCTCGCGCCCGGTCCCGTCGTGACGCTCGGCCAGGTCGCCCGCACCCCGCGGATGATCGCGCTGCTCGTGCTGTTCCTGCTCGTCGCGGGCGTGTGCGCCCGGCTCGGGGCGTGGCAGCTGGAGCGCGCCGAGGTCCGCGGCGCCCGCGCCCAGGCCGAGCGCACCGCCGAGATCGAGGCGCAGGCCCCCGTGCCGCTCGAGGACGTCCTCGCCCCGCAGACCTCCTTCGACGGCGGCCTGGTGGGTCGCCGCGTCGAGGTCACCGGCACCTACCAGGCCGACGGCCAGCTGCTGGTCACCGAGCGTGCGCACGACGGCGTCACCGGCTCGCTCGTGCTCACCCCGCTTCGGGTCACCTCCGACGACCCCGACGCCGACGGCGCCGTGCTCCCGGTCGTGCGCGGCTGGGTCCCCGGCGACGACCCGACCGACCCGCTGCTCGACGTCCCGACCGGCGAGGTCGTGGTCACCGGGTACCTGCAGGGCTCCGAGGACTCCGGCGCAGCGCCCGACGCCGTGCCCGCCGGTACCACCGACTCGATCTCCTCCGCCGAGCTGCTCGGCGTCTGGGGCGGCCCCATCTGGACCGGGTACGCGGTGCTCACCACCTCCGACCCCGCGCAGGCGTCCGCGATCGAGCTGCTCGCCCCGCCGACCCGCTCCGGCACCGGGCTGAACATCCAGAACCTCGGGTACGCCGCGCAGTGGTTCGTGTTCGGCGGGTTCGCGGTGTTCCTGTGGGTCCGGCTGCTGCGCGACGAGCAGGAGCGCGCCACGGAGGACGCCGCCTACGCGACGGGCGTGCAGGGCGCTCCGGACCCCGCCTGAGGGCGCGGCCCCGCCTGAGGGTGCGGCCCCGCCTGAGGGTGCGGCCCCGCCTGAGGGCGCGGCGCGGCGGCCGCGCTGCCGGATGAGCAGGAAACCGCTCACATGAGCGAGATACCGCTCATGGACGTCACTCCCGCTGCCAGGACCGCCACAGCGACGCGTACTCGCCGTCCGCCGCCACCAGGTCGTCGTGCGGACCGATCTCGCTGATCCGCCCCGCGTCCACGACGGCGACCCGGTCGGCGTCGTGCGCCGTGTGCAGCCGGTGCGCGATGGCGACGACCGTGCGGCCCTGCAGCACGGCGGACAGGGAGCGCTCGAGGTGCCGGGCGGCCCGGGGGTCGAGCAGCGAGGTCGCCTCGTCCAGGACGAGCGTGTGCGGGTCGAGCAGCACGAGGCGCGCGAGCGCGACCTGCTGCGCCTGCGCGGGGGTCAGGGGCGTGCCGCCGGAGCCGACCTCGGTGGCCAGGCCGTGCGGCAGGGCCGCGACCCAGTCCCACGCGTCGACGGCCCGCAGGGCGCGCTCCAGGGCGGCGTCGTCGGCGTCGGGGTCGGCGAGCCGCAGGTTGTCGGCGAGCGGCCCGACGAAGACGTGGTGCTCCTGCGTGACGAGCGCGACGTGACCCCGCAGGTCGTCCAGCGGCAGGTCGACGAGCGGGACGTCGCCGACGGTGACCGAGCCGCCCGTGGGCGGGTGGATGCCGGCGAGCATCCGGCCGAGGGTGGACTTGCCCGCGCCCGACGGCCCGACGACCGCCAGCCGCTCGCCGGGGCGCAGCGCGAGGTCGACGCCGTGCAGCACGTCGTGCCCCGGCCGGTAGGCGTACCGGACGGCGTCCGCGCGGACGTCGGTGTCGTCGGCGCCCGGCCGGGCGTCGCCCTCGGTGCGGTCGGCGTGGACGTCGGCGACACCGAGGATGCGGGCCAGCGAGGTCGCGCCGACCTGGATCTCGTCCAGCCAGAAGATCAGCTCGCCGATGGGCTGGATGATCTGCGAGGCGTAGAGCGCGATGGTGGTGACGGCGCCGACCGTGGCGTCACCGGTCGACACGAGGTACGCACCCCAGGCGAGCACGGCGACGAGCGGCAGGATGAACGAGGTGTCGACGCCCGGGAACAGCACGGACCGCAGGCCGAGGGTGCGCCGCTCGGCGGCGAACGCCTCGCGCAGGTCCGCGTCGACGCGGGCCCGGCGGCGGGCGCCGAGGCCGAGGGCGTCGACGGTGCGGGCGCCCTCGACGGACTCGGTGATGGTGCCGTTCAGCGTCGCGTACGCGGCGGACTCGCGCAGGTAGGCGGGCGCCGCGCGGCGCAGGTACCAGCGGGTGACGGGCAGCAGCAGGGGCAGCCCGGCGAGCAGGCCGATCGCGACGAGCGGGCTGGTGAGCACCGCGGCGACCAGGGTCAGGCTGATCGTCGCGGTGGTGACGAGGATCCGCGGCACGCCGAACCGGACGGTGTACTGCACGCGGTCGACGTCGGTCGTGGTGCGCGCGACGAGGTCGCCGGTGCCGGCGCGCTCGACGGTGGACAGCGGGAGCCGCGTGACCCGGCCGACGAACTCCTCGCGCAGGTCGGCGAAGACGGTCTCGCCGAGCACCATCGCCGCGCGCTGCGCGTACCGGATGAGGACGGTCTGGGCGAGGACGGCGACGACGAGCACGGCGACCGTCCGGTCGACCGCGGACGTGGTGGTGCCGTGCACGGCGCCGTCCACCAGACGGCCGAGCAGCCACGGCCCGGCGAGCCCGGCGGTCGCGGCGAGCACGTGCAGCGCGACGACGCCCGCGAGGCCGCGGCGGTGCCGCCGCAGCAGGGCGGCGGTGTGCCGGCGCAGGGCGGGTCCGTCAGCGACGGGCAGCTTCACGGGTCACCTCCTCGGTGCGGGACACCACGGCGCGGTACGCGCGGCCGGTGTCGTCGTCGGCGGTGACGAGGTCGCGGTGCCGCCCGGTGGCGATCACGCGCCCGTCCTGGACCAGCGCGACCTCGTCGACGGCGTCGAGCACCAGCGGGCTGGCGGTGACGACGACCGTGGTCGCGCCGCGGCGGGCGTCGGTGAGGGTCCGGGCGATGCGGGCCTCGGTGTGGGCGTCGACGGCGCTGGTCGGCTCGATCAGCACCAGCACCTCGGCGCCGGTGAGCAGCGCGCGGGCGAGCGCGACCCGCTGCCGCTGCCCGCCGGACAGCGAGCGGCCCTTCTCCTCGACCTCGCCGTCCAGGCCACCCGGCACGGAGTCGAGGACGTCGGCGGCGTCCGCGACGGCCATCGCGGCGTGCAGCGCGTCCCGGTCGGCGCCCCCGCGCACGTCGAGCTCGTCGGCGAGCGGGCCCGTGAACAGGTGCGGCGTGGACTCGGCGACGACGACGCGGCCGCGGACCTCGGTCAGGGCCAGCTCGTGCAGCATCGCCCGGCCCCACCGCACGGCCGACAGCGGCTCGTCGGCGGGGGCGTCCCCGGCGGCGTCGGGCAGCACGGGCGCGCCCAGCCGGCCGAGGCGCAGCGCGATCCGGGCCGACTCGTCCGGGTCGGCGCCCACGACGGCCGTGGTCCGCCCGGGGGTCACGACGAGGCCGGACGCCAGGTCCTCCAGCGGCTCCCCGGGCGCGGGCGGCTCGGCGGGCGACGCGGGGTCGTCGGAGCCGGCCTCCGGGACCGACAGCACGGTGATGATCTTGCGCGCGCCGACCACGGCCCGGGTGATGACGCGGATCGCCTCGCTCGCGGTCCACAGCGGCTGGGTGAGGAACGCCGCGAAGCCGTAGAACGCGACGAGCTGGCCCGGGCTGATCGCGCCGTCCAGGGCGAGCCGCGCCCCGGACCACACGACGACCGCGAGGAACAGGCCGGGCAGCAGGGTCTGCAGCGCGTCCAGCAGCGACTGGGTCTGCGCGACGTGCACGCCCGCGCCGCGCACCCGCTGGGACTGCGCGCGGTACCGGTCGGCGAAGACGTCCTCGCCGCCGATGCCACGCAGGATGCGCAGCCCGGAGACGGTGTCGGCGCCGAGCGTCGTGAGCCGACCGGTGGCCTCGCGCTGGGCGGCCTGGCGGCGCTGCAGCGGCCGGACGAGCAGCGACAGCACGCCGACGACGACGGGCAGGCCGAGCAGGACCAGCAGGCCGAGCGGCACGGAGGTGGACAGCAGGAGGGCGCCGAGCACGAGGTACGCGGCGATGCCGCCGACCAGGCGGGGGATGATCGCGTAGACCTCGCCCATGCGCAGCGCGTCGGACGCGACGGTCGCGACGACCTCGCCGGTGGGCAGCGCGCGGGTGATCCGGTCGCCGGTCCGCGTGACGTGGTGCCCGATCTGCTGGGACGTGGTGAGGGCGGCGCGCAGCCAGTTCTCGACGTCGAGCCGGTGGCCCCACACGTTCGCCCCGACCTGGACGAGGCCCAGCCCGGCGAGCCCCGCGAGGCCGGTCCACAGGGTCCGGCCGAGCCCGTCGGCGAGCCCGCCGTCGACGATGCGCCCGAGCTGCCACGGCACCAGGGCGGCGGCGACGGTGCCGACGACGCAGACGAGCGTCGCGCCGAGCAGCACGCCGACCTGCCGGCGTCCCTGCCAGAGCAGGAGGCGGGCGGGGCCGGTCAGCGGCGGGCGCCCGGGATCGGGCAGCGGGAGCGGTCGCACGGGCGACCACGCTACGGGCCGGTGCCGACACCCGTCGACGCCATTGCGGCCCTCGTCGCCGGGGCTCCCGGGGTGCGCGAGAATCGGGGGAGCACCCCGCACCCGCTGAGAGGACCCGCCGCGATGACCGAGCCCACCGCGCAGCCCACCCCCGCACCCGCCGCCGCGCCCGCCCGCCGGGTCCCGGAGTCGGCCCGGGGGCGGCTCGCCCGCTACCGCGTGGCGGCGTTCGTGACCGGCACGATGCTGCTGGTGCTGTGCCTGGAGATGGTGCTCAAGTACGTGTTCCACGCGGGCGGTGTCGACGCGTCGGGGTCGCCGGAGCCGGTGCTGGGGACGTGGATCGCGATCGTGCACGGCTGGATCTACGTCGTGTACCTCGCGACCGTGGTGCAGCTGTGGTCGGCGATGCGCTGGTCGCTGGGCCGGCTGGTGACGCTGGCGCTCGCGGGCGTCGTCCCGGTGATGTCGTTCGTGCTGGAGCGCAAGGTGCACCGCGAGGCGCTGGCCCGGATCGACGCCGCGGCCTGAGGGATCAGGCGGTCGCGCCGACCTCGCTGGCCGCCCGCGCCCGGGCGGCGCGGGCGCGGCGGGCGCGCCACAGCGCGACGGGTCGCTCGACCAGCCACCAGCTCGCCGTCGCGGCGAGCAGCGTGAGGCCGACGCCGAGGGCGATGCCGCCGAGGTCGGTCGGGTGGTCGAGCCACCGCACGATGGCGCCGTTCCACAGGTACGCGGCGTACGAGACGGTGCCCAGCCACACGGCGGGCCGCAGCAGCCGCGTGGGCAGCCGCTCCCAGCCGCTGACGTAGACGATCAGCACGACCGTCGCCGTGGCCACGAGCGGCACCCCGACCAGGTACCAGGCGGTGTGCCCAGCGATCCCGCTCAGCAGCGTCGCGGCCAGCAGCGCGAGGACGGTGCCGCCGGTGATGGCGCGGCGGGCGCGCACGGTCTGCGGCAGCGTCCGCAGCAGGGCGGTGCGGCCGAGGTACCCGGCGGAGCCGATGAGCAGCGCGGCGCCCCAGGACGTCGGCAGGGCGTAGACGCGCGCGACGTCCGGCGCCATGAGCAGCAGCGTGACGATGCAGAGCAGCAGCGTCCCGGTCACGGCGACGGCGACGGCCCCGCGCAGCAGCCCGCGCCGCCACGCCCAGGCGAGCAGCAGCGGCCACACCAGGTAGAACTGCTCCTCGGTCGCCAGGGTCCAGAAGTGGTACAGCGACTCGCTGCCGTGCGGCAGCCCGGGGACGTTGATCGTGTAGGTCAGCGCGGCGACCAGCGACTCGGGCACCAGGTGCGCCTCGCCGAGCACGTCGAACACGCCCTCGACCACGACGTACCCGGCGAGCATGAGCAGCAGCGGCGGGAACAGGCGCAGCGCGCGGTGCCCGTAGAACCGGCCGTACCGGATGCGCCCGTGCACCTCCAGGTCGCGGGCGAGCACCCCGGTGATGAGCCAGCCGGACAGGGCGAAGAAGAGCGTGACGCCGAGGACCCCGGCCGCGCCGAACACGGTGGGGGCGGCGTGGTTGAGCAGGACGAGCCCGACGGCGAGGCCGCGCAGCGCGTCGAGCCCGACGAGCCGGCCGGAGGGCCGGGCGTTCCCGGGGATGCCGGCGGAGGCGCCGGGGTGCGGTGCGGGCACGGCGGCGGCGTGGCCGGTGGCCGGGAGCCCGTCCGTGGACGGCGGGTGCGTCGTGCGCGCTGCGTCATCCCTCACGTAACGGAAGGTATGCCCGATATGCGCAGTTTGGGAACCGGGCTCCGCCATGCGGGTGACGGCCCGCACGGGATCTTCACAGCACGACCCGGACGCTGACGTGAGAGGAGGGTCGATGTCCACGGAGTCCGCCGGTGGCTATGCTGGCGGCCGCTGCCGGAAGGAGGTGCCACCGTGTCCCTGCAGCACATGCAGATCGGCGAGGTCGCGGAGCGCACCGGCCTGTCCCTGCGCACGATCCGCTACTACGGCGAGGTCGGCCTGGTCCGGCCCTCGGCCCGCACGCACGGCGGCTTCCGCCTGTACACCGAGCCCGACATCGCACGGCTGGAGCTGATCAAGCGCATGAAGCCGCTCGACTTCTCCCTGGACGAGATGGGCGACCTGCTGGGCGTGCTCGACAAGCTGAACGAGCCCGGCATCGCCGACGAGGAGCACGAGGCCCTCCTGGAGCGCCTCGTCATGTACCGGCTGGCCGCGGAGGAGCGGTCGCGGGCGCTGCGCGAGCAGCTCGCCGTGGCCGAGGACTTCCACGAGAGCCTCCGCAAGGAGATCAGCCGGCAGCGCCGCATCGGGGAGCGGTCCGGGTCCTGACCCGTCCGCGGGGCGCACTACCCTGGTGCCGTGACCGACGCCTCCGCCACGCCCGCCGCACCCCAGCCCGACCCCGTGCCCGGCGACCAGCCGCGCCCCGTCCTCGTCGTCGACTTCGGCGCGCAGTACGCGCAGCTGATCGCACGCCGGGTGCGTGAGGCCAGCGTCTACTCCGAGATCGTCCCGCACACGGCGACCGTCGCGGACATGCTCGCCAAGGACCCCGCGGCGATCATCCTGTCCGGCGGCCCGTCCTCCGTGTACGCCGAGGGCGCCCCGTTCGTGGACCCCGCGCTGTTCGAGGCCGGGGTGCCCGTCCTGGGCATCTGCTACGGCTTCCAGGCGATGGCCAAGGCGCTCGGCGGCACCGTCGCGCAGACCGGCAACCGCGAGTACGGCGGCACCCCGGTCGACGTCGTCGCGGGCGGCACCGTCCTCGCGGGCAGCCCCGAGCAGCAGACCGTGTGGATGAGCCACGGCGACTCCGTGCACGAGGCGCCCCAGGGCTTCGACGTCCTCGCGACGTCCGCCGGGTCGCCGGTCGCGGCGTTCGAGAACCGCGAGCGGCGGCTGTTCGGCGTGCAGTGGCACCCGGAGGTCAAGCACTCCCCGCTCGGCCAGCGCACGCTGGAGCACTTCCTCTACGAGGGTGCCGGGCTCGCCGCCGACTGGAACCCGGGCAACGTCATCGCGGACCAGGTCGCGCGCATCCGCGCCCAGGTGGGTGACGCCCGCGTCATCTGCGGCCTGTCCGGCGGCGTCGACTCCTCCGTGGCGGCCGCCCTGGTGCAGAAGGCCGTCGGTGACCAGCTGACCTGCGTCTTCGTGGACCACGGCCTGCTGCGCACCGGCGAGGCCGAGCAGGTGGAGCAGGACTTCGTCGCGTCCACCGGCGTCAACCTCGTCGTCGTGGACGCCCGCGAGCAGTTCCTCACCGCGCTCGCCGGGCACACCGACCCGGAGACCAAGCGCAAGATCATCGGCCGCGAGTTCATCCGCGTGTTCGAGGACGCCGCGCGCGGCATCGTGGAGGCCGCGGGCGAGCACGGCGAGGAGGTCAAGTTCCTCGTGCAGGGCACGCTGTACCCGGACGTCGTCGAGTCCGGCGGCGGCGAGGGCGCGGCCAACATCAAGAGCCACCACAACGTCGGCGGCCTGCCGGACGACCTGCAGTTCGAGCTGGTCGAGCCGCTGCGCGCGCTGTTCAAGGACGAGGTCCGCGCCGTCGGCCTCGAGCTCGGCGTGCCGGAGGCCATCGTCTGGCGCCAGCCGTTCCCCGGCCCCGGCCTGGGCATCCGGATCATCGGCGAGGTCACCCAGGAGCGCCTGGACGTGCTCCGCGCCGCGGACGTCATCGCCCGCGAGGAGCTCACCCGGGCCGGGCTGGACCGCGAGATCTGGCAGTGCCCGGTCGTGCTGCTCGCGGACGTCCGCTCCGTCGGCGTCCAGGGCGACGGCCGCACCTACGGCCACCCCGTCGTGCTGCGCCCCGTGTCCTCCGAGGACGCGATGACCGCCGACTGGACCCGCCTGCCGTACGACGTGCTCGCGACGATCTCCACCCGCATCACCAACGAGGTGCCGGAGGTCAACCGCGTGGTGCTCGACGTGACGAGCAAGCCGCCGGGCACCATCGAGTGGGAGTGACCCCGCGCGCGGCCTGACCGGCCGCGCCGCGCCGACGGCCCGGTACCCCGCCTGGGGTGCCGGGCCGTCGTGCGTCGGGCGGGGGCGTGTCGGGTGGGGGCGTGCGTCAGGCGGGGTGCACCACGTCGAGCGCGGCTCGCAGCGCGGCGAGCCCGACCTGCCCCGGGGCCGAGGCGGCGCCGACGGCCGCGAACGTCGCCGCGGACCCGAACGTCCCGCCCGCGACGCGGGAGGCGACACCGAGCGGGCCCATCGCCATGGTGATGACGGGTCGGCCGGTGCGGCGCGTGGTGTCCCAGGTGGCGCCGAGCAGCGCGAGCACGTCACCCGGGTCGTGCGGCATGACGGCGACCTTGAGCACGTCCGCCCCGAGGTCGGCCATGGCGAGCAGGGTCGCGGCGATCTGCTCGCGCGGCGGGGTGCGGTCGAAGTCGTGGTGCGAGCCGACGACGGGCACGCCCGCGGCGTGGGCGCGGGCGACGACCCGGTCCACCGTGGCGGCGTCGCGCGCGACCTCGACGTCCAGCAGGTCGGCGATCCCCGCGTCGACCGCGGCGCGCAGCGCCGCCTCGTACCCGGGGGGGTCGACGTCGGCGGAGCCGCCCTCGGCGGTGGTGCGGATCGTGACCAGGAGCGGGAGCCGGCGCGGCGCGGCGTCGAGGGCGCCGGTCACGGCACGCCCGGCGGCGACGACGTCGGCGGGCGCGAGCCCGGCGGCGAGGTGGTCGACGCGCCACTCGACCAGGTCGACCTGCTCGGCGACGGCGAGCACGGCGGCGACCTCGGCGAGCAGCGCCTCGACGGTGGCCCCGGTGAGGGGGACGACCACGGCGGGCCGGCCGGCGCCGAGGGTGGTGCCGCGCACCGTGACGGGCAGCGGCGCGGGGGTGCCGTCCTCGGGTTCGGTCGCCATGGCAGCCGAGGCTAGCCGACACGCGCGGCGGTCCGCCGACCTGCCCACGACCAGGACCTATGTCCTAGGCTGAACAGGTGCCAGGTCGTAGGACGTAGGGCCCGATCTGCAGGAATCCGCACTTCGTGAACCCAGTCACGAAGCGGGTGCGGTGCTGTAGGCATGACCTACGTCCTGCCTCGCGGCGCCAGGGGGTAGCAGTCTCTTCCTCGTGGGGCTCGCAGGTTCCACCGGACCGGTCGACGACCGGTCCGCACCGGGGGTATCTGAAAGGGAGAACCACATGTCTACCGTGGCAGCGACGGGCGGCTCGAAGGCTGTCCGCGTCATCGGCATCCTCTCCGCGATCGCGGGTCTCGTCCTCCTCATCGCCGGCGGCGTCACCTGGGGCATGGTCTCCAGCCAGCTCGCCGAGGAGAACATCACCGTCTCCGAGGACGCGGCGGCGTTCGGCGGCCAGCAGGTCACCAGCCCGTGGACCGCGTTCGCGCAGGCCGACATCATCAACGAGCACGCGCTCAAGGCGACGGACGGCAAGACCTACGCCGAGCTCGAGCAGGACGACCCGCTGCGGGCCACCGCGATGAACGCGTCCTTCCTGCGGGCCTCGCTGTTCACCTCGGTCGTGGCGTTCGGCGTCGCCGCCCTGGTCATGGGCCTCGGCGTGCTGTTCGTCCTCGTCGGCTACTCCCTGTGGGTCCTCGCGGGCCGCAAGGTCGCGACGGTCGTGGACTCCCGCCCCGCCTCCCCGGTCTCCGGCACGGAGCCGATCAAGGCCTGAGCCGCAGCACCACCCACGCACGAGGGCCGGTACCCGCACGGGTACCGGCCCTCGTCGTCGGTGCCGTCGTGTCAGCCTCGGGCGGCACGCTCCCGGCCGCGGCGCCGCGCGGCGCTCACCACGGACCCGACCAGCAGCGCCGCGCCAGCCCCGGCGAGCAGGGTGATCAGCGCCAGCTGGGCGTCGATCCGCGCACCGGCGGCCATCGCGAGGATGCCCACGCCGATCGCGGCGACCACCAGGCCCCACACCACCGTCCCGGACCGGGGACCGCGGTCCTCGGGGACCGGCACGGGAGCCGGCGCGGGCGCGGAGGCCGTCCACGGACCCGTGCCGGTGGGGCCCGTGGGTCCCGCGGGCGCCGGGGCCGCGCCGCCGTACGGGGACGTGCCGTACGGCGCGCTGCCGTAGGGGTCGGCCGTGGGCGTCGGAGCGGTGGGCGCGGGGGTGGGCGGCGTGCTCGGCGTCGCGGCGAACGCGGTCGTCCGCACCGGCTCGGGGCCGGGCGTGCCCGGGTCGTCCTCGCCGGGTGCCGCGGCGACCTCCGTCTCGACGACCTCGGTGCCCTCGGCGGACTCGATGACGACGGTGTCGCCGCCGGTCTCGATGACCCGGGTGTCCCCGGTCGTCTCGATGACCTGCGTCTCGTCGCCGGTCTCGACGACCCGCGTGCTGCTCCCGGTCTCGATGACCTGGGTCGCGTCGTCCTCGGTGCGGGCGCGGCCGCCGGTCTCGATGACCTGCGTGGCGTCGTCGGTGCTGTCGGCACCGTCGGTGCCGTCGGCCGGACGGGGCGTGGGGCCGGTGGTGCTCATCAGTCCTCCTCGATGGTGATGGAGCCGACGCCGACCTGGACGAGCAGCTCGAGCGCGGGGTCCTGGCCGTCCACGACGGCGTCGGAGCGGAAGGTCGGGTTGTTGCCGAAGCCGTCGGTGGTCTGCTCGCGGCCGTCGACGTCCCAGCGGACGCTGCCGACGCCGGAGGTGATCTCGGCGACCACGGCGGTGTCCTCGGGCACGATCACCCGGATGTCGCCGATGCCGCCGCTGACGGGGACCCGCAGGGTCTCGCCGGACAGGGGGACCTCGGTGAGGTCCAGGGTCACGTCACCGACGCCGGAGGAGATGCCGTCCTCGGCCTCGGCGCGGGTCTGGACGACGGTGTCGACGTCCCGGAACGCGCTGCTGCGGGCCTCGTCCCAGTCCCAGCCGTACCAGCGGGCGGTGTCGGAGAACGCGACGGTCGGCCCGGCCATCAGCATGCCGATGATGGCGAGGGCGGTCAGACCCCCGGCGGTGCGGCCCCGCAGGCCGGACACGATGATCGCGAGGCCGATGAGCAGGACGCCGCCACCGAGGACGACCGAGGCGATCGGGCCGTCGTACACCCCGGCGCGCTCGGCGAGCAGCAGGCCCGCCAGGCCGAGCAGGACGACCGCGACGACCACGCCCACGACCGTGGCGCCCGGGCCGCGGCGCGGCGGCTTCGGCGGCTTCGGGGGGCGCGGGCTGCCGTGGTGGTACGGCGGCGGCCCGGACGGCGGCGGCAGCGGGGCCCAGCCGCGTGACGGC